>NZ_JAGQFP010000002.1:930867-1241156 GCF_019090095.1 Stutzerimonas stutzeri | reverse complement strand
TACTACGTCCTACGGGCAGAGCCTCACGCCGGACGCGTGTTGCAGATTCGTGGGCAGTGGCGGGAATCGAACCCTGCCGCTGTCCAAAACACGCGCTTCTGAAAGGCAAAAGCTGGAAGCAGGGCTAGCCCCACTTCCAGCTTCGGCATTCAGCTACGCGTCAGCATCGCTTAGCGACGCAGACCCAGACGACCAATCAGAGTGCTGTAACGAGTGGTGTCCTTGCCCTTCAGGTAATCCAGCAGCTTACGACGCTGGTTGACCATGCGGATCAGACCACGACGGGAGTGGTGATCTTTACCGTTGGCCTTGAAGTGACCTTGCAGCTTGTTGATGTTGGCGGTCAGCAGGGCAACCTGCACTTCCGGAGAACCGGTATCGCCTTCACCTTGCTTGTACTCGTCAACGATCTGGGCTTTTTCTTCAACGCTAAGTGCCATGATGGGCTCCTTCTATGAACAGGCCGGGACGTGTCCCGTTTTATTAAAAGAGGCATGACCGTGCCTGCCGACAGCCACCCTCGTCACGCCCACCGTCGATGCGGTGGGCGCATCGGTCATTCCGACCGAATCAAGCGACGCGGCGCTATGCGCCCGTCTTCACTCACTTCACCGATACCGATGAAGCGGCCATTGTGATCCTGCACGCGCAGCATGCCGAACTTCGGCGCTTCCGGTGCACGCACCGGCTGCCCATGCAACCAATAAAACGCGCTGTGCTCTGACAACTGCAACAGTGGCCAATGCTCCAACCCGCTGTCCACTGGTTTGAGGAATGCGTCTACCGCTTCCGCACCACCTTCCGCGTGAGCCTGCTCGAGCGCTTCGAGGCTGACCGTCTGGGCCAGATCGAACGGCCCGGCCTGGGTCCGACGCAACTCCGCAACGTGCGCGCCACAGCCCAATTCGCGGCCGATGTCTTCGACCAGCGTACGAATGTAGGTGCCTTTGCTGCAGCTCACTGCAAGGCGAGCCCGGTCACCGTCGAGCGACAGCAGATCCAAGCGCGCAATATTAACAGAACGTGGCTCTCGCTCCACTACTTCCCCGGCACGCGCCAGCTTGTATAGCGGCTGACCGTCACGCTTGAGCGCGGAGTACATCGGTGGAATCTGCTGCAAATCACCTCGAAACGCCGGCAGCACCGCCTCCAGCTGCGCCTGGGTCACGGCGACAGGCTTGCGCTCGAGCACCTCACCCTCGGCATCCGCCGTGGTGGTGGTGATGCCAAGCTGCGCAACGGTTTCATAACCCTTGTCGGCATCGAGCAGGTATTGGGAAAACTTGGTGGCCTCACCGAAGCACAACGGCAGCACACCGGTGGCCAGCGGATCCAGGCTTCCCGTATGCCCGGCCTTTTCGGCGTTGAGCAGCCAACGGACCTTCTGCAACGCCGCATTGGACGTGAAGCCACGCGGCTTATCGAGAAGAATGATGCCACTGACTGAGCGGCGAACGCGTTTAACCTGAGCCACCTTACTCTCCGACGTCATCGCTGTGCTTGCGATCTTCAGCCACGGCGCGCTCGATCAGCGACGCGAGCTCTACGCCACGGCGCACGCTGGCGTCATAGTTGAAATGCAACTGAGGTACGGTACGCAGCTTCATCGCCTTGCCCAATTGCATTCGCAGGAAGCCACCGGCCTCGTTGAGAATCTTGAGATTGGCTTTGACCGCGTCCTCGTCATCGTCCTTGCCCATGACGGTGATGAACACCTTGGCATGGGACAGATCGCGACTGACATCGACGGCCGTAATGGTAACCAGCCCCAGGCGGGGGTCTTTCACTTCTCGTTGTATCAGCAACGCCAACTCGCGCTGCATCTGGTCGCCGATACGCTGGGTTCGGCTGAATTCTTTGGCCATAAACGCTGCCTCTAGCTGCACGCTGCACGCTGCACGCTGCACGCTGTGAATTTTTGAGCCACAAAACCAAACGGCAAGCTCAATCGGTGAGCCGAAGCCACCTCTTGATGCTTGCCGCTTGAGGCTTGTCGCTGCTTGTTAGAGCGAACGCGCCACTTCGACCTTCTCGAATACTTCGATCTTGTCGCCAGCCTTGACGTCGTTGTAGCTCTTCACCGCGATACCGCACTCCATGCCGGCGCGCACTTCTGCGACGTCGTCCTTGAAGCGGCGCAGCGATTCCAGCTCGCCCTCGAAGATCACCACGTCATCGCGCAGTACGCGAATCGGACGGTTGCGGTGCACCATACCTTCGATGACCATGCAGCCCGCGACAGCGCCAAACTTCGGCGAGCGGAACACATCGCGAACCTCGGCGACCCCCAGGATGTTCTCGCGAACATCACTGCCGAGCATCCCGGTCAGGGCCTTCTTGACGTCTTCGATGATGTCGTAGATCACGTTGTAGTAACGCAGATCCAGGCCTTCCTGCTCGACGATCTTGCGAGCACCAGCATCGGCACGCACGTTGAAGCCGAACAGAACGGCGTTCGATGCCAGCGCCAGGTTGGCGTCGCTCTCGGTGATACCACCGACACCACCGCCGATGACACGCACCTGGACTTCATCGTTGCCGAGGCTGCTGAGCGAGCCCTGCAGCGCTTCGAGCGAACCACGGACGTCGGATTTGAGGACGATGTTGAGCGTCTTCTTCTCTTCCTGCCCCATGCTTTCGAAGATGTTTTCCAGCTTGCCGGCATGCGCACGGGCCAGCTTCACTTCGCGGAACTTGCCCTGACGGAACAAGGCGACTTCGCGCGCCTTCTTCTCGTCAGCCAATACGCTGAGTTCGTCGCCGGCATCAGGCGTACCGTCAAGACCGAGGATTTCAACCGGAATCGATGGGCCGGCTTCCTTGATGGGCTTGCCGTTCTCGTCGAGCATGGCGCGAATGCGGCCGTAGTTCGAGCCGACCAGTGCCATGTCTCCCTGACGCAGAGTACCGTCCTGAACCAGCACCGTAGCGACCGGACCACGCCCCTTGTCGAGACGCGACTCGACGACCACACCGCGGCCAGGCGCCGAAGGTGTCGCGGTCAGTTCGAGAATCTCGGCCTGCAGCAGTACCGCTTCGAGCAGCTCATCGACACCAGTTCCCATCTTCGCGGAAACCGGAACGAACGGCGTGTCACCGCCCCACTCTTCCGACGTCACTTCGTGAACGGACAACTCGCTACGGATCCGGTCGAGATCGGCGCCCGGCTTGTCAATCTTGTTCACCGCAACCACCAACGGAACGCCGGCGGCCTTGGCATGCTGGATCGCCTCGATGGTTTGTGGCATCACGCCGTCGTCGGCTGCCACGACCAGAATGACGATATCGGTCGCCTGTGCACCCCGGGCACGCATGGCGGTAAACGCGGCGTGGCCTGGCGTGTCGAGGAAGGTGACCATGCCACGATCGGTCTCGACATGATAAGCACCGATGTGCTGGGTGATACCACCCGCTTCTCCGGCAGCGACCTTGGCCCGACGAATGTAGTCAAGGAGCGACGTCTTACCGTGGTCGACGTGACCCATGACGGTCACCACCGGCGCACGCGTAATCGCCTCGCCTTCGAACTTCAGCAGTTCGGCCAGTTGCTCTTCCAGGGCGTTGTCGCTGACCAGCTTGACCTTGTGACCAAGCTCTTCAGCAATCAACTGGGCAGTCTCCTGATCCAGCACCTGGTTGATGGTGACCGGGCTGCCCATCTTGAACATGAACTTGATGACTTCGGCGGCCTTCACCGACATCTGCTGCGCCAGATCGCCAACGGTGATGGTTTCGCCAATCGCGACTTCGCGAACGATCGGGCCGGTCGGGCTCTGGAAGCCATGCGCGTTGCGCTTCTTCAGCTTCGACTTGCCACGCCCACCGCGACGGAACCCGTCGGCATCGTCTTCACCACTGCGTACGGTACGCGACAGCGGCGCCTTGGTCTTCAACGACGGGCGATGCTGCGCCTGCTTGCGATCACGGCGTTCGTCGTCATCACTGCGTGCCTTGTCCGATCGGCGCGGCTCGTCCTTCTTGCGCTCCTCGATCGGAGCGGCCGGAGCAACCGGAGCGGGCTCAGGCTCCACGACAGGTACAGGCTCTTCGGAAGCAGTCGCCTGCGCTTGTTGCGCCTGGGCAGCCGCTTGCGCTTCAGCCTGCAGCCGGGCCTCTTCCTCAGCGCGCAGACGCGCCTCTTCGGCGGCCTTCTGCCGAGCGGCCTCTTCGGCGGCACGCTGCTCTTCGAGCTCGCGCTGCTTCTCGGCTTCGATCTCGTCAGGGCTACGCTTGACGAAGGTTTTCTTCTTACGCACTTCAACACTGATGGTCTTGCTACCACCGACCTTCAGCTTGGTCGTGGTCTTGCGCTGCAATGTAATCTTGCGCGGCTCGTCCACCTTGGCGCCGTGGCTGCTCTTGAGGTGCGCCAACAGGGCCTGCTTTTCGTTATCGGTCACTACTTGCTCGGCGCTGGTGTGCGACAGTCCTGCCTCACGCATCTGCTGCAGCAGTCGCTCGACCGGTGTGTCGACCACCTGGGCCAGTTCTTTCACCGTGACTTGCGTCATGCATCTCTCTCCTCAGGCCGCTAATTACTTACTCGAACCAGTGGGCTCGGGCGGCCATGATCAGCTTGCCGGCACGCTCTTGATCTATGCCGTCTATGTCGAGCAGGTCGTCAATCGACTGCTCGGCCAGGTCTTCGCGGGTGATGACACCCCGCATTGCCAACTCGACCGCCAGTTCCTTGTTCATGCCTTCCAGCTCGATCAAATCCTCGGCTGGCTGGGCGTCTGCCAGTTTTTCTTCCGTTGCGATCGCTTTCGTCAGCAGGCGATCCTTGGCGCGGGTTCGCAGCTCGTTGACGATGTCCTCGTCGAAGCCTTCAATGCCGAGCATTTCCTCCATAGGAACGTAGGCGATCTCCTCGAGCGAGGTGAAACCCTCCTCGACCAGCACCTGTGCCAACTCTTCATCCACATCCAGCTCGTCGATGAAATTGCGCAGGATGTCGCCGGTTTCTTCCTGCTGCTTGGTCTGGATGTCGGCTTCGGTCATCACGTTCAGCGTCCAGCCGGTCAGCTGGCTGGCCAGACGTACGTTCTGACCGCCTCGACCGATCGCCTGCGCCAGATTGTCTTCGCCGACCGCGATATCCATCGCGTGTGCATCCTCGTCGACGATGATGGCGGCGACTTCGGCCGGTGCCATGGCATTGATGACGAACTGTGCCGGGTTCTCGTCCCACAGGACGATGTCGACGCGCTCACCACCGATCTCTCCGGATACCGCCTGGACACGCGAACCGCGCATCCCGATGCAGGCACCCTGCGGATCGATGCGCTTGTCTTTCGAACGCACGGCGATCTTGGCCCGTGAGCCCGGATCACGCGAGGCGCCCATGACCTCGATCAGCCCTTCGGCGATTTCCGGCACCTCGATACGGAACAACTCGATCAGCATCTGCGGCGCGGTACGCGACAGAATCAGCTGCGGCCCGCGATTCTCGGTACGAATCTCCTTGAGCAGCGCACGTACCCGTGCGCCGACACGGAAGGTCTCGCGAGCGATGATGTCCTCGCGGGCCAGCAAGGCCTCGGCATTGTTACCCAGATCGACGATGACGCTGTCGCGGGTGACCTTCTTCACGGTGCCGGAGATGATTTCACCCAGACGATCGCGATAAGCCTCGACCACCTGAGCCCGCTCGGCTTCCCGAACCTTCTGCACGATGACCTGCTTGGCGGTCTGGGCAGCGATACGTCCGAATTCGATCGATTCGATTTTTTCTTCCAGAACGTCACCGACCTTCGCGTGGGCATCCTGGGCCTGCTTCATATCGACGGTCAGTTGGTGTGCCGGATCGTCGAAATCTTCTTCTTCAACGACGGTCCAGCGACGAAACGTTTCGTAGCTGCCGTTGTGCCGATTGATCTCGACTCGCAGGTCCACCTCGTCCTCGAAGCGCTTCTTGGTAGCCGTGGCCAACGCCAGCTCCAATGCCTCGAAGATTACACCGGCCGGTACGCCTTTCTCGTTGGATACCGACTCCACAACCAGCAGTACTTCTTTGCTCATCGTACGCCTCGCCTTTCGCAATCCATTGGGGTCCGCGGGATCCGCGATTCACTCAAAACGGGGGATTATGTTGGTCTTGTCGATCATGTCGATCGGCAACAGGTATTCGTGATCATCGACCAGCACCACCACATCCTGCTCCTCGACCCCGCGGAGAAGACCCTGGAAATTGCGCCGGCCCTCGAAGGGCGAGCGCAGCCTAATTTTGACCTGATCGCCGACATGCGCCGCGTACTGCTCAAGGGTGAACAGCGGCCGATCCATACCAGGCGAGGACACTTCAAGCGTGTAATCGGAACTGATCGGATCTTCTACGTCGAGAACACCACTCAACTGGCGGCTGACCTTCTCGCAATCATCGACAAGGATGCCATCCGCGTGGTCGATATAGACCCTCAGCAACGAATGGCGGCCTTGTGAAATAAATTCGACGCCCCAGCATTGATAGCCAAGCGCCTCGACCACCGGGGCCAACAAGGCCTGCAACTGTTCTAGCTTGCTCGACATCGAAGTCCTCGTGCATGCCGTACAAATGAAAAATGGGCGAAACGCCCATCCCTGATGATCGCCTGTAGATGCCGGCGACCTGGCTTGAAGCTAATAAAAAGCCCCTTAACAGGGGCTTTTCATCAACTGGTTGCGGGGGCTGGATTTGAACCAACGACCTTCGGGTTATGAGCCCGACGAGCTACCAGACTGCTCCACCCCGCGTCAAACTGGGCACGAATTATACGACCGCACCTAAAATAGGTCAACCTAAACGCTAAAAACAAGAAAGCCCGCATCTGCGGGCCTGCTTGTTTGGTACCGAGGAGGGGACTCGAACCCCTACAGCCTATGGCCACTACCACCTCAAGGTAGCGTGTCTACCAATTCCACCACCTCGGCAAAAACCTGTATCACTGCTGCTTTTCGACTTGCGGCACTTCATCTGCCGCCGGTGCGGAAGGAGCCGACTCCAAAACAGGCACATCTTCGACCGCAGGCTTGCTAGCTGGAACCTCCAGCACTGCCGGATCTGGCAAGCCCGCCTGAGAAACATGCTCAGCCTGACGCGCCGCGAAGAACCCCAAACCCAAGCTGGTCAGAAAAAAAACGCCAGCTAGTATAGCAGTAAATCGACTAAGAAAGGTAGCAGAACCTTGGCTTCCGAATACGGTTGCCGAAGCGCCCGCACCGAACGAGGCACCCGCGTCCGCCCCCTTCCCTTGCTGTAGCAACACCAGCACAACCACACCAATGGCAACCAGCAGATGCACCACAATCACAACAGTCTGCAACATCTGATCAGTTCCCTGCAGCGCGACAGATCGCGCCAAAATCATTCGCTTTCAGAGAGGCACCACCGATAAGCCCCCCATCGATATCCGCCATCCCGAACAGCTCAGCCGCGTTATCGGCCTTTACGCTGCCGCCGTACAGCAGACGCACCCCGGCAGCGACGCTCTGACTCTCCCGCGCAAGTTGGGCCCGAATGGCCGCATGCACTTCCTGAGCCTGCTCCGGCGTTGCGGTGAGCCCTGAGCCTATCGCCCAGACCGGCTCGTATGCCACAACCGCTCTGTCGAAAGCAGCCACACCAGCATCAGCCATGACACATGCCAACTGACGCCCAACCACTTCCAGGGTTTGTCCAGCTTGACGCTGATCCAGCGTCTCACCCAGACACAGCACCGGAATCAAACCACTCTCCAGCGCCGCCTTGAATTTTCGGCTTACTACCTCGTCGCTTTCGCCCAAAAGCAGGCGCCGCTCCGAGTGCCCAACCAATACCCATCCACATCCTGCATCAGCCAGTTGACAAGCCGACTCCTCACCGGTGAAAGCGCCGAAGCCATTCTCAGCCGCACAATCCTGAGCACCTACGGCGATCGCCTTGCCCTCAAGACCGCTGATCACTTGCGTCAAATGCAAGGAGGACGGAAAAACCGCCACTTCGACCGCGGCCGGCAGTTCCTGTTGACGGAGCGCCTCGATCAGCTCTGCGACGCTGGCGCGGGTACCGTTCATCTTCCAGTTACCAGCTACCAAGGGGCGACGCATGCTTTACCTCATCGGTCAAAGTGGGCGCAGATGGTACTCAACCAAAGCAGACCTGGCAAGCGTCAATCACGCACAAACTTCAGTGACTGCATTCGCCAGCTCTTCGGCATAGGAACGGACCTGTTCCTCGTCGTCACCCTCGACCATGACCCTTACCAAAGGCTCTGTACCCGACTTGCGCAGCAGCACACGACCGCGGCCAGCCATGCGTCCCGTGACGCTGTCACACACCGCCTGCACCTGCGGGTGGGAAATAGGGTCTTTGTCGCCAGCGAAACGTACGTTGATGAGCACCTGCGGGCATTTTTTCCAAACCAGGCGCTCTTGGGCCAGGCTGTGGCCACGCCGCCTCAGGGCGAGCACAACTTGCAGCGCCGCGATAATAGCGTCGCCGGTCGAAACATGTTGCGCGCAGACAATATGCCCCGAGTTTTCGCCGCCCAGCACCCAGTCACGCTCAAGCATCTCCGCCATCACGTAGCGGTCACCGACCTTGGCGCGCACGAACGGAATATCGCGATCCTTCAAGGCCAGCTCAAGCCCGAGATTGCTCATCAGCGTGCCAACCACGCCGCCCGTCAGGCGCCCACGATCCTGAAGATCGGTAGCGATGATGTAGAGCAGCTCGTCGCCGTCAACCTGGGCGCCGGTATGATCGACCATCATGACGCGATCGCCATCGCCATCGAAGGCGATCCCGAGATCAGCCCCCTGCTCGACCACAGCTTTCTGCAACTGCGCCACATGCGTGGAGCCCACGTCGGCGTTGATGTTCAGGCCGTCCGGCTGCGCGGCAGTCACCACCACCTCAGCGCCAAGCTCGCGGAAGACGCTGGGTGCCACCTTGTAGGTAGCGCCATGAGCACAATCAAGCACGACCTTCATGCCAGAGAAATCGGTACTGGTGGGAACGCTGCTCTTGCAGAACTCGATGTAGCGACCTGCGGCATCGTTGATTCGGGACGCCTTGCCGAGTTGCGCCGACTCCACGACCGTCATCGGCGTATCCAGCAGCTCCTCGATCATCAGCTCAACCTCGTCCGGCAGCTTCGTGCCCCGACCGGAGAAGAACTTGATGCCGTTGTCGTGATGAGGATTGTGCGAGGCGCTGATCACGATGCCCGCGTCGGCATGAAACGTTCGAGTCAGATAGGCCACCGCAGGCGTAGGCATGGGCCCGAGCAACAGCACATCGGCACCGGCCGCAGAAAGCCCTGCCTGCAACGCGGACTCGAACATATAACCGGAGATACGGGTGTCCTTCCCGATCAGGATTCGGCACTTGCCATGCTTGCGAAAGGCCATCCCGGCCGCCCACCCCAGCTTGAGCATGAAGTCCGGTGTAATCGGAAACTGGCCCACATGGCCACGAATACCATCGGTGCCAAAATATTTTCTACCCATAAAAGTCCCTATTCGGCCGCTTGTACCGCGGCAATCATTCGAACCACATCGACAGTTTCCGCGACGTCATGTACGCGCAAAATGCTAGCTCCATTGGCGACCGCCAGCGCAGCGAGCGCCAGGCTTCCAGACAGACGATGCGCCACGTCGCGCCCCAGCGTCTGTCCGATCATGCTTTTTCGCGAGACACCGACCAGCAAGGGCCGGCCCAGCGCATGAAGCTGGCCCATGTGCTTAAACAGACTGAGATTATGCGATAGGTTTTTCGCGAAGCCGAAACCCGGATCAAGGACGATTCGCTCGGCAGCGATGCCCGCGGCCGCGCAAGCCTCCATCCGATCACGCAGAAATGCCAACACCTCGGCCGTTACGTCTCCATAGCGCGGGTCGTTCTGCATGGTGGCCGGCTCGCCCTGCATGTGCATCAAGCACACCGGCAGGCCTGTATCGGCAGCCGCATCCAGCGCGCCGTCACGAGAGAGTGATCGGACATCGTTGATCAGGCCCGCCCCAAGGCGCGCACTTTCGCGAATCACGGCGGGCGTTGAGGTATCAACCGAGATCACCACGTCGAGCTCGCGAGCGATGGCTTCGACCACTGGCGCGACCCGCTCGAGCTCCTCGATTGGAGAAACGACGCGCGCCCCTGGGCGCGTTGACTCCCCCCCGACGTCGATCAACGTCGCGCCAGCCGCGACCATTCGCTCGGCATGACGCAACGCAGCATCGACACCGACATGCTGGCCGCCGTCGGAAAAGGAATCAGGCGTCACGTTGAGTATGCCCATGACGTGCGGGCGCGAAAAATCAAGAACCCGGCTGCCACAAGGCAGCCGGGTTGGATGCAACGGATCGGTCATTAACGAAGCCTTAGCTTAGTGCTCGCCGGCAGGACCGCCGATCGGCGTTTGCGGACGCCCGTTTTCAGGCTGCACCGGGGTTCCCGTCGAACCGGAACCATCCTGCCAATCACGCGGCTCGCGAGGTGTTCGGCCAGCCATGATGTCGTCGATCTGATCAGAGTCGATGGTTTCGTACTTCATCAGCGTCTCAGCCATCAGGTCCAGCTTGTCGCGATTATCGGCCAGGATCTGCTTGGCGGTGCCATAGCACTGGTCAATGATGCTGCGGACCTCAAGATCGATCAGCTTTGCCGTGTCGCCAGACACATTGGCGTGCTGACTGCCGGCGCTTCGACCCAGGAACACTTCGCCCTCTTCCTCGGCATACATCAGCGGACCGAGCTTCTCGGAAAGCCCCCACTTGGTGACCATGTTCCGCGCCAACTGAGTCGCTCGCATGATGTCGTTAGATGCGCCAGTGGTCACTCCCTCGAAGCCAAGCGTCATTTCTTCGGCAATACGACCACCGAACAGCGAGCAGATCTGGCTGATCAACGCGCGCTTGGAAAGGCTGTAGCGATCCTCTTCCGGGAGGAACATGGTCACGCCCAGGGCCCGACCACGCGGGATGATCGACACCTTATAGACCGGGTCATGCTCCGGCACGATGCGCCCGACGATGGCGTGACCCGCTTCGTGATAAGCGGTATTGAGGCGCTCTTTTTCAGACATGACCATGGATTTGCGCTCAGCGCCCATCATGATCTTGTCCTTCGCCAGTTCGAACTCCTTCATCTCAACCACGCGCTTACCGGCGCGGGCGGCGAACAGCGAAGCCTCATTGACCAGGTTGGCCAGATCGGCACCCGAGAATCCGGGCGTGCCGCGTGCAATCAATGCCGGCTCGACGCTGTCACCGAGCGGAACCTTGCGCATATGGACTTTAAGGATCTGTTCGCGGCCACGGATATCCGGAAGCCCAACGACAACCTGACGATCGAAGCGGCCCGGGCGCAACAGCGCGGGGTCGAGCACGTCCGGCCGGTTGGTTGCGGCGATCACGATGATGCCATCGTTCATCTCGAAACCGTCCATCTCCACCAGCAGCTGGTTGAGGGTCTGCTCGCGCTCGTCATGACCACCGCCCAGACCAGCGCCACGGTGGCGGCCCACCGCGTCGATTTCGTCGATGAAAATGATGCAAGGCGCATGCTTCTTGGCCTGCTCGAACATGTCGCGCACGCGGCTGGCGCCGACACCGACGAACATCTCGACGAAGTCGGAACCGGAAATCGTAAAGAAAGGAACCTTCGCCTCGCCAGCTACAGCCTTGGCCAGCAGGGTCTTACCGGTACCCGGCGAGCCCACCATCAGCACGCCTCGCGGGATGCGACCACCCAGGCGTTGGAACTTGCCCGGGTCGCGAAGAAATTCAACCAGCTCGGTGACTTCTTCTTTGGCCTCGTCACAACCGGCCACGTCAGCAAAAGTGGTCTTGACCTGGTCCTCGGAAAGCAGGCGCGCCTTGCTCTTGCCGAAACTCATGGGCCCACCCTTGCCGCCTGCACCGCCCTGCATCTGGCGCATGAAGAACATGAACACGGCAATGATGACCAGAATCGGGAAGCTGGCCACCAATAGCTGCGTCCAGATGCTCTGCTGTTCTGGCTGCTTACCTTCGATCACAACGTTGTTGTTGATCAGGTCGCCGATCAAACCGTTGTCCTGAATCGCCGGCCGGATCGTCTTGAACGTCTCGCCGTCGCTACGCTTGCCGGTAATGACATAGCCATCGACCGTCACGCGCTCGACTCGCCCTTCCTTCACCTGCTCGATGAAATCGGAATAGTTAAGCGTCTGCGGCTCGGTCGGGCTGGAAAAGTTGTTCATCACCGTCACCAGGACAGCGGCAATGATCAACCACAGAATCAGGTTTTTCGCCATGTCGTTCAATTCACTACCCTCTGGAGCAGGCCTGTTGTCGGGAGCCTGCATGACGGCCGATCTCGCTCTCGGCCTAACTTACTACACAACGTCGCTGAACGGGCAGCTTGGTCTGTAACCCGATATGAAACATGCTAGCCGGTAAAGTCGGGCAAATGGCACCTGCCCTGGCATTTTTCCTCGACTGCAGTTAGGACCGCGGTTCGGACATCTCGTTGCCGGCCGCGCGATAGCCTCGGGCCAGAAGATACTGTTCACGCGAGCGATCCCTGGACGATAGCGGCTTGCGCATTTGCACCTTGTCGAAATTCTGCCGAACCTCTTTCAGGTAGGCATCGAAGCCCTCCCCCTGAAACACCTTGATCAGGAAATCGCCACCTGGCCGCAACACTCGCATGGCCAGATCCAGCGCCAGCTCGCACAGGAACATCGCTTTTGCCTGATCGGCGACCTTCACCCCACTCATATTGGGGGCCATATCGGAAATCACAAGGTCCACCTGCGTATCGCCGATGGCTTGAAGGATTTCGGCAAATACCTCGTCCTCGGTGAAATCCCCAAGCACGAACGTGACGTCCGCGATGCTATCCATCGGCAGGATATCGGATGCGATCAGCCGGCCACGATCCCCGATCACACGACTGGTGACCTGGGACCAACCGCCCGGTGCCGCACCGAGATCGACGACCGTCATGCCGGGACGCAGGATACGATCCTTCTCCTGAATCTCGAGCAGCTTGTAGCTTGCTCGGGACCGATAGCCATCGCGCTGCGCCATCTTCACATAGGGGTCGTCGAAATGTTCTTTCAGCCAACGCGGGCTGGTCTTGGAGCGTGCCAAGCTGTTACCTCATCTGTGCGGCTCAAGGCGTGTCAGTTACACTAGCCGCCGTTTTTCAAGGGTTCTGACGCAAGGGTCGAATTATGCCGCTCACCAACGAGCAGAAGAAACAGTACAAATCCATCGGCCATCACCTCAAGCCGGTCCTGATCGTGTCCGAGAATGGCCTGACCGAAGGCGTTCAAGCCGAACTGGAACGTGCTCTGAGCGATCATGAGCTCATCAAGGTTCAGTTGCGAATCACCGAGCGCGATGACCGCCGTGCGCTGATGGACGAACTGTGCAAGATCGGCGGCTGTGAACTGGTGCAGTCCATCGGCAAGATGGCGCTGATCTATCGCAAAAATCCGAAAGTGAACAAGCAACTCTCGAACGTTCACCGCTTTCAGGGTTGAGTCATCGAGCCCTGCGCTATCGCTCTCGCCCGGGAGCGACCTGCAGGACCAGAAGCAGCCCGCACAAGCCCATCACCTGATAGCTGAACAACAGCCAGTACGTCGACCCGACCGCATTGGCCTTCACCACGAAATAGCTCGCCGCCAACAGCAGAACCGCAAGCAGCAACTGCCCGCGCACGTCTCGCCAGAGGCTGCGAAAGCCGCCGATCTGAATCAGCACCACAGCCTGAAGCACCACACAGAACGCCGCGAACCCCACCAGTAATGGCCTAAGGGCAGCCGCGATCTCCTCGAGCAGCAGCGGCGCCAGGCCGAATTTCGCCAGCGCTGGCAGCATTACGAACTGCAACAACCAGAGGCCGCCGACCCAGAATGTCTGGGCCAGCTGCCAACTGATCACGCCCGCACGCATTGCAGGCCGATCAGATATGACGAACCTCGACGATTTCATACTCGACCACGCCACTGGGCGTCTTGACTGCCACCACGTCCCCCTCTTCCTTGCCTACCAGGGCTCGGGCAATCGGGGAGCTGACCGACAACTTGCCGCGTTTGATGTCCGATTCGTCATCACCGACGATCTGGTACGTCACGGTTTCATCCGTTTCGACGTTGGCGATGTCGACGGTGGTGCCAAAGATCACCTTGCCGGTGTGCGGAATGCTCGCCACATCGATGACCTGAGCGTTCTGCAGACGGCCCTCGATGTCACGAATACGTGCCTCCACCATACCTTGCTGTTCGCGGGCGGCATGGTATTCGGCGTTCTCCTTGAGATCCCCCAGTTCGCGCGCTTCGGCGATCGCCTGGGTAATCTGCGGACGCAGTACGGTTTTCAGGTGCTTGAGCTCTTCTTCCAGGGCGCGTGCGCCCTGGACGGTCATGGGAAATTTTGTCATGCGTTGATTCCTGCATGGAGATCCTGCAAGCGGCGCACGGACTTCTCTGGCCCGAACTTCAGCGCCTCACAGATCGCCTGCCCACCCGCCAAGGTGGTGGTGCAGCAGATCTTGTGCTGCAGGGCGTTACGACGGATCGAGTAGGAGTCAGCGATGGATTGACGCCCCTCGGTGGTATTGATGATCAGCGTGACTTCGTCATTTTTGATCATGTCGACAACGTGAGGACGACCTTCGGTCACCTTGTTGACCCGGCGCACCGGCAGCCCGGCCGCCTCGATGATCTTGGCGGTGCCGGCGGTGCCGACGACCTCGAAACCGAGTTCGATGAGGTCCCGCGCAACCTGCGCGACATGCGGCTTGTCATCGTCTCGCACGCTGATGAAGGCGCAGCCGCTGTTCGGCAGGATCTCGCTGGCGCCGAGCTGCGCCTTGGCGAACGCCTCGGCGAAGCTGTCGCCCACGCCCATCACCTCGCCGGTGGACTTCATCTCCGGGCCAAGGATCGGGTCGACGCCCGGGAACTTGGCGAAGGGGAACACGGCTTCCTTGACGCTGTAGAAGTTCGGGATGATTTCGTCCGTCAGGCCAACCTCTGCCAGCGTTTTGCCGGCCATGACACGGGCGGCGATCATCGCCAGCGAAACACCGATGCACTTAGACACGAAGGGCACGGTGCGCGACGCACGCGGGTTCACTTCGATGACGAAGATGTCCTCACCCTGCACGGCCATCTGCACGTTCATCAAACCGACGACGCCGAGTTCGAGCGCCATCTTCTTGACCTGATCGCGAATCTCGTCCTGGATGTGCGCCGGCAACGAGTAAGGCGGCAGCGAGCATGCCGAGTCACCCGAATGCACGCCAGCCTGCTCGATATGCTGCATGATCGCGCCGATCACCACTTGCTCGCCGTCGCAGACCGCATCGATGTCGACTTCGATGGCACAGTTCAGGAAGTGGTCCAGCAGTACAGGACTGTCGTTGGAAACCTTCACCGCCTCGCGCATGTAACGCTTGAGCTCTTCTTCCTGGTAGACGATTTCCATCGCCCGACCGCCCAGCACGTAGGACGGACGCACCACCAGCGGATAACCGATGACCTTGGACGCAGCCAGGGCCTCCTCTTCGCTGCGCGCGGTCGCGTTCGGCGGCTGGCGCAGGTTCAGGCGCTCGACCATCTGCTGGAAACGCTCGCGGTCTTCGGCGCGGTCGATAGCGTCCGGGCTGGTGCCGATGATCGGCACGCCCGCCTCCTCAAGCGCACGCGCCAACTTCAGTGGCGTCTGGCCACCGTACTGCACGATGACGCCCTTGGGCTGCTCGACACGCACGATTTCCAGTACGTCTTCCAGGGTCACCGGCTCGAAATACAGGCGATCCGAGGTGTCGTAGTCGGTGGAGACGGTTTCCGGGTTGCAGTTGACCATGATGGTCTCGTAACCGTCGTCACGCATCGCCAGTGCCGCATGTACGCAGCAGTAGTCGAACTCGATGCCCTGGCCGATGCGGTTGGGGCCGCCACCGAGGATCATGATCTTGTCGCGGCTCGACGGGTTGGCCTCGCACTCTTCCTCGTAGGTCGAGTACATGTAGGCGGTATCGGTCGCGAACTCCGCCGCGCAGGTGTCCACGCGCTTGTAGACCGGCAGGACCTTCAGCTTGTGCCGGTGAGCACGCAGGTTCTTTTCGGTCACGCCGAGCAGCTTGGCCAGGCGCGCGTCGGAGAAGCCTTTGCGCTTAAGCTTGTACATCACGTCACGATCGATGCTGGACAGACCCAGCGTCTTGATCTGCTCTTCTTCCTTGATCAGATCCTCGATCTGCACCAGGAACCACTCATCGATGCGCGTCAGGTCGAAGACTTCCGCGACGGACTTGCCGGCACGGAAGGCATCGGCGACATACCAGATGCGGTCTGCGCCCGGCACGGTCAGCTCGCGCTTGAGCGTGCTTTCGCTCTCGGGATCGGCCAGATCGAGCTTCGGATCGAAGCCGGACACACCGACTTCCAGACCGCGCAGCGCTTTCTGCACGGACTCCTGGAAGGTACGTCCGATGGCCATGACTTCGCCGACGGACTTCATCTGGGTGGTCAGGCGAGCATCCGCCTTGGGGAATTTTTCGAAGGCGAAACGCGGGATCTTGGTGACGACGTAGTCGATCGCCGGCTCGAAGGATGCCGGAGTGCGGCCGCCGGTGATGTCGTTCTGCAGCTCGTCGAGGGTATAACCGACGGCCAGCTTCGCCGCGATCTTGGCGATCGGGAAGCCGGTAGCCTTGGAGGCCAGCGCGGAGGAGCGCGACACACGTGGGTTCATCTCGATCACGACCATGCGCCCCGTGTTCGGGCAGATGCCGAACTGCACGTTGGAGCCGCCGGTTTCCACACCGATCTCACGCAGCACCGCCAGCGAGGCGTTGCGCAGGATCTGGTATTCCTTGTCGGTCAGGGTCTGGGCCGGAGCGACGGTGATGGAGTCGCCGGTGTGCACGCCCATCGGATCGAAGTTCTCGATGGCGCAGACGATGATGCAGTTGTCCTTCTTGTCGCGGACCACCTCCATCTCGTATTCCTTCCAGCCGATCAGCGACTCGTCGATCAGCAGCTCACTGGTCGGCGACAGGTCGAGGCCGCGCGCGCAGATCTCTTCGAACTCTTCACGGTTGTAGGCAATGCCACCGCCGGTGCCGCCCATGGTGAACGACGGACGGATGATGCAAGGGAAACCGACCTTTTCGAGGACGCCGTAGGCTTCGTCCATGTTGTGCGCAATGCCAGAGACGGGGCAGGCCAAGCCGATGTTCTTCATGGCCTTGTCGAAGCGCGAGCGATCCTCGGCCTTGTCGATGGTGTCCGCGTTGGCGCCGATCATCTCGACACCGAACTTTTCCAGCACGCCGTGGCGCTCCAGATCCAGCGCGCAGTTCAGCGCGGTCTGGCCGCCCATCGTCGGCAGCAGGGCGTCGGGACGCTCCTTCTCGATGATCTTGGCTACGGTCGCCCACTTGATCGGCTCGATGTAGGTCGCGTCGGCCATGGCCGGGTCGGTCATGATGGTGGCCGGGTTGGAGTTAACCAGGATGACGCGGAAACCTTCTTCCTTCAGCGCCTTGCACGCCTGGGCACCGGAATAGTCGAACTCGCACGCCTGGCCGATGACGATCGGGCCGGCGCCGAGGATCAGAATGCTTTTGATATCTGTACGTTTTGGCATGGTCTCTCTCGAATTCTGTGCTCGGCGGGCTTAGCGGCGCTTGGCCATGGCAGCGATGAAGCGGTCGAACAGCGGCGCCACGTCATGCGGGCCGGGACTCGCCTCAGGATGCCCCTGGAAACTGAAGGCCACCTTGTCGGTACGCTCGATACCTTGCAGCGTGCCATCGAACAGCGACTTGTGAGTCGCCCGCAGATTGCCCGGCAGACTGGCCTCGTCCACGGCAAAACCGTGGTTCTGGCTGGTGATCATCACCACGCCGGTATCCAGATCCTGAACCGGATGGTTGGCGCCGTGATGGCCGTTCGGCATTTTCACCGTCTGGGCGCCTGAGGCGAGAGCCAGCAGCTGATGGCCGAGGCAGATTCCGAACACCGGAACTTCGGTTTCAAGGACTTCCTGGATCGCCTTGATCGCGTAATCGCAGGGCTCCGGATCCCCAGGACCGTTGGCGAGGAAGATGCCATCGGGGTTCAGCGCCAGGGCCTCGCTGGCAGGCGTCTGCGCAGGCAACACGGTGACCCGGCAGCCGCGCGCAACCAGCATGCGTAGAATGTTGTACTTCACGCCGTAGTCGAAGGCGACGACATGGTAGGGCAGCTCGCTGGCCGGGATCTCGGCGTGGCCGTCATCCTTCAGGTTCCAGACGGTGGAACGCCACTCGTAGCGCTCCTTGACGCTGACCTCCTTGGCCAGGTCCATGCCCTTGAGCCCGGGGAAGCTGCGCGCCAGCTCCAAGGCCTTCTCTTCAGTAGCGTCGGCGCCCGCCAGGATGCAGCCGTCCTGGGCACCCTTCTCGCGCAGAATACGAGTCAGACGTCGGGTATCGATGCCCGCGATCGCGATAGTGCCGTTGGCTTTGAGGTATTCCGGCAGCGATTGCTTGTCGCGCCAGTTACTGGAGATCAGCGGCAGGTCGCGAATGACCAGACCTGCGGCCCAGACTTTCCACGACTCGGCGTCTTCCGGTGTCGTACCGGTGTTGCCAACGTGCGGATACGTCAGGGTGACGATCTGCTTGGCATAGGAAGGATCGGTAAGGATTTCCTGATAGCCGGTCATGGCGGTATTGAACACCACCTCACCAACGGTTTGCCCATCGGCGCCGATGGACTCGCCGCGAAAGATGCTGCCATCGGCAAGAGCCAAAATGGCTGGTGTAGGGGCTGGCTTAGTCAAGAGACCTCCCAAAGATCAAGGCTGGAGCAGGCGCAGATTGTAAAAAAGCGGGATGACGTGTGAAGGTCATCCCGCTTTTTATTTGAGTCATTTCTGCGCAACTTTTAGTGGACACACTAAAACAGAAAGCTTACAGAAAAGCCCTTTTCAGGTCCAGCCGAAATCGCCCTTCAACACCGAGCGGGCACCGCATTACCGCAGACCAAGCACGTCCTGCATGTCATAGAGCCCAGCTGGCTGTTGCTCCAGCCACATGGCTGCGCGCACGGCACCTTTGGCAAACGTCATGCGACTGGACGCCTTGTGGGTAATCTCCACACGCTCCCCTTCGGCAGCGAACAGCACGGTGTGATCACCCACCACATCGCCCGCGCGGACCGTTGCAAAGCCGATGGTGTCGCGCTGACGAGCACCGGTCTGCCCTTCACGTCCATAGACGGCCACCTGCTGCAGATCCCGCCCCAGCGCATCGGCAATCACTTCTCCCATGCGCAACGCAGTACCGGAGGGCGCATCGACCTTGTGTCGATGGTGCGCCTCGATAATTTCGATATCGACCTCGTCCCCCAGGACCCGCGCCGCCGTATCGAGCAGCTTCAGGCACAGATTGACGCCCACGCTGTAGTTGGCGGCGAACACGATCGGGATCTCTTTCGCGGCCGCCACCAGCTTTTCCTTTTCCTCGACGGAAAAACCGGTCGTGCCGATGACCATCGCCTTGCCCGCACGACGACAGACGTCGAGGTTCTTCAAGGTGACCGATGGATGCGTGAAGTCGATCAACACATCGAACTCGTCGGTGACCTTCGCCACTTCGCCTATCAGCGGCACCCCCAGACGACCGATGCCCGCCAGCTCGCCCGCGTCCGCGCCCACCAAGGTGCTATCGGGCCGATCGACCGCGGCGGTCAAGCCCGCCGCACCTGCGGTTTGCTGGATGGCCTCGATCAGTGTCTTGCCCATGCGCCCTGCGGCACCCATCACTGCAATACGTCGCATCTAAACGGCTCCAAGCAAGCGCAAACACAGCAGCACCGTAAAGGCGCCACCGTGCTCGCCGCTATGAGTTACAGATCACCAAAAAAACGCTTCACGCCCTCGAACCAGCCACTCGCCTTGGGCGAATGAGAACTGTCGCTCTGCAGCGTCTTGCGGAACTCATCCAGCAGCTCGCGCTGGCGCTTGCCCAGGTTGACCGGCGTTTCCACCGCGACTCGGCACAACAGATCGCCAGCGGCGCCGCCACGAACCGGTGCGACGCCTTTGCCACGCAGGCGGAACTGCTTGCCCGTCTGAGTGCCCTCGGGAATCTTCAGCTTGACTCGTCCGTCCAGCGTCGGCACCTCCAGTTCGCCGCCCAGCGCCGCATCGGCAAAGCTGATCGGAACCTCGCAGTACAGATGCTTGCCGTCGCGCTGGAAGATCGGGTGCTCGCGCACATTGACCACCACATACAGGTCGCCCGCCGGGCCACCCTGCGCGCCCGCCTCGCCTTCGCCAGTCAAGCGGATGCGGTCTCCGGTATCGACGCCCGGCGGCACCTTGACCGAGAGCGTCTTCTGCTCCTCGACCCGCCCTTGCCCGTGGCAGCTGCCGCAGGGGTCCGAAATCATCTTGCCGCTGCCATGACAGCGCGGGCAGGTCTGCTGTACGGAGAAGAAGCCCTGCTGCATACGCACCTGGCCAATACCGCCGCAGGTCGTACAGGTCACCGGGCTGGTGCCCTTCTTCGCGCCCGACCCATCACAGGTCTTGCACTCGACCAACGTCGGCACACGAATCGTCACCGTGGTGCCGCGCACAGCCTCCTCGAGATCCAGCTCCAGCGTGTAGCGCAGGTCACTGCCGCGCTGGGCACCGCCACGCGAACTGCCACGCGCGCCACTGAAGAAATCGCTGAAGACGTCGCCGAAGATGTCGGAGAAGTTGGCTCCGCCATAGCCCGCACCGCCCGCACCCGCACCCATCTGCGGATCGACGCCAGCATGACCGTACTGATCGTAGGCCTGACGCTTGCTCGCATCGGACAGCACCTCGTAAGCCTCGTTGGCTTCCTTGAACGCGTCTTCGGCGGCTTTGTCTCCGGGATTACGGTCCGGATGGTGCTTCATCGCGAGACGGCGATAAGCCTTTTTCAGCTCCGCCTCGCTGGCGCCGCGCTCGACACCCAGCACTTCGTAATAGTCACGTTTGGCCATAAATATCCTGAACCTTCAAATTCGTACCCTCCAGACACGCCGACGCGGGAGCAAGCCCCCGCGCGGCGATCAGGCCCGTCACGGCATCACCGCAACGGGTCGGACAGGGCGGCCATCACGAGGACAGCCCCACCCTATCGGTCATGGAGGTCATAAGCCGCGGCTTACTTGTTGTCCTTGACCTCTTCGAACTCGGCGTCGACCACGTCGTCACCGCCCTGCGCGCTGTCGCCAGCCGGCTGGCCTTCGCCACCCTGCGGCTGCTCGGCATACATCTTCTGCGCCAACGGCGTGGAAGCCTGGGACACCGCTGCGATCTTGGCTTCGATCTCGGCCTTGTCGTCGCCCTTGATCGCCGCTTCCAGCTCGCCAATGGCCTTCTCGATACTGGCCTTGTCTTCCTCGGTGGCTTTGTCGCCCGCTTCGGTCAGCATCTTGCGAGTCGCATGGACCAGTTGATCGCCCTGGTTGCGCGCGGTGACCAGTTCCTCGAACTTGCGGTCTTCCTCGGCGTTAGCCTCGGCATCGCGCACCATCTGCTCGATTTCTTCCTCGGACAGGCCCGAGTTGGCCTTGATCACGATGGACTGATGCTTGCCGGTGGCCTTGTCCTTCGCCGATACGTGCAGGATGCCGTTGGCGTCGATATCGAAGGTCACCTCGATCTGCGGCACGCCACGCGGCGCCGGCGGAATCTCGGCCAGGTCGAAACGACCCAGCGACTTGTTCTGCGCCGCCTGCTTGCGCTCGCCTTGCAGCACGTGAATGGTCACGGCGCTCTGGTTGTCGTCGGCCGTCGAGAACACCTGCGACTTCTTGGTCGGGATGGTGGTGTTCTTTTCGATCAGCGCAGTCATCACGCCGCCCATGGTTTCGATACCCAGGGTCAGCGGGCTGACGTCGAGCAGCAGCACGTCCTTCACGTCACCAGCCAGAACGGCGCCCTGAATCGCGGCCCCCATGGCAACGGCTTCGTCAGGGTTGACGTCCTTGCGCGCTTCCTTGCCGAAGAATTCGGCCACTTTCTGCTGCACCAGCGGCATGCGGGTCTGGCCGCCCACCAGGATCACGTCGTCGATCTTGGAGACGTCGATGCCAGCGTCCTTCATCGCCATGCGGCACGGCTCGATGGTGCGCTGCACCAGGTCCTCGACCAGCGCTTCCAGCTTGGCACGGGAGATCTTCACGTTCAGATGCTTCGGACCGGTCGAGTCTGCGGTGATGTACGGCAGGTTGACGTCGGTCTGCTGGCTGGAGGACAGCTCGATCTTGGCCTTCTCGGCCGCTTCCTTCAGGCGCTGCATGGCCAGCGGGTCACCCTTGAGGTTCATCCCGGTTTCTTTCTTGAACTCGTCGACGAGGTAGTCGATCAGACGGATGTCGAAGTCCTCACCACCGAGGAAGGTGTCGCCGTTGGTGGCCAATACTTCGAACTGATGCTCGCCGTCGACCTCGGCGATCTCGATCACCGACACGTCGAAGGTACCGCCACCCAGGTCATAGACGATCACGGTGTGGTCGCCCTTGGCCTTGTCCATGCCGTAGGCCAGCGCCGCGGCGGTCGGCTCGTTGATGATGCGCTTGACGTCCAGGCCGGCGATGCGACCGGCGTCCTTGGTGGCCTGGCGCTGGCTGTCGTTGAAGTAGGCCGGAACGGTGATCACCGCCTCGGTCACAGGCTCACCGAGATAGTCTTCGGCGGTCTTCTTCATTTTCTTCAGCACTTCGGCACTGATTTGCGGCGGGGCCATCTTCTGACCCTTCACCTCGACCCAGGCGTCGCCGTTGTCAGCCTTGACGATGCTGTACGGCACCATCTTGATGTCCTTTTGGACGACATCCTCTTCGAAACGACGACCGATGAGACGCTTGACCGCATACAGGGTGTTCTGCGGGTTGGTCACTGCCTGACGCTTGGCGGACTGGCCGACCAGCGTTTCGCCATCATTGGAGTACGCAATGATCGAAGGTGTGGTGCGGCCGCCTTCGGCGTTCTCGATCACCTTGGCCTTGCCGTTTTCCAGAACCGAGACGCAGGAGTTGGTCGTTCCCAGGTCGATACCGATAATTTTGCCCATGTGTTTCTCTCCGAACTTTGATTGATCCGCGCCTGTTTACCGGCTGCGGGTAATACAAAAACGCTTGGCTACCAGATGGGGATTGGTCGCCGGAATTCAAGCCTTCTCATCGATCGAAGGCGGTGTTTCTGCCGGCGCCTTGCTGACCACGACCATCGCCGGACGAAGCAGGCGACCATTAAGCAGATAGCCCTTCTGAAATACCTTGAGCACGCTGCCAGGCTCGGTATGGGTGCTTTCCTCCATGGCCATCGCCTGATGATGTTCAGGATTGAAGGGCTCGCCCTGCGGGTCGACCGGCACCAGCTGATGGCGCGCCAGGGTATCGAGCAGCAACTTCAGCGTCAGCTCGACGCCCTCGCGCATCGGCTTGACCGCCTCGTCGTCCGGATTCGACAGCTCGAGCCCGCGCTCCAGGCTGTCGGCGACAGCCAACAGATCACCGGCGAATTTTTCGAGGGCGAACTTGTGCGCTTTTTCCACGTCCTGCTCGGCGCGGCGACGGATGTTCTGCAGCTCAGCGGCTACGCGCAGCGACTGGTCCTGCGCCGCTGCGAGCTGCTCTTCGAGGGACTGCACCCGGGCAGCGAGGTCTTCGGCCACCTCGGCTTGCGCATTCTCATTCTCTTCAGGGGTCTGGTTGTCCAGGTTCTGCTCGTCGGCCATGCGGTCCTCCTCATCGATACGTCAGCGGGCAGTGACCCGCGCTTGTGCCGCTATATGGGGGCGGCAAATCTTCCTTCAAGGGCGGCCAGGCATTCTCGACGACGCCCTGCGCCCCGCCTCGCGAAAACCCGTCGCCACCTGCCCGTTTGGTTTACACACCGCCCAGCTACTGGCGCTTGAAGCGCTCACCGAAAGCACTGTATAAACAGCCAGTCAACGACGCAGGAGCTCTGCCATGCTGGTCCATCTCTCCGTTCACAACTACGCCATCGTCGAACACCTCGACCTCGAGCTTAAGCGCGGCATGAGCGTGATCAGCGGTGAAACCGGCGCCGGCAAATCGATCATGCTGGACGCCCTCGGCCTTACGCTTGGCGACCGCGCCGACAGCAGCGTGGTCCGTATCGGTGCGGACAAAGCCGATATCCTCGCCAGCTTTGACCTCGATGACATACCTGATGCGCAGGCCTGGTTGGCCGAACGCGATCTGAACAACGATGGGCCGTGCATCCTTCGCCGCGTGATCACCGCCGAAGGCCGTTCGCGCGGCTATATCAATGGCACGCCCTGCCCGCAGGGCGACCTCAAGGCACTGGGCGAGCTCCTGATCGACATTCACAGCCAGCACGAGCACCAGTCGCTGCTCAAGCTGGACACCCACCGCCGTCTGCTCGACGAATACAGCGGCAGCCAGGACCTCGCGCGCCAGGTACAGCTCGCCGCCCAGCGCTGGCGGCAGACCCGGCAAAGCCTGGAGCGCCTGAGCAACTGCAGCGATGAACAGCGTGCGCGCCATCAATTGCTGAGTTATCAACTGGAAGAACTCGAGGCCCTCGCCCTGGGCGAGGATGAGCTCGAGCAGCTGGAGCAAGAGCACAAGAACCTCTCCAACGCCGAACACCTGCTTGGTGCCTGTCGCCAGGTGATTGACCTGTGCAGCGAGAGCGATGCGGGCAACGTCCTTTCGGCACTGACCTCGAGCCTGCAGCGCCTGACGGGCTTCCAGCACCAGCCCGGCGCGCTGGGCGAGGCGGTCAATCTGTTATCCAGCGCGCAGATTCAGGTCGAAGAAGCGGTCGGAGAACTCAATCGTTTCCTCGATCATTTCGACTCGGACCCACAACGACAGCAGGCCCTGGAAGAACGCCTCGACAGCATCTATACGCTGGCGCGCAAACATCGCGTACAACCTCCGGAGCTACCCGCACTGCAACAACGTCTACTGGAAGAACTGGAAGGCCTGAACGCGGACGACACCGCACTGGAGCGGCTCGGCGAAGAGCTCGCCGCCTATGAGCGACACTACAAGGAGAAAGCCGGAGAGTTGAGCGCCGCTCGCCAACAAGCAGCCGAATCGTTGGCCGTTGCGGTCGAAGCGGAGATTCAGCGACTCGGCATGCCGGGTGGCAAGTTCAGCGTCGTCTTGAAGCCCAGCGCAGAAGGCGAATTCCCACCCTACGGCATGGAGCAGGTGGAATTTCTGGTCAGCGCCAACCCTGGCCAGCCACTGCGCCCGCTGGCGAAGGTGGCATCGGGTGGCGAGCTGTCGCGTATCAGCCTGGCGATTCAGGTCATTACCGCGCAAACCTCGCGCATCCCTACGCTGGTGTTCGACGAAGTGGACGTCGGCATCGGCGGACCGACCGCCGAGGTTGTCGGGCAGCTGCTGCGTCGACTCGGCGAACGCGGCCAGGTGCTGACCGTGACGCACCTGCCACAGGTCGCGGCGCAGGGGCACCATCATTTGTTCGTGCACAAGGCTCGCGGCACCGACGAAACCCATACGGCGGTCGCTACCCTGGATAACAGCCAACGCGTCGAAGAGATCGCACGCATGCTCGGCGGCGTCGATCTGACAGAGCAGGCACTGGCCCACGCCAGACAAATGATCGGATCGGCGCAAGCCTCCTGAGCCAGTAGCGCCTGCATAGAGGCATGGCGCCACGGTTGCGAGACGGAGAAACGTTGCGTAGCCGTGCCAGCTCAAGACATGAACGTATCGCTCATGACGCTCGTCTGCTGCCGTGACCATGGCAGACGGGAAGCAGGGGCCGGCGCAGTTCACGGGGCAGAAAAACAAAACCCCGCCAGGTGGCGGGGTTCGTCAACCGAGGCGGCATCACCGCCTCGCTGCGTAGGGCTTAGTCCGCCTTCTTGCGGACGTAAAGCACTAGGTTATGGTCGACCAATTCGTAGCCGTGACGCTTGACGATTTCCTTTTGCAGCTTCTCGATCTCAGGATCGAAGAACTCGATGACGTCGCCGCTATCGACGCACACCATATGATCATGATGCCCCCCATCGGCCAGCTCGAATACCGCGTGGCCGCCGTCGAAATTGTGCCGAACCACCAGCCCGGCCGCCTCGAACTGGGTCAATACCCGATAAACCGTCGCCAGACCGACATCTTCACCGGCCTCCATCAATGCCTTATAGACATCCTCGGCGCTCATGTGGCGCTGATCGGTGGTGTCCAGCATTTGCAGGATCTTGACCCGCGGCAGGGTTACCTTGAGGCCAGCTTTGCGTAGTTCGCTATTTTCTACCATGGTTGGCTTTCTCGCTGCTGCTGTTTCGCAGCCTCCTTCAATACGGGTATGATCCGGGCTTTGCCCAGCCAAGATAGTGGAAGTCACCTACCGATGCAAAACACCAAGCTCATGCTGTCCAGTCTCACACTCGTGGGCCTGTTCGCACTCGCCGGTTGTTCATTCCCCGGGGTTTACAAGGTCGATATTCAACAGGGCAATGTCGTTACGCAGGACATGATAGACCAGTTGCGCCCAGGAATGACCCGTTCGCAAGTACGGTTTATCATGGGTAGTCCGCTGATTACCGACACCTTCCACGCCAACCGCTGGGATTACCTCTACAGCATTCAACCGGGCGGCACCCAGCGCCAGCAAGAACGCGTCAGCCTGGTGTTCAATGCCAACGACCAGCTGGCTGGCCTGGCTGGCGACTTCAAGCCAGGCGTCAGCCGTGACGAGGCGATCCTCGGCACCGACCGCCCCGCGCCCGAGGCTCCGGCCCGCATCGAGCCGGAACCCGCGGAACCTGGCTCGCTGCTCGAGCAGATCCAGCGCGACGTCGACGCCGCCGAGCCGGTACCGGTCCCGACACCAGGCGCACTGGAAACCGACTGAATCCAGCTGGACGAAAAAAAGCCCGGCATGCCGGGCTTTTTCATAGGTGCTCAGCGCTAGGCGCTCGCGCCGCCACCCTTGTTCTGCGCCGCCTTCGCCGCACGCTGCTTGCGCACTTCCTTTGGATCGGCAATCAACGGCCGATAAATCTCGACCCGCTCACCCTCCTCCAGCACGCGCTCATCCGGCTTGGGTACCGCCTTACCAAAGATGCCGAGCGGCGAGCCAGCAAGATCCAACCCCGGAAAGAAACGATCCATCCCCGAACGCAGCGCCGCCTCCCGCACCGTCGTACCCTGCGGCACGGTCAGGCGCAGCAGCTTCTGCTTGTCGGCTAAGGCGTAGACCACTTCTATAGCGATTACCGGATTATCCATACAGCTGTTTCGCCCTGTCGCAGAACGCGTCGACCAGGGTATTGGCAGCCTGGTTGAATAGCGGCCCGAGTGTCGCCCTGACCAATGGCCCGGCGTAGTCGAACGTCAGATCAAGGCTGATCTTGCAGGCCTTCTCGCCCAGCGCCTTGAATTCCCAGATGCCGTGCAGATGACTGAACGGCCCCTCTTCCAGCGTCATCTCGATGCGCTTGCCCGGTTGTAGCTCGTTGCGCGTGAGAAAGCGCTGGCTGATGCCCGCCTTCGCCACGGTCATACTGGCCTGCATCTGGGTGTCGCTACTGGCGATGACCTCGGTTGCCGAGCACCACGGCAGAAACTGGGGATAGCTGGCGACATCGTTGACCATGTCGAACAAAGCCTGCGCCGGATAAGGGAGCAGCGCCGAGCGTTGAATATGCGTCGTCATTCGAACCTTCTACTTCGTCGTTCGACCATCGATGATCATGATCGCAGCCGATTACAGCTCACCGAGAGCAAGCGTGGTCACGCAGGTTCCGTCAGGGAGCCGCTCCCAAGTTGAACAAGCGTAAAGATGGCACATTGTCAGGGATTAGCGTTTCCCCCTCAAGTTTCACACCGTCGCAGCGTGCTGCTTATCGCCAGCCGCAGCGGGACTCCCTATAATGCGCAGCCTATGGCCAAACAGAAGAAACAGTCCCCCGGGACCATCGCGCTGAACAAGAAGGCGCTACACGACTATTTCGTCGAACAGAAATTCGAGGCGGGCCTCGTGCTGGCCGGCTGGGAAGTCAAAAGCCTGCGGGCCGGCAAGGCCCAACTGGTAGACAGCTATGTCCTGCTCAAGGACGGCGAAGCCTGGTTGATGGGCTGCCACATCACGCCACTGACGGCCGCCAGCACCCACGTGGTGGCGGACCCTACGCGCACCCGCAAACTGCTGCTGAACAAGCGCGAGCTGGGCAAGCTGTTCGGCGCCGTACAGCAGAAGGGCTACGCTTGCGTCGCCTTGTCGCTTTATTGGAAGAAGCACCTGATCAAGTGCGACATCGCACTGGGCAAGGGTAAAAAAGAATACGACAAGCGCCATACCGAGAAAGAGCGCGACTCCGACCGCGAGATACAGCGCGCCATGCGCACCAAAGGCAAGGAAGACTGAGCCTTGTCGCGTCACCGGGCGGGCCTGCCCCGCCCCGATAACTGGCCTTCAAGCGGCTGCTGGCAACCGCATCAACCCTCCAGATTTTTTTCCGACCGCCCCTGACGCCGCTGCGCCCGCGCCAAACGCTGCGCCTCCTGCTGCCCCTCTGCCAGCACTTCCTGTACATAACTGATATGCCGGTGAATCACCTCGCGGGCGTCATTTGCCCTGCGCTCGATGATCGCGTCATACAATTCCTGATGCTGGCGCATGAGCATGTCGCGAGTCTCGTTGCGCAGCGCGTACATACCGCCGATGTTGGTCACCACGTTGCGTTTGAGCAGGTCGAACAGGCCGCGGATGGTATGCAGCAGCACCGCATTGTGGCTGGCCTCGGCAATCGCCAGGTGAAAACGTGCATCGGCAGCCCCTTCTTCGGCGCGGGTGACCGTGCCCTCCCGCGCATAGCAATCCTGCAACGCCGCAAACGCTTCGCCGAGACGCCGCTGATCGAGCTCAGTGGCACGCTGTGCCGCGTAGAAAGCGCAGCTACCCTCGAGCGTGTGGCGAAACTCCAGAAGATCGCGCTGCGCATCGGCGTTATTTTCCAGAAGATGCAGCAACGGATCGCTGAAGGTAGAACCGAGCGATTCGGCGACAAAATTCCCGCCGCCATGACGACTCACCAGTAAGCCCTTGGCCGCCAACTTCTGAATCGCCTCACGCAACGAAGGGCGCGAAACGCCGAACTGCTCAGCCAGGACACGCTCAGCAGGGAGCCGCTCGCCCGCCTTGAGGGTTCCTTCAAGAATCATCGTTTCCAGTTGCTCGACGATGTTATCGGCCAGCCTTCGCTGACGCACCACTCCCACTTCCATGACACCCCGCAATTGGTTTTACCACTGGCCTGGCGCTCAGCGTAGCCAGAGGCTGCCGCCGCCGCAACAACGGCTTTTGCGACCAAAGTCTATAGCTTCCTAATTGACGCACCACAGCGGAGCTCTTACGCTGGCCGGACTCTTCTGTAAATTGGTATTACCACTTTACAAGAAAGAGCATCCAACAAGAAGAGGACTACTTAATGCGGTCTCCAGTTGTCTGCCCATCGCCGGTCCGCCCGGATTCCCATTCGCACACCTCGACCATGGGAGCCTGAGATGTCTAACGGACTGCTCGCCCTGTTTGCCTTCACCCCCATCCTGCTCGCCGCGGTACTGTTGATCGGCCTGCGCTGGCCCGCCAGTCGCGCCATGCCGGTGGTATTCCTGTTCACGGCCGCCATTGGCCTGTTCGTCTGGGACATGAGCGTGACCCGCATCATCGCCTCGACCCTGCAGGGCCTGGTCATCACCCTCGGGCTGCTCTGGATCATCTTCGGTGCGATCCTGCTGCTGAATACCCTCAAGCACTCCGGCGGCATCACCGCCATCCGCGCGGGATTCACGACCATCAGCCCTGACCGCCGGATTCAGGCAATCATCATCGCCTGGCTGTTCGGCTGCTTCATCGAGGGCGCGTCCGGCTTCGGCACCCCAGCCGCCATCGCCGCGCCGCTACTGGTCGCGGTCGGCTTCCCGGCCATGGCCGCAGTGCTGATGGGCATGCTGGTGCAAAGCACCCCGGTGTCGTTCGGCGCGGTCGGCACCCCGATTGTCGTCGGCGTGAACAGCGGCCTCGATACCGCCACTCTGGGCGCGCAGCTGACCGCCCAGGGCTCCAGCTGGCCGATCTTCCTTCAGCAGATCACCAGCAGCGTAGCCATCACCCACGCCATCGTCGGCACCGTCATGCCGCTGGTCATGGTGATGATGCTCACGCGCTTCTTCGGCAAGGAAAAAAGCTGGAAAGCCGGACTCGAGGTGCTGCCGTTCGCGCTCTTCGCGGGCCTGGCCTTTACCCTGCCCTACGTGGCCACTGGCATCTTCCTTGGGCCTGAATTCCCGTCGCTGCTAGGCGGCCTGGTCGGCCTGGCCATCGTCACCACGGCGGCTCGCTTCAAGTTCCTGGTTCCGAAAACCACCTGGGACTTCGCCGACGCAAAAGACTGGCCCGCCGAGTGGATCGGGACCATCGAGATGAAACTCGACGAGCTCGCGGCACGCCCGATGAGCGCCTTGCGCGCCTGGCTGCCCTACGTTCTGGTGGGCGCGATCCTGGTCATCAGCCGCGTATTCCCGCAGGTCACTGCCGCGCTGAAATCCGTTTCCATCGCCTTCGCCAACATCCTCGGCGAGACCGGCGTCAGCGCCAGCATCGAGCCGCTCTACCTGCCGGGCGGGATCCTGGTGGCGGTGGTGCTGATCACCTTCTTCATGCACGGCATGCGCGCCGGTGAACTGAAAGCGGCGGTCAAGGAATCCAGCAGCGTTCTGCTCAGCGCCGGCTTCGTTCTGCTGTTCACCGTGCCAATGGTGCGCATTCTGATCAACTCCGGGGTCAACGCCGGTGACCTGCCCAGCATGCCGATCGCCATGGCGCGCTACGTCGCGGACAGCGTAGGCGGCATCTATCCGCTGCTGGCGCCATCCGTGGGCGCACTGGGTGCGTTCCTGGCGGGGTCCAACACGGTCAGCAACATGATGTTCAGCCAGTTCCAATTCGGCGTCGCGCAGTCGCTGGGCATCTCCGGGGCGATGATCGTTGCGATCCAGGCCGTTGGCGCCGCCGCGGGGAACATGGTCGCGATCCACAACGTGGTCGCGGCCTCCGCCACCGTCGGCCTGCTCGGCCGCGAAGGCATCACCCTGCGCAAGACCGTTTGGCCTACCCTGTACTACGTCCTCTTCACAGGTCTGATCGGCATGATCGCGATCTACCTGATTGGCGTGACGGACCCCCTGGTCGGCGTCTGATGTAAAGCACGACCTTCGCCCCGATCGCGCTCGGGGCGCAGGCGTCTGGAATCGCCGCGATCGCACGCACACCGCCACATCGCGAAGTGCCTGATCGCAATCGAGCCTTCGTCGACGACGAGAGCACCACGAGACCTACCTCGTTTCACTCGGTGAGAACACACGATGATCATCTCTGCCTCTACGGATTACCGCGCTGCCGCGAAACGCAAACTGCCGCCTTTCCTGTTTCACTACGTGGACGGGGGTGCCTACGCCGAGTACACATTGCGGCGCAACGTCGAGGACCTGGCCGGCATCGCCCTGCGTCAACGTGTGCTGCGCAACATGTCCGAGCTCAGCCTGGAAACCCAGCTGTTCGGCGAAACCTTGTCGATGCCAGTGGCGCTGGCACCGGTCGGCCTGACCGGCATGCTCGCCCGTCGCGGTGAAGTCCAGGCCGCACGCGCCGCCGACAAGAAAGGGATTCCCTTCACCCTGTCCACCGTTTCGGTCTGCCCGATCGAGGAAGTGGCACCGACGATCAAGCGGCCCATGTGGTTCCAGCTCTATGTGCTCAAAGACCGCGGCTTCATGAAGAACGCGCTGGAGCGGGCCAAGGCCGCCGGCGTGTCCACCCTGGTCTTCACCGTTGACATGCCCACCCCCGGCGCCCGCTATCGCGACGCGCACTCCGGCATGAGTGGCCCCAACGCCAATATCCGGCGCATTTTGCAGGCCATGACGCACCCCTTCTGGGCCTGGGACGTGGGGCTGCACGGCAAGCCGCACGACCTCGGCAACATCACCACCTACCGCGGGCATACCACCGGCCTGGAAGACTACATCGGCTGGCTCGCGGCCAATTTCGATCCGTCGATTTCCTGGAAGGACCTGGAATGGATCCGCGAATTCTGGGATGGCCCGATGGTGATCAAGGGCATCCTCGATGCCGATGATGCCCGCGACGCCGTGACCTTCGGCGCGGACGGCATCATCGTCTCCAACCACGGCGGCCGTCAGCTCGACGGCGTGCTGTCCAGCGCACGCGCCATGCCGGCGATCGCCGACGCGGTCAAGGGCGATCTGAAGATCCTCGCCGACTCCGGAATCCGCAATGGCCTGGATGTGGTCCGCATGATCGCCCTCGGTGCAGACACCGTCATGCTCGGCCGCGCCTTCGCCTACGCCCTGGCCGCGGACGGCGAAGCCGGAGTCAGCAACCTGCTCGACCTGATCGAGAAGGAAATGCGCGTGGCCATGGTCCTTACCGGTGCCAAGTCGATCAGCGAGATCACCACCGACTCGCTGGTCCGCGAGATCGACCAGTACCAGACCACTCGCCACGTCGACTGAGCCCCGCCGCCCCTGAACAGGCCGCGCGACCTGCCCGCGCGGCCCGCCTTCCCTTCCGGAGCCTGACATGAATGCGCCCGCCCTCCCGTCCGAATTTCTCGCTGCCGTCGAGAGGCTGATCCCGGCCGAGCGGCGCTTCGATGACCCGCTCTCGACGCTCGCCTTCGGTACCGATGCCAGCTTCTACCGCCTGATTCCGAAGCTGGTGGTGCGCGTCGAATCCGAGGCGGAAGTGGTAGGCCTGCTCGAACTGGCCCACGCCCAGCGCGTGCCGGTGACGTTCCGCGCCGCCGGCACCAGCCTGTCCGGCCAGGCGATCTCCGACTCGGTGCTGATCGTGCTGGGCGACAACTGGAACGGCCGCGAGATACGCAACGGCGGCGAGCAGATCCGCTTGCAGCCAGGCGTCATCGGCGCCAACGCCAACGCTGTCCTGGCACCGCTGCAGCGCAAGATCGGCCCCGACCCGGCCTCGATCAATGCGGCCAAGATCGGCGGCATCGTCGCCAACAACTCCAGCGGCATGTGCTGCGGCACCGCGCAGAACAGCTACAAGACCCTCGCTGGGCTGCGTCTGGTCCTGGCCGACGGTAGTGTGGTCGACAGCGAAGACGCGGCCAGCGTCGAATCCTTTCGCCAGTCCCACGGTAGCCTGCTGGACGAACTCGCCGAACTGGGCCGCACCACGCGCGCCAATACCGAGCTCGCCGCGAAGATCCGTCACAAGTACCGCCTGAAGAACACCACCGGGTTTTCGCTCAATGCGCTGGTCGACTACGACGACCCGCTCGACATCCTCAACCACCTGATGGTCGGCTCTGAAGGCACCCTCGGCTTCATCAGCGCGGTGACCTACCACACCGTGCCGGACCACCCGCACAAGGCCAGCGCGCTGGTGGTCTTCCCTGACGTGGAAAGCTGCTGCCTCGCCGTGCCCGTGCTCAAGCAGCAGCCGGTCTCGGCCGTCGAACTGCTCGACCGCCGCAGCCTGCGCTCGGTAGAAAACAAGTCCGGCATGCCGGACTGGGTCAAGGCGCTGTCGGCCAACGCCTGCGCGCTGCTGATCGAGTCGCGTGCAGCCAGCCAGTCGCTGTTGCACGAGCAGATCAACCAGATCATGGCGTCGATCGCGCATTTTCCGGTGGAGAAACAGGTCGATTTCAGTGAAGACCCGGCCGTCTACAACCAGCTCTGGAAAATCCGCAAGGACACCTTCCCCGCCGTCGGCGCGGTGCGCCAGACCGGCACCACGGTGATCATTGAGGACGTGACCTTCCCCATCGAACGCCTGGCCGAGGGCGTCAATCGCCTGATTCAGCTGTTCGACAAGCACGCCTACCGCGAGGCGATCCTGTTCGGCCATGCCCTGGAAGGCAACCTGCACTTCGTCTTCACCCAGGGCTTCGATGATCCGCAGCAGGTCGCGCGCTACGAAGCCTTCATGCAGGACGTCACCCAGCTGGTCGCAGTGGAGTTCGGCGGCGCCCTGAAAGCCGAGCACGGCACCGGGCGCAACATGGCGCCCTTCGTCGAGCTCGAATGGGGCCACGAGGCCTACCAGCTGATGTGGCGGATCAAGCGCCTGCTCGACCCGCGGGGCATCCTCAACCCGGACGTCGTCCTCAGCGATGACCCGGACATCCACCTCAAGCACCTCAAGCCCATGCCGGCAGCCGACGAGATCGTCGACAAGTGCATCGAGTGCGGCTTCTGTGAACCGGTCTGCCCGTCCAACGGACTGACCCTCACCCCACGCCAGCGCATCGTCGTCTGGCGTGACATCCAGGCGAAGAAGCGCGCGGGCATCGACACCGCCGAGCTCGAGCGCCTGTACGACTATCACGGTGTCGACACCTGCGCCGCCACCGGCCTCTGCGCCCAACGCTGCCCGGTGAGCATCAACACCGGCGACCTGGTGCGCAAGCTGCGCGGGCGCAACGCGGACAACGCCCGCACCGCCAATTGGCTGGCCGGGCACTTCAGCACCGCCGTGCAGGGCGCTCGCTTCATGCTGCATGTGGCCAACGGCGCCCATCTGATGCTGGGCACGCGCCTGTTGAGCAAGACCTCTGCCACGCTCAGCAAAGCCAGCAACGGCCGCGTGCCGCAATGGACGCCCGCGACGCCGCAACCCCTGCAACGCCTGCACCTGCCCAAACCATCGGCCGGCAATGAGCGCCCACGCGTAGTCTATCTAGCCGCTTGCGTGTCGCGCGCCATGGGCCCCGCGGCGCGTGATCAGGAGCAGGAACCGCTGCTCGATACCACCCGCGCGCTGTTGGAAAAGGCCGGCTTCCAGGTCGTCTTTCCCGATGAGTTGAACAACCTCTGCTGCGGCCAGCCGTTCGCCTCCAAAGGCTACGCGGAGCAGGCCGAGCGCAAGCGGCAGGAAACCCTGGACGCGCTGCTCAAGGCCAGCCGCGGCGGGCTCGACCCGATCTACTGCGACACCAGCCCCTGTACCCTGCGGCTGGTGCAGGACCTGGACGACTCGCGCCTACAGGTGTTCGATCCGGTGCGCTTCATCCGCACCCACCTGCTCGACCGGCTGGACTTCGAGCCCCAGGACAGCCCCATCGCCGTCCACGTCACCTGCAGCACCCAGCACCTCGGCGAAGCCCAGGCCCTGATCGACATCGCCCGGCGCTGCGCCAAGGAGGTTATCGTGCCCGAAGGCATCCACTGCTGCGGCTTCGCCGGCGACAAGGGATTCACCACCCCCGAGCTCAATGCCCATGCGCTGCGCAGCCTGAAAGACGCCGTACAGGTGTGCGAAGAGGGCATCTCCACCAGCCGCACCTGCGAAATCGGCCTGTCACTGCATGGCGGTATCGATTATCACGGACTGGTCTACCTGGTTAACCGGAACAGCCGGCCCAGAGCGGTCGCCCCTTCCAGCTGAGGGGTAGCCCGGGGCACGCCTGGTCGTACCGATGAAACGCTCGAGCGCAGCCGCAGTCCGAATCTATGAGCCCAGCAGTCACAGAGGCTCGATTCGCCTCGGCGCCGCCGCGCAACAGCCGCATTGGCAGGCCCGCCGGGAAGTCAACTCCCTGGAGGATCTCATGAAGAAATTTGCCCTACTTGCCGCAGCCGCCCTGATTGCCAGTCCCGCCGTGTTCGCTGCTGACAAGGATCTCTGCCAGCTCAACCTGCAGGAGATCGAAGACAACATGGCCACCAACAAGGCCACCCTGGGCGACCCTGCTCGCGATGAAATCCAGGATCTGATCCAGAAGGCCCGCGACGCCAAGCAATCCGGCGATACCGAAACCTGCATCGCGCAATCGACCAAGGCGCTGCAGAAACTCGAAGGCCCAGGCAGCACCGGCAGCACCGGCTCGGCCGGCACTGGCTCAGGCGCCAGCAACTGAGCCCGTCAGGCAGGGCCACCCGGCGTGGTCCTTGCCGATTTTAGGCGATACCAGTTGAAACCCGATGAAGCGCCCCAAACTAGGGCTAGCAAGTGTTCGACGTAGCCAGGGCATCTGGCGTACACTGCGCAGCACATGAGGCTGCGACTCGCTTCATGGGGCCGATTAGGATTCGACGCCGGTAACAAAACTCTAGGTGCATGCCGAGTTGGTAACAGAACTCGTAAATCCACTGTTGCAAACTTATAGTTGCCAACGACGACAACTACGAAGGGTACGCGCTAGCCGCCTAACCTTCATCTGGTCGCTTCGGCGCCAGCGGTCACTAGGGGATGCCTGTAAACCCAAAATGACTGTCAGATAGAACAGGATCGCCGCCAAGTTCGCTGCAGACGTAACGGCTAAAACTCATGCAGCTCGCTCCAAGCACCCTGCCAATCGGGCGGCGCGGAGTTAACTCAGTAGATTTGGCTAAGCATGTAGTACCGACAGTGGAGAGCTGGCGGACGGGGGTTCAAATCCCCCCGGCTCCACCAAATACACAGCTAAGGGCGTCCACGGACGTCCTTTTTTGTGCCTGAAACCTGGTGAATACGGGAGTTCAGCGCCATCACAAGCCGATTCTGGCCGCTTCGCGTGTGCGTATTATTGCGCTAAGGCGAATCAGTGGCGTGTGGAAATCAGGAGTTCGCGGCGACCGTCAGCGTGCTCGATACGTTCGCCAGGCAGGCTGAGGCGACGATCCGCCTGATAGTGGTACAGCTGGCGCGCGGCCGAGACGTCTGCCATGTCCAGGTGCAGGCTGTGGCGGCAGGCTTCTCCACCGGCTGCAAACAGTACTTGACCGAAAGGACTGACCACCATGCTGCCGCCAGCGAAGATCAGATCCCCTTCGCCCTTTCCGACGCGGTTCACCATCACCGCGAACACCTGGCTTTCCTGGGCGCGCGCCGTGACAGCGGCGTGATGCACGCGGCCGTAGGGCTCCATGTTGCCGTCGGTGATCAGCAACAACTCGGCATCCAGCTCTGCCAGGGCGCGTGCCGTCTCGGGAAACTCACAGTCGTAACAGATCAGCAGGCCGAGGCGTACGCCTCGCCACTCCACCGTGGCGAACCGGTCTCCCGGCAGCACCACGTCGCCTTCGCCAACCCACAGGTGGGTCTTGCGGTAGCTCAGGGCGATGCCGTCCGGCGTCACCAGAACGCTGTATTGTAGTAGCGCCCTTGATCGACCTCGGTCAGGCCACAGACAACCGCCAGATCGTACTGACTGGCCGCCTGCTGGATGGCACGCATGCTCGGACCATCCAGCGGCTCGGCCAGGCGAGCAACGGTGTGCGGCGCCGGAAAGCCGGTGATCAACGATTCGGGGAAAACCACGATGTCAGTATCGGCAGCGCAGCTGGCGATCGCGTCGAGCGTGCGTTGCAGGTTGTAGGACGTATCACCGTCGCGTCCGGCCATTTGTACGAGTTCGAGCTTCATGGGCACACCTTGCGGCAAGTTGCGTCTGGAACTGCCATGGCGTTCCAAGCGTGTCGACCCAAGTATATGATTGAAGTCTCCACTTCCCCTCACCCCGATTAGCTGACCAGGGGGTGGTAGATGTGGGGCTTACCCTGCTGGACCTGGCGTGACATTGGAACGTCGGCTCTGTGTTCGAGCGCCTTGCCCAGGCAGCTTTCCGGTTTCTGGAAAGGTACGGGTTCAACATTCGCATAGATTCAGCGAGCACGCTGCCGGTGGACCGATCGCCGCCCTGTCGTGCCAGCGCCCGAACGCCCGCGAATGGCTAGCGCCAGCCGGCCAGTGACAGGCCCCTCGCCTCACGGTGAGCTTTCCCGGCGGCACATGCGAATCGTCGCCGGGTAAGCGCCATACCGGTTCACATGGCGTCGAATGCGGTCTGTAGCGCCTGTTGCCCCGACGTCCCGCTTTGCAGAAGCAGCATGAGGAGAATGCGCGCCTTCTGGGGGCTGAGGTTCCCGGCCATGACGGCACCTGCATCGGCGGTGGTTTTGCCACCGCCTTCGAAACCGTAGTTGGCCATGACCCGACCGTTATACACACGCGTCGAAATCACGACGGGCACCTGCTTTTCCAACGCGTACTTGACCGCCTCGAACATCGGCTGGTTCATGTTCCCCATGCCCAGCGCCTGCACGACGATCCCCTTCGCGCCCTGGTCGACTGCGCTGCAAAGCAGGCTACCGTCGGCGCCTCCGTACATGGCGATAATATCCACCTTGGGCATGGTGTCGGTCTGGATCTCGATGTGCTGTCGGCGCAGGGGCTCCCTCGCGAAGATCACGCGGTCGGGATAGACCTCGCCCAGAAAGCCATAGTCGCCGGACTGAAAGGTCTCTACGTTGGCCGTATGGGTCTTGGTCACATGGCGCGCGGCATTGATCTGGTTGTTCATGGCCAGCAGGACACCTTTGCCCTTGGCCTGCTCATCGACAGCGATACGCACGGCGTTGAGCAGATTGCGCGGGCCGTCGAAGTCAGAAGAGGACGCATTGCGCTGCGCCCCGATGACAACGACCGGCTTGGCGGAATCGACCGTCAGGTCGAGCCAGAACGCGGTTTCCTCCAACGTATCGGTGCCGTGCGAGACGATCACGCCCGACACTTCTGGGCGCTGCAGCGCCGCATTGACGGCTTTGGTGAGTTCGATCCAGCGCGGCGGATCCATGTAGTCCGAAGGCACATTCGACAGATTGTCGACTTCGATCTTCGCGAACTCTGCCACTTCCGGCACCGTAGCGAGCAGGTCATCGCCCGAAATGGCGGGCACGGGTGCCTGCTTGACCGGGTCGATCTTCATCGCAATCGTTCCGCCGGTAGCGATGAGCTGAACGGTGGGCTTCTCTTGTGCGTAGGCGCTACCCAGCAGGGCCGCGCAGAGCCCGGCGACCAGCAATGAGCTTTTTTTCATGTCAGTTCCTTGCCATTTGTTCTTATGAGGTAAGGAAACTGACAAGCGATGCGCGGTTTGGTTGGGTATCTGGCTAACCGAAAGCCCCCTCCCGACGCTTCGGCGATTTTCTGAGCGAAGCTGGCGAGCGCCTCAGGAAGCTGGAACAGACGATTCCGCCTTACCCCGCGCGTGACCTGTCGCCGCCACGCTTGGACAAGCCGTTATTCTGCGCTAATGTTTTTCACGCCACGTCGAGCCCTCGCCGTGGCTCACCATCAACTGGGATAACCGAAGGCCTGTAGCGCCCGAAACCCCTCACCGGGAATCGGAGCCATTATGGATCTTCGCCTGTTTCTGCTATCGCTCACGACCTTCGCCGCCGGCGTTGCGGAGAGCATCCTCATCGGCATTCTGCCGCCCCTGGCCAGCGACCTTCGCGTATCCGTCAGTTTGGCTGGGCAGCTCACCACGCTGTTTTCGTTTGGCTTTGCCATCGCTGTGCCGTTGATCACCTGGTTGGCCAAACGCTGGGAGCGACGCCGTCTGCTGGTCGTCACGTTGTTGGCCTTCGCGCTGTTCAACGCATTCGCCGCGATCAGTTCGACCTTCCTGGGCCTACTGTTGGCACGCGTGGGCATGGCTGCCTGCTGCGGGACACTGATCGCCACGGCGACTCTGCTGGCCTCCGAGCTGGCATCACCCGGACAGAAAGGGCGTGCGATTGGCATCCTCTTCATGGGCATCAGCGCCTCGCTGGTATTCGGTGTGCCGCTGGGCGTTCAAATCAGCAGCTGGTTCGGTTGGCGCTGGATATTCATCGCGATCGCCCTCTACTCGCTACCCCTGAGCCTGCTGCTCTGGCGATACCTGCCAGAGTGCCGGCCCGGCGCGCAGCTTGATCGCGCCGGTTACTGGAAGCAGCTCAGTCACCGCCCGCTGTGGCTGGCCCAGGCCGTCTCGATTCTGCTGCTTGGCGGACATTTCACGTTATTCACCTATTTCACCCCGTACCTGGCGGCCATGCTCGACCTGCGAGACGCCGCGACAGTCAGTGGACTGATGTTGCTGATCGGCCTGGCTGCCCTGGGCGGCGGCTATCTGGGTGGCTGGCTGTCGGACCGCGTAGGACCGGGGCCGGCACTGGTGCTGATTCCCGCCGCATTTTCGTTGACGATGGTGACCCTGCCGCTGACCCTGCACAGCCTGTTGTTCATTCCCTGCGTGATGCTCTGGAGCACGGTCAGTTGGATGATTTCACCGGCCGTGCAGAGCTTTCTGCTGCACAGCGACCCGGCCAGCGGCAGCGCCGGGGTCGCGCTGAACACCTCGGCCATGCATGTGGGAATAGGACTGGGTGCTGCTGTCGGCGGCCTCGTTATCGCCTTGGCAGGCGTATGGCTGACGCCCTGGGTCGGTCTCGGCCTGACAGTGCTTGCAATGCTCTGCGCGCTCGGCGCTTATGCTGAGGACCGGAGCGCCGAGCCGAGCCCAGCACCTTGACACTGGCCGCGCGCGAGCGATCCGGTGCGCCTTGATGGCTGTGTGCGAGTCATCGAGACAAACCGCCGATCAGGGCTCGACCGGCAACCGCAGCAGCCACGACTTGAATGCCTCCAGCGACGGCAGCACCTCATTGCGCGGCGGATACACCAGGCAGTAGGTGCGCCGGCTGGGGATGGTTTCGCCAATGGTCACCAGGTGGCCTTGACGCAGTTCGTCCGCAACCAGCAGCCGCGGGACCAGCCCGACACCGATGCCGGCGCGCACTGCCTGGATGAGATGGGAGGTCAATTCGAAGTTGGGGCCGGCGCGCATCTGCTCAGGGTTCAGGCCGTGCTGCACGAACCAGTCGGCCCACAGCGGAGGGTGGCTGGCGACCTGCAGCAGCAACTGCCGGGCGATGGCCGCCGGATCGTCCTGCTCGTGCTCGGCCAGCACGTCCGGGCTGGCGACCACGATCATCCGCTCCTCAAGCAGTGGATGCACCACCAGACCCGGCTGATCCGAGCTGCCGACGCTGATGGCCGCATCGATATCGCCCTCGTCGAAGTCCACCGCCTGGATCCTCGAATGGATATGCACCTGCACGCCGGGGTTGGCCGCATAGAACTCATTCAGCCGGGGCAGCAGCCACTTCGAACCGAAGGTCGGCAGCAGCGCCAACCGTAGCGTTCCAATGCCCGAACCATAAGCCACCGCCTGCAGCGTTGCCTTGCGGATCTGCGTCAGCGCGCCCTCCAATTCGCGGCGATACAGGCGCCCCACGTCGGTCAGCACGATATTGCGCCCCTCGCGCCTGAACAGCGTGATTCCAAGCAGCGCCTCCAGCGACTGTACCTGCCGGCTCACGGCACTTTGCGTCAGGGACAACTCCTGCGCGGCGCGGGTATAGCTCTCATGACGCGCGGCCGCTTCGAAGGCCAGCAACAAGGACATCGACGGCGTCAGGCGGCGATAATGCATTCATGGAACTCATAGGTTATTGACGAAAAATACCGTTGTAGCACGCCGGGAGGCTCAAGAAAATGCGAGCTATCAGTAGAACGTAGGCGCCAATTCCTTCACGTGCTGAAGGTATCGCAGCCTACCCAACGGTAGCCGACCATGATTGCCCGTATCCCCACCGAAGCGCCCGCGACGCCCTACATTGCCTTTCTCGATGCCCTGCGTGCGGCCGGTTTTCGCGGCGAGATCGCCCAGGACCGCGCCAGCCGCACGGTGCTGGCGACTGACAACTCCATCTACCAGCGCTTTCCCCAGTCGGCGGTGTTTCCGCTCGATGCGGACGATGTGCAGACCCTGGCTCGGGTGGTCAGCGAACCGCCTCATCAAAGTGTCCGCCTGACCCCGCGTGGCGGCGGCACCGGGACCAACGGGCAGTCTTTGACCGACGGCGTGATCGTCGACCTGTCGCGGCACATGAACCGCATCCTCGAGATCAACGCCGAGCAGCGCTGGGTTCGCGTGCAGAGCGGCGTGGTGAAGGATCAGTTGAACGCTGCCCTCAAGCCCTATGGGCTGTTCTTCGCGCCGGAGCTTTCGACCTCCAACCGGGCCACCATCGGCGGCATGATCAACACCGACGCCAGCGGCCAGGGCAGCTGCACCTACGGCAAGACGCGCGACCACGTGCTGGAGCTGGACACCGTATTGCTGGGCGGCGAGCGCCTGCGCACCGCTCCGGTGGACGAGCCGACGCTGGTGGAGCAGCTGTCGCGACAGGATCGCATCGGGAGCGTCTACCGCTGCGCCGAGCGCATCCAGCGTGAGAAAGCCGAGCTGATCGAGGCACGCTTTCCCAAGCTCAACCGCTGCCTGACCGGCTATGACCTGGCGCACCTGCGCGAGCCCGATGGCCGCTTCAACCTCAACAGCGTGCTCTGCGGCGCCGAGGGCTCGCTCGGCTTTGTCGTCGAAGCCAAGCTGAACGTGCTGCCGATTCCCAAGTATTCGGTACTGGTGAACATCCGCTACGCCGGCTTCATGGACGCCCTGCGCGACGCGCGCGCACTGATCACCATGAGCCCGCTGTCCATCGAGACGGTGGATTCCAAGGTGCTGCTGCTGGCGATGCAGGACATCGTCTGGCACGGCGTCGCCGAGTATTTCCCACAGGAATCGCAGCGACCGACGCTGGGCATCAACCTGGTGGAATTCAGCGGTGACGATCCCGAAGAGGTCGATGCGCGGGTCGCCTCGTTCATCGACTACCTGCAGCATGACACCCAGGTGGAGCGCCTCGGCCATACCCTCGCCGTGGGCCAGGCCGCGGTGACGCGCATCTATGCCATGCGCAAACGCGCGGTCGGCCTCTTGGGCAACGTGGAGGGCGAGGTTCGCCCGCAGCCCTTCGTGGAAGACACCGCTGTGCCGCCGGAAAACCTGGCGGAGTTCATCGCCGAGTTCCGCGCCCTGCTCGACGGCCACGGCCTGGCCTACGGCATGTTCGGCCATGTCGATGCCGGCGTGCTGCATGTCCGCCCGGCGCTGGACATGAAGGACCCGGCGCAGGCAGCGATGGTACGCCCCATCTCCGACGCGGTCGCCGAGCTTACCCAGCGCTACGGCGGCCTGCTCTGGGGCGAGCATGGCAAAGGCGTGCGCTCGGAATACGCGCCCGCCTTCTTCGGCGAACTGTATCCGTCGCTACAGGCGCTCAAGAGCGCGTTCGACCCGCACAACCAGCTCAACCCCGGCAAGATCGCCACGCCCCTGGACAGCGCCGAGCCGCTGCTGAAGGTCGACGAGGTGCCCTTGCGTGGCGAACTGGATCGGCAGATCGATGAGAGCGTCTGGCAGAGCTACGGCACCGCGGTGCACTGCAACGGCAACGGCGCCTGCTACAACTACGACCCCGACGACGCCATGTGCCCCTCGTGGAAGGCCACCCGCGAGCGCGTCCATTCGCCCAAGGGGCGCGCCTCGCTGTTGCGCGAGTGGCTGCGCCTGCAGACCCAGGCCGGCGCCGACGTACTGAGCCCGGCCGTTGGCGGGTCGCTGAACTTCCTACGCTCGCTGCCCACGCGCTGGCGCAACACGCGGGACGGTGAAGCGGACTTCTCCCACGAGGTGTATGACGCCATGGCCGGCTGCCTGGCGTGCAAGTCCTGCGCTGGGCAGTGCCCGGTGAAGGTCAACGTGCCGGAATTCCGCTCGCGCTTTCTCGAGCTGTACCACCGCCGCTACCTGCGCCCGCTGCGCGACTACCTGATCGGCTCGCTGGAATTCAGCCTGCCGCTGTTTGCCCGCGTGCCCTGGCTGTACAACGCGCCGATGGGCGCGTCCTGGATCAGCACGCTGATGGCCAAGCACATCGGCATGGTCGACAGCCCACTGATCAGCGACTTCGATTTCTCCGCTGCCTGCCGACGCTGGAAGGTCGCGACCGCTACGCCCAAGGCGCTCGCCGCGCTGAATGCCGAGCAGCGCGCCAAGAGCGTGATCCTGGTGCAGGACGCCTTTACCCGCTATTTCGAGACGCCGGTGTTCGCCGCCTTCATCGAGCTGGCGAGCCGGGCCGGTTTTCAGGTGTACCTGGCGCCCTACTCGCCCAACGGCAAGCCGCTGCACGTGCAAGGCTTCCTCGGCGCCTTCACCCGTACGGCGCGGCGCAATGCCCGGCGCCTGCAGGCGCTGGCGGGCTTCGACGTGCCGCTGGTGGGACTGGATCCGGCGATGACCCTGGTCTACCGCCAGGAATACGCCAAGATTCCCGGCTTGACCTGCCCTGACGTGCTGCTGCCGCAGGAGTGGTTGATCAAGGCGCTGCCAGAGCGGACCGCCGAAGCCGCCACGCCCGCGCCCTATCGGCTGCTGGCTCACTGCACCGAAAAGACCAATGCCGCACCGAGCGCGGCGCTGTGGAACCAGGTGTTCAAACAGGCCGGTCTCAGCCTGGCGACCCAGGCGACCGGCTGCTGCGGGATGTCCGGCACCTACGGTCACGAAGCACGCAATCTGGCGACGTCCAAGGTGATCTTCGAGCAATCCTGGGCCCGCGCCATCGCTGCCGACGATCAGGCCGAGCCCCTGGCAACCGGCTACTCCTGCCGCAGCCAGACCTCCCGGTTCAACGATGCCAAGCTGCGCCATCCGATAGAGGCGTTGCTGGAGCAGTACCGGGCGGCCAGCGCGTCCTGTTGAAAGCTCCAGCACGGAGACCAGCGCGGCCTCCTCTGCGATCGGCAGGCTTCGTCGAGATTCCTGTCGAAGCCATCGCAATGGAAGGAGTGGCTAAGGTCGATAGCCAGATCCGGCGCGCCGATAGTGCGCGCTGTGCTCGCCCTCGTGGCGGCCAATGCCGGTACCAGGCCGCCAGCTAGCCTGGCGCGGCGTAACGGCACCTGTGCTGGTGAACTCACGGCGTAGCCGGTGTAGTTTCTGCCTGTGCGTGCTGCAGCGACGGGCTTCAGGGTCCGCGCGCGGCGACTACAGCAAACCAACAGTCGGCGGGGTAAGCGTTATGCAGCGTCTGGGCATTCTGGGTGTCGGTGATTTGACCGAAAAGGTGGTGCTCGGCCTTCGCCGCAGCCGCTTCGACGGCATCATCTATCTTTCTCCACGCAACCACGAACGCGCCGCGGCCCTGGCGGTCGACGAGCACTGCGTGGTGATGCCAAGCAATCAGGCCGTGGTAGACCAGGCCGACGCGTTGCTGCTCGGCGTACGCCCCGATGCCGTACCGGCCGTTGCCGCCGAGATCAGCGTAGCGCCAGGGCAGTTGCTGATTTCCCTGGCAGCCGGGGTCAGCCTGCAGACGCTCGAGGATCATTTCCCTGGCGCCCGCTGCGTCCGGGCCATGCTCTCCTATGCCGCTCAGATCAACCAATCGACGGTGGTGGTCTGCCCTCCCGATGACCAGGCTGAACAGCTCCTAGCCCCGCTCGGCAATCTGGTCGTACTGGATCAGGAGCCCGACTTCGAGCTGGCCACCGTCGCGGCCTGCATGAACGGCTGGTTCTACTTCTTTCTTCAGGATCTACAGCAGTGGCTGACCGACAAGGGCCTGCCAGCCGACAAAGCCAGGGATCTGGTGCTGGGCAATTTGCAGGACTGCGTGGCCAGCGCTCGCCATCAGCCCGGGCAGAGTTTGAGCACGCTGGGGCAAGGCATCGCCACTCCCGGCACCTATACCGCCAAAGGCCTCGATGTGCTGAACCGGCGGCAGTCCAGCGCGCCATGGGACGCCGCATGCGAGGCCGTGCTGGACGCCTTGCTGCGCAAACCGAGTCGCTAGCCAACGCCCGAAACGGCGCGCCTTTGCAACGGACTGCCGTCGCCGCACCAAGCAGAGGCCAGCAGACAGGCGTACCGCTGCCCGTCCTGTAGGAGCTGGCTCTGCCTGCGACCCGCCCCGTCGAACCGACAGCGTCGGCGCTTGGCTCACCCAAGCGCAATGAGCCACACCGGACCAAACGGCACGCTGGCGGATGAAGATCCTCGCCGAGCCTGCCGCTGAGCCGCGCCCTGCTCGGCAATCGCAGGCAGAGCCTGCTCCTACAGAAGAGCTGGCTACGTCCCGATGACGGGTGCCCATGTTGTAGGAGCTGGCTCTGCCTGCGACCCGCGCCATCGGGCCGACATCATTGGCGCTTGGCTCACCCATACGCCAAAGGGCCACACCGGACCAAGCGGCGCCCTAGCGGGATGAATGTCCTCGGCAGGCTGGGCCACTGAGCCGCGCCCAGCCCGGCAATCGCAGGCAGAGCCTGCTCCTACAGAAGAGCTGGCTACGTCCCGATGACAGGTGCCCATCTTGTAGGAGCTGGCTCTGCCTGCGACCCGTCCCATCGGACCGATATCCTCGGCGCATGGCTCACCGACACGCTAATGAGCCACACCGGACCAAACGGCGCCTAGCGGGATGACGAACCTCGATGAACCGCACCAACCCGATCGGCACCAGACCAAGCGGAAGATCATCGGCGGGCTGGGCTGCTGAGCCGCGCCCTGCTCGGCAATCGCAGGCAGAGCCTGCTCCTACAGAAGGCCGGCCACGCCCGTAGAAGCTGTTCTTTATTTCGTACAGAAAAGCGCGACAAAGCGGCCTACCCAAGCCATTCCGTAAAATAAAACAAACAAATCAGGCGCAAGTGGTATCCTTGCGCGCCTCGTGGCAACCGCGCGAACTGGGTCATGTGTGGCAACAGCTCGCCTGCATGCGACTCGACGACACGCGCGAGCGCATCCCGACATCGTTTCAACTGGCCCTTCGGCCCCCTTCTGATTCGGCTTCGAGCCTCGGCTCGTCGTCTAGGTCAGCGAGCGGGGCCTGATTGCGCCCATCACTACCGCCCGGCAGGCACTTGCGCCCCACCGGCGACCTGGAGACTCAACCATGGGAAGGGGAACACTCGGTACCTTCTTCGACCTTTCGAGCGAACAGGGTGTGCTGCGCACATCTATCGTCGTCACGCTGTTCATTGCGCTGATCGGAATCGGCTTCGGACTGGCATCCGGCTCGTTCTCGATCGCCTTCGATGGCGTGTATTCGCTGGTGGATGCCAGCATGAGCGGCCTGTCACTGATGGTGGTGAGGCTGATAACCGCCTACGCAAGCGCCTCGCAGGTCTCGCGCAAGATGCGCGAGCGCTTCACCATGGGTTTCTGGCACCTGGAGCCCATGGTGCTTGCCCTCAACGGGATACTGCTGTCGGGCGTGGCGATCTACGCGCTGATCAATGCGGTCAGCAGCCTGCTCGCCGGTGGTCGGGAGCTGGCATTCGATGTGGCGCTGATCTATGCGGTGCTGACGGTTACCGCCTGCGTGGCGATCGCGCTGGCCGAGGCGCGTGCCAACCGCAAGATCGGTTCCGACTTCGTGCGCATGGATGTGAATGGCTGGGTGATGTCCGCCAGCATCACCACGGCGCTGCTGGTCGCGTTCTGCATCGGCTACCTGGTTCAGGGCACCGATTGGGCGTGGATCTCGCCTTACATCGACCCGGCCGTGCTGGCGCTGGTGTGCCTGGTGATCATTCCGATGCCGATGTCGGTGGTGCGTCAGGCGATGGCGGATATCTTTCTGGTGACGCCTGTGGACTTCAAGCGCCACGTCGATCGCGTGGCGCAGGCCTTCGTCGAGAAGCACGGACTGCAATCCTACCGGGCCTATGTCGCCAAGGTCGGGCGCTCCCGGGAGATCGAGCTGTACTTCATCGTGCCGGCCACCGCGGGTGCCAAGACGATCGGCGAGTGGGACGCCCTGCGCGAGGAGCTCGGCGAGGCGATCGGCGGAGAGGGTCCACACCGTTGGCTGACCGTCGTGTTCACCGGCGATCCCGAGTGGGCCGAATGACCATGGCCCCGCGGGCCGCTACCCCGTGGCGGCGCACAGTCACCGATTGCATCGCTACAAGGCACGTTTTCGCCCGTGCCGATTCAGCCCCGGGTACTCGGCGATCTATGCTCCGGTGTGCGCCACCCAAGATTGGGCCGGTAATCGCCTCGACGGCCTTGAGCCCGCCCGCCCCGAAGGGCAGCATGGAAGCATTCGCAGGAACACCGCATCGCTGCGCTAATGGTCCGGGCAGCCCATCGCACCAAACCGGTCGTTCTCGTCCGTTGGCTATCCTGATAGCCACCATGGCTGCGCCATAATCGGCACCGGGACACAGGCAGCACCGGCAAGGACGACGAGGCAACCACACCACCGCTCACCCCCGCAGGCTCGACTTGCGGACTCGCAACGGCAAATCATCATGATAGAAGTCACCGAATGCTCGATCGCTCAGCTGAGAAACGCGCTCGAAACGGGTCAGACGACCGCGACACAGCTGGTACAAGCCTACCTGGCCAGGATCGAGGCCTATGACGGCCCCGACACGGCCACCGCACTCAACGCGTTGGTCGTCCCCAACCCCGACGCGCTGGCCGAGGCCGAGGCGTCCGATCGACGCCGCGCCAGCGGAGCGACCCTGGGCCCGCTGGATGGCATTCCCTACACGGCCAAGGACAGTTACCTGGTCAAAGGCCTGACGGCGGCCTCGGGTAGCCCGGCGTTCAAAGACCTGGTCGCCTACCAGGACGCCTTCACCGTCGAGCGCCTGCGTGCCGCCGGCGCCATCTGCCTGGGCAAGACCAACATGCCGCCGATGGCCAATGGCGGCATGCAGCGTGGCGTTTATGGCCGCGCCGAGAGCCCCTACAACGCGGACTACCTGACTGCGCCCTTCGCCTCGGGCTCATCCAATGGTGCCGGCACCGCGACGGCTGCGAGCTTCGCGGCCTTCGGCCTGGCCGAGGAAACCTGGTCGAGTGGGCGCGGCCCGGCGTCGAACAATGGCTTGTGCGCCTACACGCCGTCCCGTGGTGTGATTTCGGTGCGCGGCAATTGGCCGCTGACGCCCACCATGGACGTGGTCGTGCCCTATGCGCGAACCATGGCCGATCTGCTGGAAGTGCTCGACGTCATCGTCGCCGACGACCCGGACGTCTCCGGTGATCTCTGGCGCATGCAGCCCTGGGTGCCGATCCCAGCTGCCTCCTCGGTACGCCCGGCCGCCTACCAGGACCTGCTGGCCAGCCCCGCTTCGCTGGCGGGCAAACGCTTCGGCGTACCGCGCATGTTCATCAACAAGGACCCGGAGGCGGGTACCAGCGAAAACCCGGGTATCGGCGGCCCCACCGGCCAGCGAATCGTGACGCGCGAGTCGGTGATCGAGCGCTGGGAAGAGGCGCGCCGTGCGCTGGAAGCGGCAGGCGCAACCGTGGTCGAGGTCGATTTCCCGCTGGTGTCCAACTGCGAAGGGGACCGCCCGGGCGCGCCCACCGTGTACACCCGCGGCCTGGTGTCGGAGCAGTTTCTCCACGACGAACTGTGGGCGCTCTCGGCATGGGGGTTCGACCATTTCCTGCGCACCAACAACGACCCGAAGCTCAACCGCCTCGTCGACGTCGACGGCCCGCTGATCTTCCCGCACGAACCCGGCACGCTGCCGAATCGAGAGGGCGACCTCGCCGCCAGCATGGCCGAATACGTACGCATGGCCGAACGTGGCATCACGCCGTGGAACGAGATCGCCAGCCTCGAACAAGGCCTGCGTGGTCTGGAGCAGACTCGCAAGCTGGATCTCGAAGACTGGATGGACCAGCACGGACTCGATGCCGTGGTCTTCCCGACGGTCGCCGATGTGGGCCCCGCGGATGCCGACGTCAATCCCGCTTCAGCGGATATCGCCTGGAGCAATGGCGTGTGGGTCGCCAACGGCAATCTCGCCATCCGCCACCTCGGCGTGCCGACGGTCACCGTTCCGATGGGCCTGATGTCGGACATCGGCATGCCTATCGGCCTGACCTTCGCCGGCCGGGCCTACGACGACTCGCGGCTGCTGCAACTGGCCTCGGCGTATGAAGCGACCGGTTCGAAGCGTGTAGTACCGCCGCGCACCCCGCCCTTGCAGCACTAGCCGCAACGCAACGCCACGAACGCCCTGCCCGCCAGGCTGGCGTTCGCTGGCCGGGCGCGTCGTCGCCGCGTCATCGTCCATTCATCGTTCTGTAAGAAACCCGGCCTAGCGTGGTTCGACTCAAACAAGCCGAACGCCGAGGCCACCATGATCACGCCGACCCGCCTGACCCGCACCGCGCTGTCCACTGCGCTGACACTGGCCTTGCTGCCCCTGACATCACAGGCCGCACCGCGCGCCGCCGCCTATTTCGAACGGGTGGCGACCTTCCCGGTGTACCGCAACCTCGGCGCCGATGAGGATGTATCCAAACAGACGGTGGCCGAAATCACCGCCGTCAGCCGCGATGGCCGCACGCTGATCTACACCGACAGCCCCGGTCAACGGATCGGCCTGGTCGACATTCGCGACCCGCAATCGCCCAAGCCTGTCGGCTTCGTACCGCTCGAAGGCGAGCCGACCTCGGTTGCCGTGCACCAGCACTTTGCACTGGTTGCGGTGAATACCTCGCTCAGTTTCGCCCAGCCCGATGGCGTGCTGGCGGTGTTCGACATCCGCAACCCCGCACAGCCCAAGCGCGTCGCCACGCTGCCCATGGGCGGCCAGCCGGATTCCATCGCCATCAGCCCGAAGGGTCGCTATGCCGCGGTGGCCATCGAGAACGAGCGTGACGAAGACCTGAATGACGGGCTGCTGCCGCAGTTGCCGGCCGGTTTTCTGCGCATCGTCGACCTCAAGGGCCAGCCGACGCGCTGGAGCACGCGGGATGTCGACCTCACCGGCCTGGCGGAGATCGCGCCGAACGATCCCGAACCCGAGTACGTCAGTATCAACGACCAGGACGTCGCCGCCGTCACCCTGCAGGAAAACAACCACGTCGTGCTGATCGACCTGCGTCGCGGCCGCGTGCTGCGTCACTTCAGCGCCGGCCAGGTCGATCTGGACGGCGTCGACGTCGAGGAGAACGACCGCATCCAGCCGGTCGGCGTGCTCAAGGGCAAGCGCCGCGAGCCGGACGCCATCGCCTGGGTCGGCCCGCTGGTGGCGACGGCCAACGAAGGCGACTACGAAGATGCCGACGGCGAACAGGGCGGCAGCCGCGGCTTCACCCTCTTCGACTACACCGGCCGCGTCTGGCATGACGCCGGGGTGTCGCTGGAGCACGCCTTCATCCGCGCCGGCCACTACCCGGAAAGCCGCTCGGAGAACAAGGGCATCGAGCCGGAAGGCATCGCCTCGGCGAGCTTCGGCAAGCAGGATTTCCTCTTCGTCGGCAGCGAGCGCGGCAATGCGGTCGCCGTGTACGACGTGGCCCGGCCCTGGGCACCGGTGATGCATCAGCTGCTACCGGCCGGCATGGGGCCGGAAGGCATCCTGCCGATCCCGTCACGTAACCTGCTGGTGGTCAGCAGCGAGGAAGACTCGGCGAAGGATGGCTATCGTTCGACTCTCTCGATCTACCAGTACGGCGCGAAAACGGCGGCGTATCCACAGATCCGCTCGACCGACAGCCAGCTGATCCCCTGGGGCGCACTCAGCGGCCTGGTCGCGGACCGCGCACGGAACAACCGCCTCTACGCCGTGCCGGACAGCTACTACAAGGCCTCGCGCATCTTCACCGTCGACACGAGCAAGACGCCCGCCCTCATCGATGGCCAGATCGAGCTGCGCAAGGCTGGCAAGACAGTCGACTACGACTTGGAAGGCATCGCCCAGGCCGGCAACGGCGACTTCTGGCTGGCCTCCGAAGGCAATGGCAAGGCCAGGCCGAACCTGCTGATCCGCGCCAACGCCAAAGGTGAAGTGCTCGAGGAAATTGCGCTGCCGGCAGCGGTGGCGGCCCAGCAGACGAGCAACGGCTTCGAAGGCGTTGCGGTGGTTGGCGAAGGCGCCGGCACCCGCGTCTACGTAGCCTTTCAGCGCGAGTGGAAGAACGACCCGTCCGGCAAGGTGCGTATCGGCGTGTTCAATCCGGCCAGCGGCGAATGGGGCTTCGTCCACTACCCGCTCGACGCTGCGCCTGAGGGCGGCTGGGTCGGGCTGTCCGAACTCACCTCGCTCGGCAATGGCCAGTTCCTGGTCATCGAGCGCGACAACCAGCAGGGCCCCGCGGCCCAGATCAAGCGTCTGTACCGCATTGATCTGAGCGGCACGCAGCCGGCCGCTGAAGGCCAGCGTTTCCCGCTGGTAAGCAAGCGCCTGGAGCGCGATCTTCTGCCGGACCTGCAAAGCACCGGCGGCTGGGGACTGGACAAGGTCGAAGGGGCTGCAGTGGACAAACTGGGCCGCCTGTTCGTCGTCACCGACAACGACGGCGTGGACGATGCCAGCGGCGAGACGCGTTTCATGCGGCTGGGGACTGTCACGCGCTGAGACGGCGATAACCGCATCCCGCCTTGCCCGTCCGCCAGCGCGGATAGGCAAGGCCTGGCAGGTGCCCGAACCTGCCGGTGATGTGATCGGCCAGTCACCCCGGCCGGATGCTGACCAACAGATCTGCGTGACCACTGCGCCGCTTTCCCGGCATGCGCGCGACGCACGCCCTTGTGCCCAGGCGCTGCCCTCAGCTACGGTTCGCCTCCCTTACGGGAAGGCCAACCGAGTTCAGGAGCATTGCAGATTGATCAAGGCAGGGATGTTAACGCTGGTTTCTTTGATGGCACTGTCTGCGCAGGCGGCCGAACAGCGGCTTTACCTGGTGGCCACGATGCAACTGGATGGTTCCAGTCTGGCTCAGAGCGTGTTCCTCTACGAGCCACAGATCACCGAACTGGAAGGCTGTCTCGAGGCCGTGCGCGAAGGGCAGCGAGCGCGTGACTGGCAGCATTACCGGCACATCTTTCGCAGCGATCGGTTCAAAGGTTTTTCCGGCCATATGCACTATCGCTGCGCCTTCAGCGATCTGCAGTTCAGCAGCTGGCGCGACGGCCCACGCTACACCCAGCCTTACCTCATACGCGTCGACGATGATGCGATGCTCAGCGTGATTCGCACCCCGACCCAAGCCCAGTGCATGACGCAACTGCGCGCCCTGCCCGCCGATAAGCAGGCGCAGAGCTTCTGCGCCATGGGTAACCAGCAGATCACGCCCTGAGCCACCCCGCCGCGGGCAGGGTGGCGATCGTCAGCGCGTCAGGCCGGCTGGTAACTGCCCGGCACTGGCGCAAAGGAGACACCGAAGCGATTCCAGGCATTGATGGTCGCGATGGCGAGTGTCAGGTTGGTGAGCTGAGCCTCGGAAAAGTGCTCGCGCACCTCCTCGAACAGCGCCTGCGAGACGCCTTGCGGCAGCAGCGTGTTGGCCTCGGCCCAGGCCAGGGCGGCGCGCTCGCGAGCGCTGAAGAACGGCGTCTCGTGCCAGGCGCTCAGTGCATAGATGCGCTGCTCGGTTTCGCCCAGGGCGCGGGCATCCTTGGTGTGCATGTCGATGCAGAACGCGCAGTGGTTGATCTGCGACACGCGAATCTTGACCAGCTCCATGAGCGGCTTGTCGACGCCGTCTTCGCTGCGGCTCTGACGCGCCAGGTAGGTTTCCAGTCCCAGCATGGCTTTGACCGCTTCAGGGGCGGCGGCCTGGTAGTTCATGCGCATGATGATCACTCCTCGGTTGAAAGTGAGGCCAGCCTACGCATGGCTGCAACTGCGCTATTGTAGATTTTCGTCATTTCAACGCCGGGATCATCATGTCCACGAACGTCCTTGAACGCCTGCCCTGCCTGGAGGGTTTCGTCGCCCGCGCGCCGGGCCCGGCGCTGGCTGGGTACGTGCAGCGATTCTGGTGGCTAGAAGGCGACGCCTCGCGCGTCTATGACGAGCAGATGCTGCACCCGGACGGCGGCAGCGGCGTCATTTTCAACTTTGCCGATCCGCTGATGTTCGATGGCGCCGCGCACCGGCCCGGGATGTTGGTAGCCGGTCCGCAGCTGACCAGCACGCGCCTGCAGCTCTCCGGTCAGGTCAAGCTCATGGGCGTGCGCTTTCACCCCGGCATGGGCGCCGCGTTTTTCGGCATGAGCCTGGATGAGCTTTGCGGCTTCCATGATGCCGACGGGCTCCGGCCAGGACTTTCATACCTGACGGAGCAGTTGGCCTATCTGACCCGGGACGTGCAGCAAGCGCTGGTCGAACGGGCGCTGCTTGCGCGCCTCAGAGATCTGCAAGGGTACCGCTCACCGGTACAGCTGCTGCTGACCCGGATCGCCGCCAGCCAGGGCCGCGAACGCCTGGCCGACCTGCTGCGCGAGGTTCCACTTGGCCAGCGGCAATTGGAGCGCCTGTTTCGCTATCAGGTCGGCCTCACGCCCAAACAATACAGCCGCATCCAGCGTGTGGCGCTGGTGCGCCACCAGCTTCGGGCGGGTGAGCCGCTGCTGGACACCGCGATGGCTTGTGGCTACAGCGATCAGGCGCACTTCATCCGCGACTTCAAGGCGGTCGTCGGCATGACGCCAGGGCAGTACCGATCGCGGGCAAGCGCGGCCGATCAATAGGCGCCGAACAGCACGGCCCCCCTCCAGGCTGGCAAGATCCGTGGGGCCCTTGTCATTGCGACAACGGGGCGACGGACGCAGACTGCCTACATTCTCCTGGAGGTGCCTCATGGACATTCGCACCATTGCCTGCCTGATCTACCCGGACGTCATGAGCCTGGACGTTACCGGGCCGATGCAGGTCTTCGCCTCGGCCAATGTCGAACGGCAGCGGCAGGGCTGGCCGGCCCATTACCGTCTGCTGCTTCTTGGCGAGACGCCAGGGCCGTGCGCCACCTCTGCCGGGTTGAAGCTGGTCGCGGACGCAGCCTGGGCGGACACGGACCCGGCCGCGCTGGACACCCTGCTGGTGCCGGGTGGCCAAGGCGTCCGGGCGCAGCAGCACAACCGTCCGCTGCTCGACTGGTTGCGAGAGGCCGAACCGCGGGTACGGCGATTGGGTTCGGTGTGTTCCGGTGCGTTGATCCTGGCCGATGCGGGGCTGCTCGACGGGCGCAAGGCGACCACGCACTGGGCCGATCTGCAGGCACTGGCCGATTACCCGGAAGTGGATGTGCAGGGCGACAGCCTGCATACCTTCAACCCGGCGGACCCGGCCACCGCGCATCTGTTCAGCTCCGCTGGCGTCACGGCCGGCATCGATCTGGCGCTGGCGTTGGTCGAGGCGGATCTGGGCCGTGCGTTGGCGCTTGCCGTCGCGCAGCGGCTGGTGATGTTCCTGCGTCGTCCCGGCGGGCAGACGCAGTTCAGCCCGATGCTGGCCGCACCCAGCGGTGCCGTAGCCCGGCTCGCCGCGCTGCTTGAGTGGATCCCTGGCCATCTGGGTGAGGATCTGAGTATCGAAGCCTTGGCCGACCAGGCGCACATGACCCCACGCACGCTGTGCCGCCTGTTCAACCAGGAAGTGGGTATGGGCCCGGGGCGCTACATCGAACGCCTGCGCCTGGAGGCGGCGCGCAACCTGCTGCTCGGCGCCGAAGCGTCGATCACCACGGTGGCGCGGCTGACCGGCTTCGGCCATCCGGAAAACCTGCGCCGCAGCTTCCAGAAGCACCTCTCAGTCAGCCCTCGGGACTTCTCGCAGCGCTTCGGCTGATCTCACCTTTCGTCGCTAACCCTCCGCAGCAGGCCTGGCAGGTGCCCGGTACGGCTGTGCCCGCTCGCCTTGAAAAGGACACCTTCATGCCTCTGCTCTTGCGCAACCCCCAGGTTTTGCGGTTATTCCTCGCCCAGGCGCTGTATTGGTCCTGCTCGATGACCGGCATCATCCTGACCTCGATCGTCGGCCTGCAACTGGCACCGCTCGCGGGCCTCGCCACCCTGCCGCTGGCGTTGCTGATGCTTGGCGGGCTGCTAGCGCTGCAACCGATCGCCCGGCTCATGCAGCGCCATGGCCGTCGGCTCGGGTTTCTCGCCGGTGCCCTGGCGGGTGTAGCGGGCGGGCTGATCTGCGCGCTTTCGCTCCGGCTCGACAGCTTTGCGCTGTTCTGCCTCGGTGCACTGCCCATCGGCGCCTACCAGGCCTCGGCGATGTACTACCGCTTCGCCGCCATGGAAGCGGTGAGCGACACCCACCGGGGCCGCGCCACCGCCTATGTCATCGGTGGCGGCGTGGTTGCCGCGCTGATCACCCCCTCGCTGGGCGCGGCGGCTCGCGAACTGGTCGCGCTCCCCTTCGCCGGCCCTTACCTGCTGATCGCCGTGCTCGCCGCATCGGGCTTTTTCGTGCTGGTCGGGCTACCGAGCGCCCGCGCCCCGGTATCCGCGCCGTCTGCTGTCGCGCTGCCCTGGCGTGAGCTGCTCGCCCGTCCGACGGTCAGGGCCGCTGTGCTGACGACGGCGGCCGGTCATGGGCTGATGATCCTGGTGATGAACGCCACTCCCCTGGCCATGCACGGCGAGGGCTTCGATCTGCAGGCCAGCGGGCAGGTTATTCAGTGGCACATGCTCGGCATGTTCTTGCCGGCCTTCATCGCCGGACCGCTGGTCGATCGTCTGGGCAGCCGCCTGGTGGCCTGCCTGGGCGGCGGCTTGCTGATCGCCAGCGCGGTCGTCGCCCTGCTCGGCGTCAGCCACGCGCATTTCCTGATCAGCAGCTGCCTGCTCGGCATCGGCTGGAACCTCATGCTGGTCGCCGGCACCACCCAGCTGGGCCAGGGCCACACGCCGCAGGAGCGCGCACAGGCGCAAGGACTGATGGAGCTGAGCAACGGCAGCGTGGCGGCCCTGATGTCCTTCGCGTCGGGCGCGCTTATCGCGGGCGCTGGCTGGGCGGCGGTGAACCTCGGGCTGCTGCCGATCGTGACACTGGTCGTGCTGGTGCAGTTGGGCGAGGTCTATCGGCGACGGCAGCGGCAGATGGCATAAGGCGTAGCAAAGTCGCGCCAGCTCGCGGGTGCTGAGCCTGCCGTTGGAACCGGAGCTCCTTGCCGGCGAGTCAGTCTTTACGCGCCAGGAGCAGCCCCACCCCCGCGCCAGCGAGCAGCCCCGCACACACCCTGTTGAAGACTCGCCGCATGGACGGGCGGGAAAACCAATGCCTCAGCGCGCTACCGAAGTACGCGTAGCCCGCGATGGCCACCCATTCGAGTATCAGAAAGCAAACCCCAAGCACGAGGAACTGAACACCCACGTCACCCGAAGGATCGACGAACTGAGGCAGGAACGCCGTGAAGATCAATATGGCTTTGGGATTGCCAGCGGCCAGCAAGAACTCCTGCTGCGCAAGGTCAAGAACACGCCTGTGCACCACCGCGCCGCTGTCGCCACCCGAAGGCTCGGCGTGCCATAGCTGATAGGCCAGCCATAGCAGATAAAGGCCGCCGACCAGCTTGATCGCAAAGAACAGCTTTTCCGATGCATAAAGAATCGACGCGAGCCCCGTCGCGGCAAGGGTGATCATGCCGGCGAACGCAATGAGCCGGCCGATACCCGCATAGCAGGCCACGCGAATGCCGTAGCGCTTCGCATTGGTCATCGAAAGCAGATTATTTGGCCCCGGCGCCATGTTCAGCGCGAAGCATGCCGGTAGAAACAGCAGCAATGTCGTCAAGCTCATGGGCTATCTCCAGAAGCAGCCGCGTAAGCGTTACAGACTTGGCCGAGACCCGATATATGGCAACGCGGCGGGGATGCAGTGTAGCGCGCCCTCCGGTTCGGTTGAGATCACCCGGCGTTCCGATCGCCTTCATCGCCTTTGATCGCGTCGAAGCAAAGTACATCGAACATTTATGTTATGTTATAACTAATGCATATCCACCCTATGCACGCACCCACCATGACCGAAGCCGAACTCCTCGCCCAACCCGCCGATGCCTACATGAACGAGGCCCAACAAGCCTTTTTTCGCAGCTTGTTGCTACGCCAACGCACCGAACTGCAGGCGCGCATCGCCGATGAATTCCAGGCACTGCGCGAGCAGGAACCCAGCAGCGACCCGTCCGATATCGGCACCGCCGAAGAACAGCGCCATTGGCAGCTCCGCTTGTTGGAGCGGGAGAAGAAGCTGCTCGACAAGATCGACGACTCGCTCGATGCCCTGGCCCGTGGCGAGTACGGCTGGTGCGCCGAAACCGGCGAGCCCATCGGCCTGAAACGGTTGCTGCTACGGCCCACCACGACGCTGTGCATCGAAGCCAAAGAGCGCCAGGAACAGCGCGAAAAACACCAACGAACCGCCTGAGAGACCACCATGAACCGCCTCCCTGTCACTGTGCTGTCCGGCTTTCTCGGTGCCGGCAAGAGCACCTTGCTCAACCACATCCTGAAGAACCGCGACGGTCGCCGCGTGGCGGTGATCGTCAACGACATGAGCGAAATCAACATCGACGGCGCCGAGGTGCAGCGCGACGTCAGCCTCAACCGCGCCGAAGAGAAGCTGGTGGAGATGAGCAACGGCTGCATCTGCTGCACGCTGCGCGAAGACCTGCTCGAGGAAGTGGCCAAGCTGGCCCGTGAAGGTCGCTTCGACTATCTGCTGATCGAGTCCACCGGTATCTCCGAGCCGCTGCCGGTGGCGGAAACCTTCACCTTTCGCGACGAGCAGGGCCAGAGCCTGGCGGACCTGGCCCGTCTGGACACCCTGGTCACCGTGGTCGATGGGGTGAACTTCCTGCGCGACTTCCACGAAGCCGAAAGCCTGGCCAGCCGTGGCGAGACCCTGGGGGACGACGACGAGCGCTCGATCACCGACCTGCTGATCGAACAGGTCGAATTCGCCGACGTCATCCTGATCAGCAAGATCGACCTGATCTCCAGTGCCGAGCGCGACGAGCTGACCGCCATCCTCGGCCGCCTGAACGCCCACGCCGAGATACTGCCCATGACCATGGGCCGAGTGCCGCTGGAGACGATCCTCGATACCGGACGGTTCGACTTCGCACGCGCGGCCGAGGCGCCGGGCTGGCTCAAGGAGATGCGCGGCGAGCATGTCCCCGAGTCCGAGGAATACGGCATTGCCTCGATGGCCTACCTGGCGCGGCGCCCATTCCATCCGCAGCGCTTTCACAGCTTTCTCAACCGCGAATGGCGCAACGGCCGTCTGCTGCGCTCCAAGGGTTACTTCTGGCTGGCCAGCCGCCCACAGGAAGCGGGCAGTTGGTCTCAGGCGGGCGGGCTGATGCGCTATGCCTACGCGGGACGCTGGTGGCGTTTCGTGCCCGATGCGCAATGGCCGGCAGACGAGGAATCGCGTGCGGCGATCCGCTCGAAATGGAGCGATGACAGCGGCGATTGCCGCCAGGAACTGGTCTTCATCGGCCAGCACATCGACTTCGACCAGCTACGGGCCGAACTCGATGCCTGCCTGCTCAGCGATGTCGAGTGGAACCTCGGCCCGGAACACTGGCTGCGAATGCCGGACCCGTTCGGCTCGTGGCAGCAGGAGGTTGCCTAGGCGCTGGCCCGGCGCTCATGGCCGCCGATAACGCGCCTGGCGCGAAGACCAGGTCGGGACCGGCCCTTCGGTGGCAGGCCCGTCAGGCCGCCATCTTTTCGCACGCTTCGGCACATTGGCGGCAAGCCTCGGCGCACACCTGGCAGTGATCCATCTGATGCTGCCCGCATTCCCGGGCGCACTCGCGGCAGGCTTGCGCGCACAGCTTGCAGATCGCCTGAACCTGGGCGCTGTCGCGGGCCATCAGCACGGCGGCCAGGGCGCAGAGGTCCGCGCAATCGCGGTCGAGCTCGATGCAGCGCGCCATTTTTTTCACATCATCTTCGCGCAGGCAGGACGCCGCGCAGGTCTCGCAGCCGATGGCGCAGTTGGAACAGGCTTCGATGCAGGACTGGTACTTGGCGTTGAGCATATCGCTTCCTCCCTCGGACATTGATCGGCAGCACCCGGCGCGCGCCATACGCTGACTGGCAAGGTGCTCAAAGTTTGGGCGGCGCCCCGGCGGAAGAAGTTCAGCCCACTAGCCGGGCGGTCCTGCGACGACCGGTACCCGAGCCATGGCGACTCGTTACAATGGCGCCCTCCTCCACCAGCGCCGCCAGCCCGATGCCCTTTACGCTCGCCTCGTCTTGCGAATACCAGGAAACGATCCGCAAGAGCCGTTTCGTCACCCACGCCGCGCCGATCGCGACCCCGGAGCAGGCTCAGGCGTTTATCCAGTCGGTCAGCGACAGCACGGCGACGCACAATTGCTGGGCCTGGAAGATCGGCCAACAGTACCGTTTCAGCGATGACGGCGAGCCCGGTGGCACCGCCGGACGCCCCATGCTCACAGCCATCGAAGGCCAGGACTGCGACCAGGTCGTGGTGGTGGTGACCCGCTGGTTCGGCGGTATCCAGCTGGGCACCGGCGGCCTGGCGCGCGCTTACGGCGGCTCGGCCGCCAAGTGCCTGCAGGCTGGTGAGCGCCTGCCGCTGGTGGCGCGGGTTCGCTGCCACTGCCATTGCCGCTTCGCCGAGCTGGCGTTGATCAAGGCCCGCCTGCCCGAGTTCGACGCGCTCATCGAGACGGAAACCTTCGACGCGGACGGCGCCGAGCTGCTGCTGGCCCTGCCGATCGAACAACAACCCGCCCTGCAGCGTGCCCTTGCCGACCTCAGTCGCGGCCGTATCGTCCTGCACGCGGACGAGGCCTGACGGCAATCGCGCTGAACTGCGCCGGCAGGGTGAAGTCCCTATTACAACGGCGCCTGCCGTTGGGCCAGCCGACTTGACTGTGCATGTCCCGCCGATTGTCTGGAACAGCGTTCGAGCGCGTTCCGTTGCGAGAGAGGAGACAAACAATGAAAAGCAATTACAAGTGGCTCGTCCCCGGAGCCCTGTTGGTCGCGACTTTGGGCATGGCCGGTTGCGATGTCGAGAAGACCGAGGAAGGCAAGATGCCGGACGTCGACGTCGAAGCCGGCAAGCTGCCCAAGTACGATGTCGATACGCCTGACGTGGACGTCGGCACCAAGGAAAAGACCGTTACCGTGCCAGACGTCGACGTGACCATGCCGGAGGACGACGAGCCGGATGTTGGCGAACCCGTCGAGCCCAGCGAGCCGGCTCCAGGTACCGCCCCGCAGAACTGACAGCCAGCCCCCTGCGTCCAGGCAGACGCATCCAAGGCCATGCGGACCTGAGCGCCGCATGGCCTTTTTTCGTGGTGGACTTGTCCCCGATTACTGTGCGCGGCGTTGTGGATAACCTTTGGATGAGCCGCTGCAAGCCAGACGCGCCGAGGCTTTGCTGGCATTGGCCATTATTTGGCCAACTGCGTTTAATCCGTCTCGCTTGTACGCTAAGTGATTGATTTTTCAGGCCAGATAGCCGCCGAACCGCAAGGCATAGCAATAGCAGCAAAAAGCCAGCTTTTACCTCAGTGTTATGCCCATTTCCTGTGGAAAACTCTGTTGATAGGCTCTGCAAAGCCGCCCGTACGCCAGGCGGCACGGCGCCTTCCATCGGCTGGTCATATCCTGTTCATCTGCTCGTGCTACCGAGCCAAAGTCGCTGGCCGTGCTGCGTCGCAGAATTGACCCTGGGGTCAACGCCAGCAGCTGGTTAGAATGTCGCTTTCCTTTCTCACGGGACGCCCCTATGTACGACTGGCTCAACGCACTGCCTAAAGCCGAACTGCATCTGCACCTCGAAGGGTCCCTGGAACCCGAGCTGCTGTTCCGCCTGGCCGAACGCAACAAGATCGCCCTGCCCTGGGACAACGTCGATGCGCTGCGCAGCGCCTACAACTTCGGCAACCTGCAGGAATTTCTCGACCTCTATTACGCCGGCGCCGACGTGCTGCGCACCGAGCAGGATTTCTACGACCTGACCTGGGCCTACCTGCAGAAGTGCGAAGAGCAGAACGTGGTGCACACCGAACCCTTCTTCGATCCACAGACCCACACCGACCGCGGCATCCCGTTCGAAGTCGCCATGCGTGGCATCAGCGGCGCACTGGCTGACGGACGCGAATTGCTCGGTATCAGCAGCGGGTTGATCCTGAGCTTCCTCCGGCACCTGCCCGAAGAAGCAGCGTTCAAGACGCTGGAGCAAGCCATGCCGTTCCGCGACGCCTTCTTCGCCGTCGGCCTGGACAGCTCGGAGATGGGCCATCCGCCGAGCAAGTTCGAGCGCGTCTTCGCCAAGGCGCGTGCCGAAGGCTTCCTCGCCGTTGCCCATGCCGGGGAAGAAGGCCCGCCGGACTACATCTGGCAGGCGCTGGACCTGCTCAAGGTCAGCCGCATCGACCACGGCGTGCGCGCGGCTGAAGATCCCAGGCTGATCGAGCGGCTGATCGAGGAGCAGATCCCGCTCACCGTCTGCCCGCTGTCCAACACCAAGCTTTGCGTGTTCGACGACATGAGCCAGCACAACATCCTGCAGATGCTGGAACAAGGCGTGAAGGTCACGGTGAACTCGGACGATCCGGCCTACTTCGGCGGCTACGTGACCGAGAACTTCATGGCCCTGCACGAGAGCCTGGGCATGACCGAGGATCAGGCACGGCGACTGGCGCAGAACAGCCTGGACGCGCGCCTGGCCCAATGAGGATAAGCCGGGCCGCCATCGCGGCCCGCCTCAACGCGAGGTGAATGGGGCCGGTTCGAGCAACGCCCGGCACCGTTCGCTCAGGTGCTCACGTAACAACCGCAGCGTTTCACCCAGATGCGCCCGATGCGCGCAGATCAGGTTCAACGGCGCCGCCTCGCCCAGCATGTCGGGCAGCAGCACGCGCAACCGCCCCGCCTGCACATCGTGCGCGACGTCCAGCCAGGACTTGTACACCACACCCCGCCCCGCCAATGCCCAGCGACGCACCACATCGGCGTCATCGCTGACGCGATCACCGCTCACCAGCTGCGCCAGTTCGCGACGCCCCTCGTAGAAACACCAGCGCTCGTGCACCCGCCCGGCCAGCATGAAGCGCAGACAGTTGTGCCCGGCGAGCTCGGCCAGGCTGCGCGGCGCGCCATGGGCGGCCAGATAGGCAGGCGATGCGCAGAGTACCCGTCGATTGCCCGGTGCCACCGGCAGCGCCACCAAGCTGGAATCTTCCGGTTGGCCGTAGCGCAAAGCGAAGTCCACCGGCTGCCGAAAGAGATCGGCGTTGCGGTCGGCCAGCAGCAGCCGCAGGCTCAAGAGCGGATGCTGCAGCTGGAACTCGTCGAGCCAGGGCAGCAGCACGTTGCGACCGAAGTCCGACGGCGCGGACAGCTGGAGCGGGCCGCTGATGGCCGCTTTGCCACCGGCGAGCAATCGCTGACCATCCAGCAGGCTTTGCAGGGCCGACCGCGCATGCGGCAGGTATTGCTCGCCCTCGCCAGTCAACCGCAGGCTACGCGTCGAACGCACCAACAGCCGACAGCCCAGGCCTGCCTCCAGCCGCTTGAGCGCGGCGCTAGCCACCGCGGGCGACAGCTCCAAGCGCCGGGCGGCGGCGGACAGGCTGCCCAATTCGGCAGTCAGAACGAAGACCTGCAAGTCATCGGTGCGCAGCATTTTCAAAAATCCGTTGAAAGAGCCTCTGCGCAATATGCGGTTTTTCTTCATGACGTGAAAGCCGAACATGGCTGCAACCCGCTCAATCCGCTAACGGAGAACGTGATGAAAGCCATCGGTTACCAGCAGTCCTTACCTGTCGACGACCCGCGCTCGCTGCTCGATATCGAACTACCCGACCCTACACCCGGCCCGCGTGACTTGCTGGTCGAAGTGCGCGCCATCTCGGTGAACCCGGTCGACACCAAGATTCGCATGCGTGTCCAGCCGGAGGCCGGCCAGCATCAGGTGCTCGGCTGGGACGTCGCCGGCGTGGTGCGCGCGGTGGGCAGCGAGGTCACCCTGTTCAAGCCGGGCGATGAAGTGTTCTACGCCGGAGCGCTGGATCGCCCGGGCGCCAACAGCGAACTGCATCGGGTCGACGAGCGCATCGTCGGTCGTAAACCCGCCACGCTCGGCTTTGCCGATGCGGCGGCCTTGCCCCTGACCTCGATCACCGCCTGGGAACTGCTGTTCGAACGCCTGCAGATCAGCGAAGGCCAGGAAGACCGCGATCAGCGCCTGCTCGTCGTCGGCGCAGCGGGTGGGGTCGGCTCGATCCTCACCCAGCTGGCGCGGCAACTGACCGGCCTCCAGGTCATCGGCAGCGCCTCGCGTAGCGACACCCAGGCCTGGGTGCGCGAGCTGGGCGCGCATGAGGTGATCGATCACAGCCAGCCCTTGGCGGCCGAGCTGCAGCGGTTGGGTATCGCCGACGTGACCCACGTGGCAAGCCTGACCCACACCGACGCACATTTGCCGCAAATCGTCGAAACGCTGCGCCCCCAGGGTCGCCTGGCATTGATCGACGACCCGGCGAGCCTCGATATCAGCCTGCTCAAGCGCAAGAGCCTGTCACTGCACTGGGAGTTCATGTACACCCGCTCGCTGTACCAGACGCCGGACATGATCGAACAGCACCGACTGCTCAACCGGGTCGCCGAGCTGATCGACGGTGGCGTGGTGAAAACGACCTTGGGCGAGCACTACGGCACCATCAACGCCGAGAATCTGCGCCGCGCCCATGCCTTCATCGAAAGCGGCAAGGCCAAGGGCAAGATCGTTCTCGAGGGGTTCTGACCACCCGCCATGCCAGGACAGCGTCGCCCGGTTGGGGCCGCCTAGGACAAGGCGGCCTTGCGCCGTTGCGCACCATCGAGCTGGCCGGTGTACCAGGCCAGGCATGCGGCCGATAGCGCACAGAGGGCGATCACCAAGGCCATGGGTACGGCCGTGCCGTTGTGCAGCCATCCCACCGAGGCCGACGCCAGGGCGGCGACGCAGAATTGCAGGCTGCCCATCAACGCCGAAGCCAGCCCCGCCTGCTTGCCCTGCTTGGCCATGGCACAGGCGGTGGCGTTGGGCAGAATGCTGCCGAGGCTGGCCAGCCCGGCAAACAGCGGAATCAGCAACGGCCAGAGCACGGCCGGCTTGCTCCAGGCGAGCACCAGCAAGATCGCAGCGCAGGCGAAATAGAACCAGACGAAGCGCCGCAGCCAGAACCCCGGCCCGCGCAGGCGCAGCAGTCGCGCATTGATCTGCGAGACGATGATGAAACCCGCCGCATTGCTGCCGAACAGCCAGCCATACTGATCGGCCGGGACCCCATAGAGCTCGATGAACACGAACGGCGAGCCGGCGATGTAGGCGAACATCCCCGCCATGGCGACGCCACCGGCCAGCGCGAAGGCCACGAATTCGGTATCACGCAACAGCGTGACATAGCGCGGGAAGGTGCCGCGCAACGGCGGCCGGGGCGCGTCGGCCGCCAGCGTTTCCGGCAGACGCAGCGCCACCGCGACGCCGCATGCCGCGCTGAAGGCGGTCAGCGACACGAAGATCGCCTGCCAGCCAAAGCTGTTGAGCAACAACCCACCGGCAAGCGGCGCGAGTATTGGCGCCACGCCCATCACCAGCATCAGCTGGGAAAACACCTTCGCGCCCTGCACCGGATCGCAACGATCTCGCACCAGCGCCCGGGTCACCACCATGCCGGCGCATCCGCCCAGCGCCTGAACGAAGCGTGCCGCGATCAGCCAGTCCAGCGTGGGCGCGAAGGCACAGGCCAGCGACGCCAGGGTGAACAGCGTGACGCCAACCAGCAGCGGCTTGCGACGGCCATAGCGATCGGCCACCGGACCGTAGATCAGTTGACCGAGCGCAAGGCCGACGAAATAGGCCGCCAGCGACAGTTGCACATGTTCGACATCCGTGGCAAAAGCGCGCGCCATCGTTGGGAAGGCGGGCAGATAGAAATCGATCGCCAACGGGCCGAAGGCGCTGAGCGCGCCGAGGATCAAGAGAATAGGCAGTGGCATGAACTGAACTCGTAGAGCGCAAAAAAGACGAAACGCCGCCGCAGGCGAACCACGGCGGCGAACGATCGTTTACAGAGAAGCTGAGATGCTGTTACATACACAGACGATTGTAAACAAGCAAAGTTGCAGAAGTTGAAGGATGAACTCCGCGCTGCCCGCCCTCCAGGGGCCACCTGACCTGCTTTGAGCTGCCGTAGCCGACCATGCGAAGAACCAAAGAAGACGCCGAAAAGACCCGCATCGCCCTGCTCGCCTCCGCCGAGCGACTGTTTCTCGACAAGGGCGTGGCGCATACCAGCCTTGATCAGATCGCCCGGGATGCCGGCGTGACGCGTGGCGCCGTGTACTGGCATTTCCAGAACAAGGCCCACCTGTTCCACGAAATGCTCAACCAGGTGCGCCTGCCGCCCGAACAGATGGCCGAGCGGCTGTGCAGCTGTACGCAGCAGCAGCCGCTGAGGGCGTTACGCGAACTCTGCGTCGAGGGTGTCAGCGCCCTGGCGCGGGACGAACAGAAGCGCCGCGTGATGACCATCCTCCTGCACCGCTGCGAATTCACCGAAGAATTGCGCGAAGCCGAAGAGCGCCATCATGCCTTCATCAATCTGTTCATCGAGCTGTGCGAAAAGATGCTGCAAAGCGCAGCGGACAGCCTCTACCCGGGCGTCACCCCGCGCCTGGCAGCACGCACGCTGCACGCACTGATCGTCGGCCTGTTCAGCGACTGGACGCGGGACTCGACGCTGTTCGATCCGGAACAGGACAGCGCGGCCCTGATCGACCCGCTGTTCCGCGGGCTGGTCAAGAACTGGGACAGCGCCGCCGTTCAGTAAGCCCGGCGGCGACATTTACCAGCCCGCCACTCGCCGGTTACTGGACCTCGTACCCTTCCTCGGCGATCGCCTCGCGGATCGCCGCTTCATCGAGGCGGCTATCGACCCGCACCACCCCTGCGGCCAGATCCACGTCGACCTTGGCCTCACCGTCACGCGACTGGATCGCCTGGGTCACGGCGCGCTCGCAATGGGCGCAGGTCATGCCTTTCACGTTGAATTGCTGCATCGAAACACTCCTCTGGATTGAAGATCACGGTGTCATGCTCAACCTTGCCACACCGGCAAGGTCAATAGACCAGGCTGCGACACTCTGTTGCTCGACTTGACCTTGCCACCAGGTCAAGGTTGAACATCCATCGCACCAGACCAATGCGGGAGCGGACCATGACCAGCGCAACCTACACCTTGCCGATCAGCGGAATGACCTGCGCCAGCTGCGCCGGCCGTGTCGAACGCGCCCTGCTCAAGGTACCCGGTGTCGACACCGCAGCGGTGAACCTCGCCGCAGAGCAGGTGCGGATAGAGGCCCACGAGGCGGACCTGGCCGGACTGGTCGCCGCGGTGGAGAAGGCAGGCTACGGCGTGCCGGTGCAAAGCCTGGAACTGGCCATCGACGGCATGACCTGCGCCAGCTGCGTCGGCCGGGTCGAACGCGCCCTGCTCAAGGTGCCCGGCGTGCGCAGCGCCACGGTGAACCTGGCCAACGAGCGCGCCCGCATCGAGGTACTCGGCAACCTCGATCCGTCGTTACTGATCCAGGCGGTGGAGGCCGCCGGTTACCAGGCCCAGGCCATCGACAGCAGCCAGCCGTCGGCCGACGGCGGCGAGGCGCGCCTGCGCCGCGAACGCCTGGCCGTGCTCGCCGCACTGTTGCTGGCGGCGCCGCTGGTGGTTCCGATGGTCGGCGACTTGCTGGGCCTGCACTGGATGTTGCCGCCCTGGGTTCAGTTCCTGCTCGCGACCCCGGTGCAATTCATACTCGGTGCGCGCTTCTATGTCGCGGGCTGGAAGGCCGTACGCGCCGGCACCGGCAACATGGACCTGCTGGTCGCGATCGGAACCAGCGCCGGCTATGGTCTGAGCCTCTACCAATGGTGGATCGCGCCGGCCGACACCATGCCGCATCTGTATTTCGAAGCGTCTGCCGTGGTGATCGCGCTGGTGTTGCTGGGCAAATACCTGGAAAGCCGGGCCAAGCGCCAGACCAGCGCCGCCATCCGCGCCCTCGAAGCCCTGCGGCCGGATCGGGCTGTGCGCGTCGTTGACGGACGCGAAGAGGATGTCGCCATCGCCGCGCTGCGGCTGGACGATCTGGTACTGGTCAAACCCGGCGAGCGCTTCCCGGTCGACGGTGAGGTGATCGAGGGCGAAAGCCAGGCCGACGAAGCGCTGATCAGCGGCGAAAGCCTGCCAGTGGCCAAGGCCCCCGGCGACCGCATCACCGGCGGTGCGATCAACGGCGAAGGCCGCCTGCTGGTCCGCACCACCGCACTCGGCGGCGAAACCGTGCTGGCTCGCATCATTCGCCTGGTGGAAGACGCCCAGGCCGCCAAAGCTCCGATCCAGAAGCTGGTGGACAGGGTCAGCCAGGTGTTCGTCCCGTCGGTACTGGTCATCGCCTTGCTGACGCTGGCCGGCTGGCTGCTGACAGGGGCGCCGGCGGAGGTCGCGTTGATCAATGCAGTGGCCGTGCTGGTCATCGCCTGCCCCTGCGCCCTCGGCCTCGCCACTCCTGCGGCGATCATGGCAGGCACCGGGGTGGCGGCACGCCACGGCATCTTGATCAAGGATGCCGAGGCGCTGGAAGTGGCGCATGCGGTCACTGCGGTCGCGTTCGACAAGACCGGCACCCTGACGTCGGGCAAGCCGCGCATCGTCCACCTCTACGCGGTCGATGGTGATGAAGCGGCGCTATTGCGTAAGGCCGGTGCGTTGCAACGCGGCAGCGAGCATCCCCTGGCGCGGGCGGTGCTGGAGCGCTGTGAGGAACAGCGCCTGACGGTGCCCGACGTGGACCGCAGCCAGTCGCTGACCGGTCGCGGCATCGCCGGCGATCTGGACGGTCGCTCGCTGGCGCTGGGCAATCGCAGACTTCTTGACGACAGCGGCCTGCAGCCAGGCGAGCTGGCGAGCAAAGCCGAAGCCTGGGAAGGCGAAGGCCGCACCCTCTCCTGGCTGGTGGAAACCGCTCCGCAACCGCGCGTGCTCGGCCTGTTCGCCTTTGGCGACAGCCTTAAGGAGGGCGCCGCCGACGCCATCGCCGGCCTCGAGGCCCGTCATATCCGCAGCCACCTGATCACCGGTGACAACCGCGGCAGCGCCCGTGTGGTGGCCGAAGCCCTGCACATCGACAGCGTGCACGCCGAGGTGCTGCCAGCGGACAAGGCCGCGGTCGTCGCCGAGCTGAGGCAAGGCGGCGCCGTGGTCGCCATGGTCGGCGACGGCATCAACGACGCGCCGGCCCTGGCCGCCGCCGATGTCGGCATCGCCATGGGCGGTGGCACCGACGTGGCCATGCATGCCGCGGGTATCACCCTGATGCGCGGCGACCCACGACTGGTACCAGCGGCGCTGGAGATCAGCCGGCGCACCTACCGCAAGATCCAGCAGAACCTGTTCTGGGCGTTCATCTACAACCTGGTCGGGATCCCACTGGCTGCCCTGGGCTTTCTCAGCCCGGTGGTCGCTGGCGCCGCCATGGCGCTGTCGAGCGTCAGCGTGGTCAGCAACGCGTTGTTGCTCAAGCGCTGGAAGCCGCGGGAATGATCCATCGAACAGTCCAGTCCAGTGCCATCTGATTCCGACATGCCCGGAGCGCCTATGAACATCGGTCAAGCAGCGAAGAAAACCGGCCTCTCGGCGAAGATGATTCGCTATTACGAGTCCATCGACCTGATCTCGCCAGCCGGCCGCAGCGCCAACGGCTACCGCCACTACGGGGAGCAGGATCTGCACCGTCTGGCGTTCATCAAACGCTCCCGGGATATGGGCTTCTCGTTGGACGAAGTGAGCAAGCTGCTCACCCTCTGGCAGGATCGCCACCGTGCCAGCGCCGATGTGAAGGCGCTGGCCGGCGCGCATGTCGAAGCGCTGAACCAGAAGATCGCCGAACTGGTCGGCCTGCGAGATACCCTGCAGGAGCTGGTCGACCACTGCCAGGGCGACGACCGACCCGACTGCCCGATCCTCAAGGATCTGGAATCCGGGTGCAGCCGCCGCCAGTGATGTGCAACGGCGGCGCTCAGTCTGGCCTCGCCTTGGCAGCAACCTGCTGAATCTCCGTGACATGTATACGACGCTAACGCGCCAGCCGTTCAGCTTTCCGTAAGGCGCTTCCCGTCCCTGCCGTTCGTCGTTATTGCGCGAGCCGCTACCGCGCGCATGTGACTGCAGACCACGCCCCAGCGTCGCAGACCGCTCACCTTGACGCCTTATTTATGGCGCCATCTTTACGACACACCTCAAGTCTTCGCGCTGTCCGCCGACAGCAGCGCAGCGCTTCGTTGCCGGCGATCTCGCCGCCAACACTTTTGAACTTCATGGCTATTGGTAACTGAATGAACAGATGGTTTGGAAACATCGGCGTCAGCCGTAAGCTGACGTTGGGCTTTGGCGCCGTACTGGCACTGACGCTGATCCTGGCCTGGAGTGGCTGGGCCAGCCTGGGTAGCGTGATCCAGCGCAGCAGCTGGATGACCCAGATCTCGCAATTGAACAACACCCTGACGAACCTGCGCATCGCGCGGCTGCAGTTCATGCTCGCCAGTGGCGATGCCGAATCCACCGACCGCCTGGACAAGAATCTCAGCATCTACCTCGCCCAGCAGACGAAGTTGCTCGGCTCCTTCAAGAACCCGGCCAATGTGGCGATGCTCAAGGAACAGGCCGGCTACAACGAGCAGTACCAGCACTCGCTCAACGACATGCGCCAAGGCTATGCGCGTACCAACGAATCCCACCGCGCCATCGACGCGGCGGCGGCTCGTCTGGATACGCTCACGACGGCCATCAACGCCCGAGTCATGCAGCGCACCGAGCAGGACGAACAGCGCTTCGAGCAGCTGGTGGCCATCACCCGGGTCCGCGAGGAAATCAAGCAGGCGCAATACCTGCTGCGCATCTACCTGGCATCCCCCAACGCGCAGAATGCCGGCGCCGTCTACAGCCAGCTCGACAGCGCCTTGGTCGCGCTCGACCAACACCGCGGCCTGATCGAGCAGAACAGCCTCGATGCGGTCGATCCGATTCGCAGCGTGCTCGCTGAATACCGTGCGGCCATCGAGACCCTGGAAGCGGCAACCCTCGCGATCGCCAAGGCGCGCCAGGAAATGACCGACCAGCAGAAGGAAATCGTCCGCATCAGCGATGCGCTGTACCAGTTCCAGCTGGATCGGCTCGACGTCGAGAGCAGTGAAGCGCGCAGCGGGATGCTCATCAGCACAGCCCTGGCGCTGCTACTCGGCATCCTCGCGGCGTGGCTGATCACCCGCCAGATCATCCTGCCCCTGCGCAGCACCCTCAAGGACGTGGAGCGCATCGCCGCAGGCGACCTGACCGCGACCGCGCAGATCACCCGCCGCGACGAGCTGGGCACGTTGCAAACGGGCATCCAGCAGATGGGCACCACACTGCGTGAGCTGATCGGTGGCATTCGTGACGGTGTCAGCCAGATCAGCAGCGCCGCCGAGGAGCTTTCGGCGGTGACCACGCAGACCAGTGCCGGGGTCAACAGCCAGAAAGAGGAAACCGACCAGGTCGCGACGGCGATGCACGAGATGTCGGCCACGGTGCAGGAAGTGGCACGCAACGCCGAACAAGCCGCTCAGGCCGCCACCGAGGCGGATCAAGAAGCGCATGCCGGCGATCACGTCGTGGCCGAGGTGATCGAGCAAATCGAGCGCATGGCCGGTGAGGTGGTCCGCTCCTCCGAGGCGATGACGGCCCTGCAAAGCGACAGCGACAAGATCGGCAGCGTCATGAACGTGATCCGTGCCGTAGCCGAACAGACCAACCTGCTGGCGCTGAACGCCGCAATCGAGGCCGCCCGTGCGGGCGAAGCCGGCCGTGGATTTGCGGTGGTAGCCGATGAGGTGCGCGGCCTGGCCCAGCGTACGCAAAAGTCCACCGAGGAAATCGAGCAACTGGTCACTGCGCTTCAGGACGGCACGCAGCAGGTATCGGCGATCATGCAGAACAGCCGCAACCTAACCGAAAGCAGCGTGGCGTTGACGCGGCGGGCCGGCGCCTCCCTGGCGCGCATCACCCGCACGGTGTCCAACATCCAGGCCATGAATCAGCAGATCGCCACAGCCGCCGAAGAGCAGAGCGCGGTGGCCGAAGAGATCAGCCGGAGCGTGGTGAACGTGCGTGATGTCTCGGAACAGACCGCTGCGGCCAGTGAAGAAACCGCGGCGTCCAGCGTCGAGCTGGCACGTCTGGGTAGCCACCTGCAGACGATGGTCAGCCGCTTCCGCATCTGACCGGGGCCGGGAAACAAGGAGGCCAGGCATTGCGCCTGGCCTCCTGTGCATCAGCTTGCCTGCGACTGCAGATAGTTCTGCAGGCCAATCCGGTCGATCAGCCCGAGTTGCTGTTCCAGCCAGTAGGCATGGTCTTCTTCGGTATCCATCAGCTGCAGCTCGAGGATATCGCGGGTCGGATAATCGCCGTGCTGCTCGGCCAGCTCGATGCCCTTGGCCAGGGCTTCGCGCACCTTGTATTCGAGTGCCAGATCGCTGCGCAGCATGTCCGGCACGCTGTGCCCAGGGTGAATGGGCTCCGGGGTCATGTCCGGCGTGCCTTCGAGGAACAGGATACGTTTGAGCAGCGCATCGGCGTGCTCGGTTTCTTCCTGCATTTCGTGGTTGATTCGCTCGTAGAGTTTGGTGAACCCCCAGTCGGCGTACATCCGCGAGTGCAGGAAATACTGGTCGCGTGCCGCCAGCTCCCCACGCAGCAGTTCTTTGAGGTATTCGATGACCTGTGGCTGACCTTGCATTGCAACGCTCTCCTGCACTGACCTGTAAACGCCCCGCCATGATACGCCCACCGGAGCCAGATGGCGGCTGTTGCTTTTGCCGCCTGCATAGCCATCTGAGCATAGGCCGACCGTTCGCGCGCTGGCGAGGTTGTGTCGACCTGCCGCGGCGCGGCTGCACGCGCCTGCGCTCAGGCGAAGCGGCTACTCGCGCCCACCGGGCGTCAGCCAATCATTCACGGGCACGAACGGCAGCGGCGTGGCGGGCAGCTTGAACCGCCAAACCAGACAAGACGGCAGACGCCACCCAGGGTCAGTGGCGCATCCACGGTGGCGTGGGCGGCTCGTCGCTCGGTTCGTCGGTGGCGTTGCGCAGCGCTTCCTTGCGCGCCTGTTCGGCCAGCGTCGCGCGGATCTCGCGCATGACCGCGTCGAGGTCAGCCGCATCCTCCGGCTCGGCGAATTCGCCGGTCAGCTCGGTTTCCGGTGTCAGCTTGCCCTCCTCGTACAGCGCCCACATTTCCTTGGCGTAGCGCGTGTATTTGAGCTCAGGGGCGAACTGGCCGAAGTACGCGGCCATGTTGCCGACATCACGCTCGAGCATTTCGAAGGCGTGGTTGTTGCCCGCGGCGTCCACCGCCTGCGGCAGATCGATGATCACCGGTCCGTGCTCATCGAGCAGCACGTTGAATTCGGACAGGTCGCCATGAACCAGTCCGGCGCAAAGCATCTTGGCCACTTCGCCGATCATGAAGGCGTGGAACTCGCGCGCGTCGTCCGGGTGCAGGTCCACATCGTTGAGCCGCGGCGCGGCATCGCCATCCTCGCCGCTGATCATTTCCATCAGCAGCACGCCATCGAGAAAGTCGTACGGCTTGGGTACCCGAACGCCGGCCTGGGCCAGGCGGTAGAGTGCCGCGACTTCGGCGTTCTGCCAGTTCTCTTCCTTCTCCTTGCGCCCGTGCTTGGAGCCCTTGGCCATGGCGCGGGCGTCCCGGCTGCTGCGCACCTTGCGCCCTTCCTGATACTTGACCGCCTGCCGGAAGCTGCGGTTGTTGGCCTCCTTGTACACCTTCGCGCAGCGCAGCTCGTCGCCGCAGCGCACCACATAAACCGCTGCTTCCTTGCCACTCATCAGCGGGCGCAGCACTTCGTCGATCAGGCCATCCTCGACCAACGGCTCGAGTCGTTTTGGCGTTTTCATCAGCGGTTTACAGACCCTTCTTGGCTAGGCAGACCTGCAGGTTACGGCAATCGTCTACGCCCTTCCATGCTTGCCCGCAGTTTAAAAGCGCGTTGTGGATTGGCATCCAGCACGGGCTGGACGGACAATCGAAATCAACCCCTCAGGGAGCACCGACATGCTCGATTTCGACCACTGCTGGCAGGCCCTCTGCGACCGTGACGAGGCGTACGACAATCGCTTCGTATTCGCTGTCCACTCGACCCGCATCTTCTGCCGCCCGAGCTGCCCGGCACGTCGTCCACGGCGCGACCGCGTCAGCTTCTTCAGCGATGCCGCACAGGCCGAGGCCGCCGGCTACCGGCCCTGCAGGCGCTGCTCACCGCAGGGGCAGAGCCCGGCCGAGCAGCTTGACGCCCTGATCGTCGCCGCCTGCCGCTTGCTCGACGAAAGCGCAGAGCCGTTGACGCTCGATCAGCTGGCTGCACGCATCGGCTTGTCCTCGTCACACCTGGCCCGCGCATTCAAACAGCGCACCGGACTCACGCCGCGCGCCTGGGCCGCAGCACGCCGTCGCGAACGCCTGGAGACCCAGCTACCGGCCGCCGACTCGGTATTGGACGCCGCGTTGGAGGCAGGCTACGGCAGTACCCGCGGCGCCTACCTGGACGTGGCCGCATTGAGCCCGGCGCAGCGTCGACGCCGGGGCGCGGGCGAATCCCTGCGCTATGCCATCAGCCCGTGCCCGCTCGGGCTGCTGTTGATCGCCGCCAGCGAGCGCGGGATCTGTGCACTGCTGTTCGGTGACGACGAACAAACGCTACTCGACGAACTGCAATCGCGCTTCGCCGCTGCCGAGCTGTCACGCGACCAGCACGGCCTGGGCGAGTGGCTGCAATCGATCCTGGCCCAGCTGGAGGAGCCGTCGCGGGCGGCACGGTTGCCGCTTGACCTGCGCGGCAGTGCGTTTCAGCAGCGCGTCTGGCAAGCGCTCCAGGCGATTCCGCCGGGCCAGACCCGACGTTATGGCGAACTGGCCGAGCACCTCGGCAGTCATGCGCGCGCCGTCGCGCGGGCCTGCGCGAGCAATCCCGTCGGCCTGCTGGTGCCCTGCCACCGTGTCGTTGGCGCCAACCAGTCACTTACCGGCTATCGCTGGGGCATCGAACGCAAAGCGGCCCTGCTCGAATCGGAGCGCAAGGATTCGGGAGCCTGACAGAAATTCGGCGGTCCGATATTCCACATACCCGGAGTCGAGAGCCGCCATGACCGAACTGAAACGCTACCGCATCCACTACCTGATCAATGGTAATCCGGCCTCGCTGACGCTCAGCTCCTTCGAAGAGCCGGATCTGGAACAAGCCGAACTGGAGATTCTGCTGCATCATGTCCGCGAGCCTCGCGCTGCGACCGATGCGCCCTGGGAAATCCCGGTACGTCCCAGCGAACACAGCCGCATGGCCGAGCTGGGTGTCAGCGATATCCAGATCGAGGAGGAAGCCAACCGCTGAGTGCCCTCGTCAATGATTCCGGCCCCGAACAGGAGAAGGCTGCCGTGCGCCTGATCGACACCCATACCCACCTCGACTTCGACCCGTTCGATACCGATCGCAGCGAGGTATTGGCGCGTAGCCAGAGGGCCGGAGTCGAACGCATCCTGGTGTTGGGGGTGCATCAGGCCAACTGGGCCCGGGTCTGGCAGCTGGCCCAGGAAGAACCTTGCGTCCATGTGGCGCTAGGCCTGCACCCGGTGTTTCTACAGGATCACCGGGCGGAACACATCGACGCGCTGCGTGATTGGCTGCAGCGCCTGCGCGGCGAGGCCAAGCTCTGTGCCATCGGCGAAATCGGCCTGGACTACTACATCGAAGACCCGGCCAAGGAGCGCCAGCAGTCCTTGCTCGAGGCGCAGCTGGCATTGGCCAGCGAATTCGAGCTGCCGGTGCTGCTGCACGTGCGCCGCGCCCATGCCCAGATGATCGCCACGCTCAAGCGGCACAGGCTCAAGCGCGCCGGCATCGCCCATGCCTTCAGCGGCAGCTGGGAGGAAGCCCGCGAGTACATCAGGCTCGGCTACAAGCTCGGCCTCGGCGGCGCCGGCACCTGGCCACAGGCGCACCGCATGCATCGCGTGCTCAAGCAGTTGCCGCTCGAAAGCATCGTGCTGGAAACCGATGCTCCCGACATCACCCCGCACAGCCACGCCGGCGAACGCAACAGCCCGGAGTTTCTCCCGGATATCTGCCGCGAACTGGCCGAGCTGCGCGGCATCAGCCCGGAAGAGCTGGCCGAGGCCAGCTATCACAACAGTTGCGAGCTGTTCGGCTGGTCGTAGGGCTCGTAGGTGCAGGCAGACAGCTCGCGGGCCGGCCTCGTGGCGCCGCGGTCAGCGCCGAAGCGGGTCGTGACCCCAGTTCATGAGTGACTGACGCCAGCGGGTCTCGGTGACATCGCCCTGCGGTCGTTGCGCCAGGTGCCGGTGGACATAGCCGACGACCTTGCGCATGGCTCGGTAGTCCTCTTCGTCGAGATCGGCGTGTCGGGTGCCCTTGAGTTGGAGGATGCGTTCACCCATGTGGTGCCCGACCGCCTCGCCATCGCCCGGTGTGGTGACCTTGTCGCCACTGGCCGTCATGCCGACGCTGCGGCTCTCGTCGCTGTCAAGCCAGCGACGCAGCGCTGCAGGCGTCATGTTCACCGCAGTGCTGAAGTCGTCGCGAATGCTGCGGCGCTCGTCTTCGTCGAAGCCGCTCATGGTTCCCCTGCTCGTTCGAGTGCGGCGATCAGCTCGGCCTTCTTCATCGTCGAACGGCCGCGAATATCATGCTGGGCCGCGCGACGCATGAGCGCCGGTTTGGTCAGGCCGCTGAGGGCCGGCTCGCGCGCACGACGGGTCTTGTCGGCGACGTCGACGGGTTGTTTCGAATGCTGTTGACCGCGTCGCGCGTCCGCGCGCTTCTTGCGCGTGGTGCGAGCGTACTCCTCGTCGCTCAACGCCTCCCGGGCGTGCTTGGGCAGGTAGCGCTCGCCGGTCTCGCCCGAAGGCTTGCCGGATTGCGTGCCCCAGTCCTCCCGAGTCCACTCGCGCAGCTGGTTGTCGGCAGCCTTCCCGCCCTCGTAGCCACCGCCGCGTTTCTTGTACTCCTGCACGGCGTACTGCGCCTTGCGCGCCGACCACTGACCGGGCTCGCCGCCCTTGTCGCCTCGGGTGACGTCCTGCTTGACCCGCTCCCAGAGCTTGGGGTCGGTCTTCTTTGCGGTAGCGGACATCGGATTTGCCCTGTCGAAGCCGGTGTTGCTATAGCCGACTCGACCAGGCGCTTTCGAGTTCGCCCGCCGCGACGATCGGTTCGGGCGTGGCCCGATTCAGTTCCGCGAGCGCGCGTGCCGCAAGGAATGACGAGCGAGTCTAAGACGCGCCAGGCTCCGAGCGCTGATCAGACCCTGAACGCACCGATCAACTGTTGCAGGCGGCCGACCAATTCGCTGAGTTCTCGGCTGGCCTGCTCGGTGTGCCCGGCACCCTCGGCGGTGCGCTGCCCGGCTTCGTTGATGGCGACGATGTTGCGATCGATGTCGTGGGCAACGGCCGTCTGCTCCTCGGCAGCCGCGGCGATCTGCTGGTTCTGATCGACGATGACGCCGACCGCGCCGAGGATGTTCTCGAGCGCCTGCTGCACCTGCGCCGACTGGCTGACCGTATCCTCGGCCATCGAATGGCTTGCATGCATGGTCTTGACCGCTGCGCCGACGCCGCCCTGCAGCCGACCAATCATCTGCTCGATCTCCTCGGTCGACTGCTGGGTACGTCTGGCCAGGCTGCGCACCTCATCGGCGACCACCGCGAAACCGCGCCCTTGCTCGCCAGCACGCGCCGCCTCGATCGCCGCGTTGAGCGCCAACAGATTGGTCTGCTCGGCCACACCCTTGATTACATCCAGCACCTGGCTGATGGCCTTGCTGTCGCTGGCCAGCTGGTTGATCACCTCGACCGACTGCTCGATCTCGGCCGCCAAGCGCCCGATGCCGGCGACCTGCGCCTCCACCAGGCCACGCCCGCTCACCGTTTCGTCGTTGACACTCTGGGCGCTGCCGACCGCCGCCTCGGCACTAGTGGCCACTTCCTGAGCGGTTGCCGACATCTCGTTCATGGCCGTGGCGACCTGCTCGATCTGCCCACGCTGTTCGGAGACCGTCTGGTTGCTCTCGCCGGAGACCGTTTCGACACGCGACGCCTGGCGCTCCACCTCACCGACCGTCTGGCCGACACGCTCGATCAGCTCGCGGATCTTCGCCACGGTCTCGTTAAAGACCTGCCCCAGCTCACCCAGCTCATCACGGCTCTGAACCTTGAAGCGCGCCGTCATGTCGCCCGCGGCCACACGGTCCATGGTGGCGCCGAGGCTACGCAGCGAGGCACGCGTGGACATGTAGAACGCGCTGTAAAGGTAGACGACCAGCAGGAACACCAGCGCCAGCGCGGCCAGCAGCAGGGTCATGAGCAAGCGTTTCTGCTCCAGCCGCAGTGCCAGTTGCTCATCGAGAAAGCCGAGAACCGCGTCGTTGAGCGCGTAGGTCTTCGCCATTTCAGCGCTGATCAGGTCGTAGAACTGGTCCCAGGGAGTATCCAGCGCTTCGGCCATGATCACCTGGTCCTGGAAAACATCGCTGCTGCGCTGCAAGGAGGCATGACTGGCCTCGGTATAGGTCTGCAGCTGGCGCTGGGCAGCGGCGCTGCTGCCCAGCACGTCGTGCAGTTGCGCCCCGTACTGCGCCTGCTGCTTTTCCAGCTCGAGCAGCAGATTGTCCAGCTTGTTGCTGGCATCGGAGTTCAGGTAGCCCTGGCCGAAGGTATAGGAGCCAACGGCCCGTCCTTCACCGAGCGCGGCGGTAATGGTGGGCGTGGCCGAGGTCAACAGTTCGGCGAGCATGCGCACGTCCCGCTGACTGTCCTGACTCAGGCCCGACTGGCTGGTGATCAGCTTGATCATCACCTGCACCTTGCCCAGCAGGGCGCGGGCCATGGCGGCCTTGGCCTGCAACGACTGTTGCGCCTGAGCCTCACGCAGCGCCGCGTCGAGTTCGTCTCGGCGGCTGGTGAATTCAGCCACCTGCTCGGGATCTTCGCTCACCGGAGCCAGGCGCTGCATCTGCGTCGACAACGCGGATTCGACCGTGGACAACCGAGACACCAACGCCTGCACTTTACCGGTCTGGCCGATGATGCCCTCGATCTCGACCAGATCCTTCCAATCCTGCATATCGCGGCGCAACTGCAGCGCCGTGCCGAGTAATTCTAGGCTCTGCAGCTCAGTGCGCGTACCGACGAACTCACGATACGAATCACGCACCAGATAGAAGTTGGTCAGCAGCATGGGGACGAGAAAAAGCACGCTGATCAGGCTGAACTTCATGCCAAAGCTCAGCCGATTCATCAATGCAATGGCGGGATATAACAGGCTTTTCAAAAGACGTCCCCCTATTTCTTGTTGTGTGGCCGGCAGCATTCATCGTGGCTGCGGCTCGTCGGAGCGTGACGCAAGAAAACTTATACGGGATATCGGTCGCCACTAATGTAACTTAAGGTAATGGCAGGATGATGGCCTCACAACTAGCAGAAATCCCGCCGATCGCGACCTATCCATTGGGCTTATCCGACGTCTGGTCGCCTCGTAGACGAGGCGGGGCTGACGGATCTTCGAGAATCGGCGCAACCGCCTAGCGAAGCAGGATCCAGAGGGCGATGGCGGCATACCAGAGCATGCGGGTACGCACCAGCAGAGCGGCCAGACTGTCGAGCCGAGCGATTCCCGCCTCGCCCTCGAAAGGCTCGCGCAGATCAGCGGCGACCGGGCCAACGTCAGCCAGCAGGCGCGAAGCGGGGATGTCCCAATGCAGCAGGTCATTGAGCAGCGCACGGTTGACCGCGACGAAGTTGCCGACCAGTCCGAAACTGGCCAGCAGCACCCGCACCGGTAGCCAGTCGAAGGCATGCCGTAGCTGCCCGGCCTGCTCGCGCATGGCCGCATCCCTGGCATGGTCAAGGGTCAGCGCCAGCAAGCGGTAAGCCAGCGCGGCCACGGGCCCCAGCAACACGTACCAGAAAATCACGGCGAAGAACCCCTGATAACTGCGCCAGAGCAGCTGCGCCTCGACCGCGCGCAGCAGGCTCGGCGCGTCGGAGGCATTTAGGTTCAGGTCGCGCTCGGCGACCAGCGCGGCCGCCTCGTCGTCGCCCCGACGCCAGGCATCTCGGAATGCGCCGAAGTCGCGCTTGCCCTGACCGCGCCCCAGGCTGTACAGCAGCACCAACACATGCAGCGGCAAACTGAGCCAGCCATAGGCCAGCGGTTTGAGCGCGAGCAGCAACAGACCGAGCAGCAGCACCGGCAGCAGTACCGCCAACGCCAGCCCCAACCAGGGCATGGGGGTACCGGAACGCTTGTCGACGCGCTGCAACCAGTGCAGCCAGGGCCCATCCTGCTGCACGTCACGGCGCCAGTCGGTGAGTTTGTCGATCAACAGGACCAGCAGTACTGCGAGAAAAATCATGGCGGAATCGTTCCTGTCAGGGCGCCTCAGACGACAATCGCGGCGGTGCGCAAACGCTGCCAGTCGAACGCCGGTCCCGGGTCGGTCTTGCGCCCCGGCGCGATATCGCTGTGCCCGCAGACACGTTCCGGGGTGATCGCCGGATACGCCCGCTGGAGCAAGTGACACAGGTGAATGAGGCTATCGTATTGGGCGTCGCTGAACGGAATGTCGTCGGTTCCTTCCAGCTCGATACCAATGGAAAAATCGTTGCAGCCTTCCCGTTCGCCGAACCGCGACACACCCGCGTGCCAGGCGCGATCCAGGCAGGACACGAACTGCGTGATCACCCCATCGCGCTCGATGAGGAAATGCGCCGACACCTGCAGCGTCGCGATCTGCTCGAAGAAGGGGTGCTCATCGCAGGCCAGGCCGTTCTGGAAGAATTCGTGGACCTTGCCGGTGCCGAAGCAGCCAGGCGGCAGGCTGATGTTGTGGATGATCAGCAGCGAAATTTCACCGTCCGGTCGCTGGTTGTAGTTGGGCGAAGGGTAATGGCGAATGCCTCGGCACCAACCTGTCGCGTGATCCAGCTGCATCGGAGCGAACCCTGGGTAACCTGCGGGGTTTGCAGGCTAGCGCCGGCGACCGCCGGCCGCAAGTCGGACGCTACTCCAGCGCCATGGTCCGCTGGCCGCTCGCGCGTTTTTCGTCACGGCGCGAGGCCAGGCGATCGGCCAGCCGTGTCGGTTCCGGCAGGCGATAGCGGGTGACGAAGCGCATCACCAGTTGCGGCGCGGTTTCCAGGCTGACCCGATTGCCCGGTGAAATGATCAGCGGCCGCACCTTGTCCTTGCTACGCAGTACGGTACCGATCACCTGGCCGGCCTTGTCCACCAGCTCGACCTGATCGCCACGCTGCTCGCCCAGGGCTTCGTGCTGGCCGGTCAGGATCTTCTTCGCCACACCGATGGTCGGCAGGCCGGTGATCACGCCCAGATGCGCGGCGATTCCGAGGCCGCGCGGGTGCGCGATCCCATGCCCGTCGGAAAAGATCAGATCCGGCGTCTGCCCCAGCGCGTCGAGCGCCTGCAGGACCGCCGGCAGCTCGCGAAAGGAGAGCAAGCCGGGGATATAGGGCATAGAGGTCGGCACCCGCGCCACGGTCTGCGCCATCAGCTCAAGGGTATCGGCATCGAGCAAGACCACCGCGGCCCGGGTAATCTTGCCCGCCTCTTCAAAACCGACGTCGACACCGGCGATCACGCGTAACGGACCATAGTCGTCTTGTAGCACCACCTGACCGGCCAGCTGTTTCTGCAACGCGCGGGCATTGGCGGGGCTACCATCCCAACCGCTGAAGGCGTCGGCTCGGCGTTGCGGTGTGTGTGCAGTCATAAAAAACCTCTCTGTCCTCATCAGACGGGGCGTGCCCCGAGCGGTTCCTCAGCGAAAGCCTGACGTTTGACTGGACAGTCAAGCAAAAAAATAAGACGCTCCCGCCGACCCACGGCAGTTTTACCCTGCTTTGCCCTTACAAGAACAAACGGAATCGGCAGAAGACAAAGCATGCTCAGCGCCCGACCCTTGCGACGTATCAGCATTCTGGCAACCGATGGAGTGTTCGCATCCACTCTGCTACATGCCAAGGATTTCTTTCACATGGCCAGCCTGCGGTACGGCAAGCAGCAAGGGCAGGACCTGACACCGGCGTTCGAAACCCTGTTGGTGAGCCCCGACGGGCACCCCGTCAATACCTTCAGCGGCCCGCGTATCGAGGTGGACGGCGCGCTGGGAGACGCCGATGCGGTCATCCTGCCAGCCTTCTGGGCGGACTTCGATGTGCTTTGCCAGCAGTATCCACAGGTCGCACCCTGGCTACGCGCGCGACATGCAGCGGGCAGCGCCATCTGCGGCGAGGCTTCGGGCGCGTTCTGGATGGCGGCGGCGGGCTTGCTCGACGAGCGCGAGGCCACCACGCATTGGCGTTTCGCGCGAGAGTTCGCCGAGCGTTTCCCCCGAGTACTGTTCGTTCAGGAAAAACACCTGACCGACAGCGACAACCTGTATTGCGCCGGCGGCACCACCTCGGCCTGCGATCTTTACATGCACCTGGTCGAACGCTTCTGCGGGGCGCACGTCGCGCAAGGCATGGCGCGTGACATTCTCTTCGAAGTGCAGCGCAACTACAGCCCGGGACGTATCGGCTTCGGCGGCCAGAAGCTCCATCTGGACACGCGGGTACTGCAGATTCAGGAATGGCTTGAAGAGCATTTCGCGGAGAAATTCCGCTTCGAGGACGTGGCTCGTGACCACGGCATGAGCATTCGCAACTTCATGCGACGCTTTCAGACGGCGACCGGCGACAAGCCCCTGCACTATCTGCAACGACTGCGTATCGAGACGGCGAAAACGCTGCTCTCCACCACCCGCAAGAGCATCAAGACCATCAGCTATGAGGTCGGCTATGACGATGCGAGCTTCTTTGCGCGCCTGTTCCGCCAACATACGGAGCTATCGCCGAATCAGTACCGGCAGCAGTATCGCTTGAAGAGCAGTTAAAAAGCGGTAAGTGTACGTAGGGTGGATGTCGCCTTTCACATCCACCTCTGCTCGGGCTACCGGGCGCCGGCACGGGGTTCTGCGAACGTCCGGTTTCAGGCTTCCCGCTGCGTCTTACGGCTTGTGCGGACGGGCCAGGTACTCGTGGGACTGCATCTCCAGCAGGCGACTCAGGGTGCGCTGGAATTCGAACTCCAGGCGTCCACCGGCATACAGATCCTTGAGCTCGACTTCCGCCGACAGGATCAGTTTGACATTGCGGTCGTAAAACTCGTCGACCATGTTGATGAACCGACGCGCCATGTCGTCCTTGGAGACGTCCATCCGTTCGATGTTGGCCACCAGCACTGCATCGAAGATCTTGCCCAGTTCGATGTAATCGTTCTGGCTACGCGGGCCGTCGCACAGTTCGCGGAATTCGAACCAGCCGACACCGCCCGCAGTCTTGCGCGCGACGATTTCACGGTTCTCGATCATCAGCGCTTCGTTCTCCTGCACCCGGCATTGCTCGGGCAACAGGCTGCGGAAACTCTTTTCCAGGCTCTGCTCGGCCTCGGCATCCAGCGGGAAATGGTAGAGCTCGGCCTGCTCCAGCGCGCGCAGGCGGTAATCGATCCCGCTGTCGACGTTGACGATCTCGGTGTGCTTCTTCAGCAGCTCGATGGCCGGCAGGAAGCGAGCACGCTGCAAGCCATCCTTGTACAGGCCGTCCGGGACGATGTTGGACGTGGCCACCAAGCTCACACCGTTCTTGAACAGCTCCTCGAGCAGCGTCGCCAAGATCATCGCGTCAGTGATATCCGACACGAAGAACTCGTCGAAACAGATCACTCGCGACTCGTCGGCAAACCGTTTGCCGATGATGGTCAATGGGTTCTTCTCGCCCTTTAGGGTACGCATTTCCTCATGCACACGCTTCATGAAGCGGTGGAAGTGCGTGCGGGTTTTCTGCTCGAACGGCAGGGCATCGAAGAAGGTATCGACCAGATAGGTCTTGCCGCGGCCGACACCGCCCCAGAAATACAGGCCCTTGACCGGCGCCTGTTGCTTCTTGCCGAACAGCTTGCCGAGCAGCCCGGCCTTATGCCGATCGTCGGCGACCAGATCGTCATACAGGCGCTGCAGATGACGCACGGCATTTTCCTGCGCGGCATCGTGAAAGAAATCGGGACGTTTCAGGTCTTCTTGATAGCGCTCAAGAGGGGTCATGGCGGGGTCTGGGTAGTGAAACGGGGCCGACACTTTAGCCGCGCCCTCGGTGGATGGCAATTTACGCAGGTCGTTCAAGCGCTTGAGCCTCGAGTGATGGCAGGGATCGACTGCGGTTCGCCGCCGAAGGCAGCGGCGAACGCCGCGCAGCTACACGCAGAGCGTCGCCAGTGCCTGGCGCAGGCGCAGCATGGCCGCCTCCAGCGCCTCTTCATCGGCGTAACCGGGGCTGTCGGCGATGCACTGTCCGTCCAGCCACAACGTGAATTGATCAGCTTCGTCGGCACGGAGTTCCAAGTCATCCACGCCCTGGCTGATCAGACGCTGGGTGATCCCGCCAATGGCCTTGGGATCGCTGAACGGGCGTGACAGCAACAGTTCCTCGCCATCGGCCGCGAAAAAGCGAAAACGGAAGCTGCCATCCTGCTCGCGGAAGCTGGCGAAACGGGCCGCCTTGCCGCCTTTCTTCTTGCTCGGTGCGGCGCTGGTCACTTCGCTGCGGAAATTCCGCAACCCGACCGCTTCGCGCAGTTCGCCGAGGAAAGGCGTGGCTACCTGGCGTGCCTTGGCAGCTCCCGTCTGAAGGATGTCCTCCAGCTCGCCGGGGCGCTGTATCAACGCGTGATATCGCTCGCGCGCTTCGCCCAGCTCGTTGTCGAGCAACTGGAACAGGCGCTGCTTGGCCTCTCCCCAGGCCAGCCCGTCGATCAGCTCGGCACGGAACTCGGCGAGCTGCGCTGGCGTAGCGAACGCCTGGTACAGGGTGAACAGATGGGAGTCGTCCGGATCTTTCGGCTCGCCCGGCAACTTCGAGTCGGTGACGATGCGGGCAATGGTGCTTTTCAGCGCCTTCGGCGTGGCGAACAGCGGGATGGTGTTGTCGTAGCTCTTGGACATCTTGCGCCCGTCGAGCCCCGGCAGCGTCGCCACGCCTTCCTCGATCACCGCCGACGGCAAGGTGAACAGTTCCTTGCCATTGCCGAACAGGTGGTTGAAGCGCTGACCGATGTCACGCGCCATTTCCACGTGCTGGATCTGGTCACGGCCGACCGGGACCTTGTGGGCGTTGAACATCAGAATGTCTGCCGCCATCAGTACCGGATAGCTGAACAGGCCCATGGTGACACCGGCATCCGGGTCCTCGCCCAACTCGAGGTTCTTGTCCACCGACGCTTTGTAGGCATGGGCGCGGTTGAGCAGGCCCTTGCCGGCAACGCAGGTCAGCAACCAGGTCAGCTCGGGAATTTCCGGGATGTCGGACTGGCGATAGAAGGTCACGCGCTCGGCATCCAGACCGCAGGCCAGCCAGGTGGCGGCGATTTCCAAGCGTGACTGCTGGATGCGCAACGGATCGTCACACTTGATCAGCGCATGGTAGTCGGCGAGGAAGTAGAAGGAGTCGGCATCGACTGCCCGGCTGGCCAGGATTGCCGGCCGGATCGCCCCGGCATAGTTGCCCAGATGGGGCGTGCCGGTGGTGGTGATACCGGTAAGGATTCGGGTTTTCATACGGTCATCTCGATTCAATCAGCGCAGGGACCAGCGAGCCGCGAACCACCGCACCGCCGGCGCGGGCGGCAGGTCGTGCAATCGTCGGCCGGCTAGGCCAGCCGTGGCGCCACCAGTTCTTTGAGGTCCACCAGCTTGCCGTGGAAAAAGTGGCCGCATTCTGCCACTTTCAGCAGCTCATGGGGACGGCCGAGCGCGTCGGAGAACGCATGTACCGTGGCCGGGTCGATCACTTCGTCATCATCGGGCTGAACGATGGTCAACGCGCATCGCTCCGCCAACGGCAGGCCATCCAACCGCGAAACGGCCGGCGCGATCATGAAGAGTCGCTCCAGCGACTCGCCACGCGCCTCGAGCCGGCCGGCCAGCGCCGCCGCAACGAAACCACCGAAGGAAAATCCGAGCAGCGTCAGCGGCAGCCCGGGGTGCCGGTCGCGAAGCCAGCGCAACGCGGCCTCCGCATCGTCGACTTCACCCATGTTCATGTCGTGGTCTCCGGCACTGCCACCGACGCCGCGGAAGTTGAAGCGAAGCGTGGCATACCCCGCGTCCCGCGCCGTGCGCTGCAGGGTGGAGACCACCTTGTTGAGCATGGTCCCGCCTTTGACCGGGTTGGGGTGACAGATCAATGCCAAGCCGCGCGCATCGGGCTGATCGAAATGCAGGCCTTCCAGCACGCCGGCAGGACCCTCGATGGAAATGGGATTTTCACGTTTCAACAAAGTAACTCCGTGACCTTGGGGCTCGTCGACTCGTCTTGCTTACACGCCACCTGAGGCCGCTCGCTGTGCGTCGCGGTATACAGGTATACAGGGCAGGTACGAGACGTTAACGTATCAGGCCGTGGGAAAACCACTGCCCAGGGGCGGTGCAGTACCCGGACATCAGACGCGTTCTGGCCTGAAAGCCACTCCGCCTGATCTCCCCCCATGTTTTTTCACGGCCTGCATTGCAAGCCGTTCATTTAGAGGAAGTACTCGTGGAACAGACCCTCGCGACCTGGTTGCTCCCCATCGTCGGTGTGATTGCCGGCATCGCTATCGGCTATCTGATCGCGCGAAACAGCGCACCGACCAGCACGCAGCGTCAGGTGGACGAGCTGCAGGAGCGCTTCGACACCTACCAGAGCGAAGTGGTCACCCACTTCAATACGACCGCCAGCCTGTTGCGCAAACTGACCAACAGCTATCAGGACATGCAGGATCACCTGTCCGAAGGGGCCGACAAACTCGCCCTCGACGAGCAGACCCGCCAGCGGCTACTCGCCGCGCTGCACAGCGAGGAAAGCCACAGCCACCGGGAACGCCTCAACTCACCGGCGTTCACCGAGCCGCCGAAGGACTACGCGCCCAAAGATGCCGACGTACCCGGCACGCTGCATGAAAACTTCGGCCTGAAAAGCAAGCATTGAGCGAAGCGGCGGCGCCTTGGCGCCGCCCCCACCAGAGCGTCACTGCCGTAAACGCATCGACAGATCGATCGCCCGAACATGCTTGGTCAGGGCGCCGATCGAAATGTAATCCACGCCGGTCTCGGCAATCGCCCTGAGCGACTCGTCATCGATCCCGCCCGACGCTTCCAGCTTCGCCCGCCCCGCCGTCATGGCGACCGCCGCTCGCATGTCGACGAGACTCAACTCGTCGAGCATCACCACATCGGCACCCGCCTGTAGCGCCTGCTCCAGCTCGTCAAGGTTCTCGACCTCCACTTCCACCGGCTTGCCGGGCGCAATCCGGTGAGCCGCTGCAACCGCTTCGGCAATTCCGCCGCTGGCTGCAATGTGGTTCTCCTTGATCAGGAAGGCATCGTAGAGACCGATTCGATGGTTATGGCAGCCGCCGCAGGTAACGGCGTACTTCTGCGCCAGTCGCAATCCGGGCAGGGTCTTGCGGGTGTCGAGCAATCGCACGCCCGTCCCCTCTACCAGATCGGCGTAATGCCGACAGCGCGTGGCCACTCCCGAGAGCGTCTGCAGAAAATTCAGCGCGGTACGCTCGCCGCTGAGCAGCGCCCGAGCAGGCCCCTCGAGATGAAACAGGACACGGTCTGCCGTTACCCGCTCGCCGTCGACGACCTGCCAATGCACGGCAACACGCGGATCGAGCTGCCGGAAGACTGCATCGACCCATGCCGTGCCACTGATCACGGCCGGCTCACGGGTGATGACCGCCGCATGCCCAAGCCGCTCGGCGGGGATCAGCTGCGCGGTGATGTCACCGGCCCCAACGTCCTCGCTGAGCGCTTTGCGTACGTTGGTCTCAATTTCGGCGGACAGGTCCGCTAGCGTGATGTTGGTCAAGGCGAGCTCCCTTTGAAATCGGTGGAGAGTATAAGGCGTAGCCTGGCTGACGAGCAGCCTGCCAGGCCTTTGCCAAGGGGCGTTTCGCCCGCGGCGCGGAGGACGGCTGACCGTCTGTAGGAAATACGTCCAAGTATCTGTGAGCCGTGTCATATCCAAAACAAAACCGCGCTAGGCTAACGAATAAGATGCATATAATGCCGCTAGAAATTGACGTCACCGAAATGGCGCGTCCTGTCATAAAATCTATAGGCCGTTGCTCCCGCCTCTAATCAACGGCATGCTACCTGTTCATTGAGCGCGCTTGATCAGCTAGGCGACCGGAGAGTCTCGATGCGAACCGATGGGAAAGTGGTGCACCTGAAGGCCGCCCCTGAGCAAAAGCCGACCTCGGCGGCAGGCAGACTGCCTGTCGCGCTTATCAGCGTGCGCGATAAGGCCGCCCAGCAGCTGCGATTGGCTCTGCAAACACTGTTCGACAACGCCGACGATTCGCTTTTCGAAATTGCCGATCGCGCCACCAGCAATGCCGAACAGAATGCCTTTTTCGAAGCCATGCGCGACCTGCGCATGAAGCGTCGCGGCATCGAGCGCAGTTTCCTCCAGCAGGTTTTCGAGTCTTTTGCCAAGCTCAACCAGTACGAGATCGGCCAACCCGCCCAGCCGGCGACGTCGTTCGAAAGCCTTGCGCTGGTACAGAACGACGAACTGGAAGAGTCGGTCGCGATCGACACCATGGTCGCCAAGGTATTGAGCCGCGCCAGTCAGCCGCTTAGCCACCTGACCACTCGCATGAACGTGTTGGTGAGCAGAAAGCTCGACGACAAGAACAATCCGCTGGGTCCACAGCAGCTGTGCGAATACTTCCTCGATGCCTGCCATAGCCTGGGCGTCGAAATCAAAGTCAAGCTGATCATCCTGAAGCTGTTCGAGCGCTACGTACTGACCGACCTCGAGCAACTCTACGCCGAATCGAACCAGGTACTGGTCGCAGCGGGCATCCTGCCGGAGCTGCAATCGACGCCTCCGCGCCGATCGGCCAGCCGACCAGGCGCCCAGGGCAGACCTGCGTCGCGATCCAGTGCAGGCGAACAGCCGCCGGCATATGCCGGCGACGATACCCAGGAAGCGTTCGGCACCCTGCAAGCATTGCTTTCGGAGCTGCGCGGCAGCGCGCTACCAGCCCGCAACCTGCCCAGCGATGCGGTTCCAATATCCAGCAACGACCTGATGCGACTGCTCTCTCATCTGCAGTCGCGAGCACCTCAGCAGATCGACGAATACGACCTGCAAGCCCAGCTCGAGCAACTGCTGCACCGGGTCAGCGCCAAGAGCGGCAAATCACGCGTGGTCGGTGAGGTCGACGAAGACGTCATCAACCTGGTGTCGATGCTGTTTGAATTCATTCTCGACGATCGCACCTTGCCGGACTCGCTCAAGGCACTGATCGGTCGCTTGCAGATTCCGGTGCTGAAAGTCGCGGTACTGGATAAGACCTTCTTCAGCCGAGGCAGCCACCCTGCCCGTCGCCTGCTCAACGAGATCGCCTCGGCCGCTATGGGCTGGGTTGATCAGGACGAGACTCAACGAGACAGTCTGTACCAGAAGATCGAGCAGGTCGTGTCTCGCCTGCTCAATGACTTCGTCGACGATCCGGCCATCTTTTCCGAGTTGCTGGCCGACTTCCTGGCCTTCACCGGTGACGAGCGCCGTCGTAGCGAACTGCTCGAGCAGCGTACGCGGGACGCCGAAGAGGGGCGCGCCAAGGCAGAAATGGCGCGAAAAGAAGTCGAGCATGCGCTCAATCAACGCCTGCTGGGCAAGACCCTTCCCGAAGTCGTGGTCCGGCTGCTGCAAGAAGCCTGGAGCAAGGTCCTGCTGCTGACCTGCCTCAAGCACGGCACCCAGTCGGAACAATGGCAGGCCGCGCTGGCCACCATGGATGATCTGATCTGGAGCGTGACGCCGCACGAAGCCCCTGAAGCTCGGGCCCAGCTATTGGAGCTGGTTCCCAGCCTGCTGAAAAACCTGCGCGAAGGCTTGGCCAGCGCAGCATTCGACCCCTTCTCCACCAGCGATTTCTTCACCCGGCTCGAAGCGTTGCACGTGCAGACACTGCAGCAGCTCAACCCGGTCACCCAACCGCCCTCAGCGGTACCGACCAGCGAGACAGGTTCACACGACAAGCTGTTCACCGAGCAAAAGCTGGAGCTACCGCCTCGCGATGAAGATGCCGAGCAAGCATCTTCCACCCCGCCTTCGATGGTGGAGGTCAACGAGGAGATCATTCTGCTGGCGCCTGGCGAAAGCCGCGAGCAGGAGCCTGAGATCAACCTGACCGACAACGACGAGGCACTTGTTCAGGTCGACAATCTGCGAGTCGGCAGCTGGGTGGAATTCCAGGAGGACGAGGATCACAAGCTTCGCTGCAAGCTGGCCGCCATCATCAAACCCACCGGGAAGTACATCTTCGTCAACCGGACCGGGATGAAGGTGCTGGAGAAGACCCGAACGGGGCTGGCCATCGAGTTTCGCCGCGGCGCAATCCGCCTGCTCAACGACGCGCTGCTCTTCGATCGGGCACTGGAATCGGTGATCGGCAACCTGCGCAGTCTCAAGCACAACGGGCGCTAACGCTGCCGGTCGCAGAGCGCCCCTCGCCGAGCCCCACCCCATTGATGGGGCTCAGCCTGCGTCATTTTTACTCATCAGCCACCTTCCCCAGACGCCGCTGCGCTTGGATTTTGTCACCGCACCGCTAGAATGCCTGCATTCCCTTTCGAGGTGCCTATGCCCAGCCGCCTGAATCCCGAAGACCAGAAACGCGTCGACCAATACCTCAGCGCGCCTCAGCACCAAGTCGAGCGACGGCCCTTCAAGCCTTGGCTGCTCCTTGTGCTGGTTCTGGTAGTGGTCGTTGGCCTGGGTCTGCTGAGCCGCCTCCTGAGCGGGCTGGTGACATGAGCGACGCACCCAAGCCCCTCACGCCCAACCGAATTCCGCAAAGCCTTATGAGTCCATTCAATGACACATCGCATCGTAATCGTCGGCGGCGGCGCTGGCGGCCTGGAGCTTGCCACCCGCCTGGGTAGAACCCTGGGCAAGCGCGGCCAAGCCCGCATCACGCTGATTGACGCCAACCTGACGCACATCTGGAAGCCGCTTCTGCACGAGGTGGCAGCCGGCTCGTTGAACTCGTCCGCCGACGAGCTTAACTACGTCGCACAGGCCAAATGGAACCACTTCGAGTTCCAGATGGGCCGCATGTGCGGCCTGGAGCGCGAGCGCAAATGCGTTCACCTGGCCCCATCGTTCGACGAGCACGGCATCGAACTGGTGCCCGCCCGCACGCTCGCCTACGACACCCTGGTCATCGCCGTCGGCAGTACGACCAATGATTTCGGTACCAAGGGTGCTGCAGAACACTGCATTTTTCTCGACACTCGCGAGCAGGCCGAGCGCTTTCACCGCCACTTGCTCAGCCACTACATGCGCGCACACGCCAGCGAAGGTCGCCAAGGCACCATCAACATGGCCATCGTAGGCGCCGGCGCAACAGGGGTCGAACTGGCCGCGGAACTGCACCACGCCGCCCGCGAGCTCGCCGCCTATGGTCTGGATGGCATCAAGCCGGAAGACGTCCACATCACGCTCATCGAAGCCGGCCCGCGCGTGCTGCCGGCGCTGCCGGAGCGTATCAGCCAACCAGTGCACCAGACGCTTCACAAACTGGGCGTCACCGTGCTTACCGGCGCAGCGGTCAGCGAAGTCACCGAAGACGGCTTGCACACCCAGAGCGGCGATTTCGTACCCGCGACACTGAAGGTCTGGGCGGCGGGCATCCGGGCACCAAGCTTCCTGCATGAACTCGACGGCCTGGAGACCAACCGGATCAACCAGCTGCTGGTGCTCCCTACGCTACAGACCACTCGAGATGAACACATATTCGCCTTCGGCGACTGCGCCGCCTGCCCGCAGCCAGACAGTGATCGCAACGTGCCGCCGCGAGCGCAAGCAGCCCACCAGCAAGCTTCCCTGCTCGCCAAATCGCTTTCCCGACGCCTGCGCGGCGAGAGCCTGCCGAGCTACCGTTACCGCGACTACGGCTCTCTGATCTCGTTGTCGAGCTTCTCGGCAGTGGGCAATCTAATGGGCAACCTCACCGGCAGCGTCATGCTGGAAGGCTGGCTGGCAAGGATGTTCTATGTGTCGCTCTATCGAATGCACCAGATTGCGCTGTATGGCTTCGCCCGCACCGGACTGATGATGATCGGCGACAAACTGAGCACCAGCACCGTGCCCCGCCTCAAGCTTCACTGACGGCGCGGCCGTGGCAGCGCCTCCCGAAGGCCGGGAGGCGCTGAGCGAAATGACCCGCCGGCAGACCCAGCACAAACGACAGGCAACAAAAAACCGGAAGATCCGCTCGGAATCTTCCGGTTTCTGTAGCCTGATTCAGGCAGTTTGGTGGGTCGTGTAGGATTCGAACCTACGACCAATTGGTTAAAAGCCAACTGCTCTACCAACTGAGCTAACGACCCAAAATTGGTCGGGGTAGGGGGATTCGAACTCCCGACATCCTGCTCCCAAAGCAGGCGCGCTACCGGACTGCGCTATACCCCGATTGGAAATTTGGCTCCGCGACCAGGACTCGAACCTGGGACCCAATGATTAACAGTCATTTGCTCTACCGACTGAGCTATCGCGGAACTATCACTTCCAGCTCCTCGGATGGCTTGCCGTACCGCCTTGCAAACCCCCCTCAGAGGCGCGCCATTTTACGGTTCTCGGCGCGCCTGTCAACAGAAAAAATGCGATTTACTACAACACGTTGCGAGCGACACCGAAGCGCCGGCAGAGCCGCCCCTCAGGAACGACTCCGCCGGCCCCGTTCAGGCTTGGCGAAATGTATTTCGTCGCCCTCCACCTTGCCGACGATCGAAGAGCCGGGCTCGAATGCGCCGGACAGTATGTTTTGCGCCAGCGGATTCTCGATCCAGCGTTGAATGGCTCGCTTCAGCGGCCGCGCACCGTAGACCGGGTCGTAGCCCACCGCAACCAGCTTATCCATCGCCTCGTCGCTGAGTTCCAGGCTTAGATCGCGCTCTGCCAGGCGCTGCCGCAGACGACCCAGCTGGATCTGGGCAATACCTGCAATCTGCTCGCGAGCCAGCGGATCGAAGACCACCACTTCGTCGATCCGGTTGATGAACTCGGGCCGGAAGTGGCTGCTCACCGCATCCATGACAGCCGCTCTCTGCGCATCGGGGTCGCCTACCAGCTCCTGAATCTGGGTCGAGCCCAGGTTCGAGGTCATGACGATCACGGTGTTGCGGAAGTCCACGGTCCGCCCGTGACTGTCGGTCAGCCGACCGTCCTCGAGCACTTGCAGGAGGATGTTGAAGACGTCCGAGTGGGCTTTTTCGACCTCATCCAGCAACACGACCGAGTATGGTTTGCGACGCACGGCCTCCGTCAGGTAGCCGCCCTCCTCGTATCCCACGTAGCCCGGCGGTGCACCGATCAGACGGGCCACCGAGTGTTTTTCCATGAACTCGGACATGTCGATGCGGATCATCGCCTCCTCCGTATCGAAGAGGAACTCGGCCAGCGCCTTGCACAGCTCGGTCTTGCCCACGCCCGTCGGGCCGAGAAACAGGAAGGAGCCACTGGGACGGTTTGGATCAGCCAATCCCGCACGCGAGCGACGCACCGCATTGGCGACGGAAACCACTGCGTCGTGCTGGCCGATCACGCGTTGGTGAAGCAGATCTTCCATTTTCAGCAGCTTCTCGCGCTCGCCTTCGAGCATCTTCGAGACCGGGATGCCGGTCCATTTCGACACGACTTCGGCGATCTCCTCGTCAGTCACGCGGTTGCGCAAAAGCTGATTTTCGGTCTTGCCGTGCTGGTCGACCATCTGCAGGCTGCGTTCCAAATCAGGAATGACGCCGTACTGCAACTCGGCCATACGCGACAGATCGCCCTTGCGCCGCGCGGCCTCCAGGTCGGCCTTGGCCTGCTCGATCTTCTGTTGCATCTGCGCAGAGCCCTGCACCTCGGCCTTCTCGGATTTCCAGATCTCTTCGAGATCGGCATATTCGCGCTCGAGCTTGACGATCTCCTCGTCGAGCTTGGCCAGCCGCTTCTTGGTCGCTTCGTCGTCCTCGTTCTTCAGCGCCTCCCGCTCGATCTTCAGCTGAATCAGGCGCCGATCAAGGCGGTCCAGCTCCTCCGGCTTGGAGTCGATCTCCATGCGGATACGGCTCGCCGCTTCGTCGATCAGGTCGATCGCCTTGTCCGGAAGCTGGCGGTCCGTGATGTAGCGATGCGACAGTTTGGCGGCTGCGATGATCGCGCCGTCCGTGATGCTGACCCCGTGGTGCACCTCGTAGCGCTCCTTGAGGCCACGCAGGATGGCGATGGTGTCCTCTTCGCTCGGCTCATCGACCTGTACGCGCTGGAAGCGACGCTCGAGGGCGGCATCCTTTTCGATGTACTGGCGATATTCGTCGAGCGTGGTGGCGCCGACGCAGTGCAGCTCGCCGCGAGCCAGGGCAGGCTTGAGCATATTGCCAGCATCCATGGCGCCCTCGGCCTTGCCGGCGCCGACCATGGTGTGCAACTCGTCGATGAACAGAATCACCCGACCTTCCTGCTTCGACAGCTCGTTGAGCACCGCCTTCAGGCGCTCCTCGAACTCGCCACGGAACTTGGCCCCGGCGATCAGCGCGCCCATGTCCAGCGCCAGCAGCCGCTTGTCCTTGAGCCCGTCGGGCACTTCGCCGTTGACGATACGCTGCGCCAGCCCTTCGACAATCGCGGTCTTGCCGACGCCGGGTTCACCAATCAACACCGGGTTGTTCTTGGTGCGCCGCTGCAGCACCTGGATGGTGCGCCGAATCTCGTCATCGCGGCCGATCACCGGGTCGAGCTTGCCGTCCTCGGCGCGCTTGGTCATGTCGACGGTGTACTTGTCCAGCGCCTGGCGCGATTCCTCGGCGTTGGGATCGTTGACCGCATTGCCTCCGCGCAGGTTGCTGATGGCGTTCTCCAGCGCCTTCTTGCTCACGCCCTGCGCCAGCAAGAGCTTGCCCAGGCGGGTGTTGCTGTCCAGCGCTGCGAGCAGCACCAGCTCGCTGGAGATATACTGATCGCCTTTCTGCTGCGCCAGGCGGTCGGCCTGATTGAGCAGGCGCGCCAGATCTTGCGACATGTTCATGTCGCCCGTCGGGTTCTGCAGCTTCGGCAGCTGATCGAGTTCCTTGGTCAACGCCTGGCGCAGGCCATTGATATCGAAACCGACTTGCATCAGCAGCGGCCGAATCGATCCGCCCTGCTGGTCGAGCAACGCCTGCATCAGATGCAACGGCTCGATGGACGGGTGGTCGAGACCGACCGCAATGGACTGAGCGTCGGAAAGCGCAAGCTGCAGTTTGCTGGTCAAACGATCGATACGCATGTAATCACCTTTCTGGTTAGGCAGGCCGGCGCACTCAATCGCACCTCGACAAAAGCCTGCGAGATGGAAGTTAGATAAGGTTGATTGTTGGAGATTCAAGCCAGGTGGCATTGATCCTGGTCAGCCCCGGCATTTGTTTCCGGGGTGGGCCAGCAGGCCGGACACTCGCCCGGTCGCAGCCGTCGAGACGATTCAGTCGCGCCAGATCAGGCTGGCGAAGCGCCCGGTGCGGGCGGCACGGCGATAGGAATAGAAGCGCGGGTCGCTGACGGTGCAATAACCACCACCGAAGACGGCGGTGACGCCGCAGGCAGCCAGGTGCAGCCGGGCAAGCTGATAGATGTCAGCCATGAAACGGCCGGCGTTGCGGCTCGGAGAAAAGGCCTCGACGGCGGCGGCATGCTGGGAAACGAAGGCGTCGCGCACTTCAGGTCCGACCTCGAAGGCATCTGGACCGATGGCCGGACCGAGCCAGGCCAGCAACTGGTGTCCCGGCGCATCCATAGCCGCCACGGTCGCCTCCAGTATCCCACCGGCCAACCCGCGCCAGCCGGCATGCGCGGCGGCCACGCGCGAACCCGCGCGATCACAGAACAATACCGGCAGGCAATCGGCGGTCAGTACCGCGCAGGCGACGCCGGCTTCGCTGGTCCAGCAGGCATCCGCAGTCAGCCGCTGACGAGGAGTGGCCTCGATGACGGCACTCGAATGCACCTGATTCATCCACGCCGGCTCGCAAGCGAGCACTCGCCGCAGCCGTCGCCGATTGGCGGCCACGTCGTCTGGCGCGTCGCCGACATGATCGCCCAGGTTGAAGCCATCGAAAGGCGCCTGACTAACCCCTCCCTCACGGGTGGTGACGCACGCGCGGATGCACGAAGGCGCAGGCCACTCGGGGCGAATCCAGTCGGCTGGCCAATCGTTCATCCTATGAACGCCTCGCGATCCTGTTGCAGCAACGTCAACAACCAGACGAAGTCATCCGGCAATGGCGACTCCCATTTCAGCCGTTCGCCGCTGACCGGGTGGTCCAACTCGAGAAACCGCGCATGCAGCGCTTGCCTCGGGAAGTCCTTGAGGGTCTGAACCATGGTCGGATTTGCCGCAGGCGGAATGCGGAAACGCCCGCTGTAAAGCGGGTCCCCGACCAGCGGATAGCCGAGGTGCGTCATGTGTACGCGAATCTGATGGGTACGCCCGGTCTCCAGCTTGACCCGCACGTGGGTGTGCGAGCGGAAGCGCTCCAGGACGCGGTAATGGCTGACCGCGGGCTTGCCGCCCTCCACCACCGCCATGCGCTGGCGCTGCTGACCATGGCGTCCGATCGGCGCGTCAACGGTACCGCCGGTGATGATTACGCCGATCACAATGGCCTCGTAGATGCGGCTGACACTGCGCGCCTGCAGCTGTTCGACCAGGCGCGTCTGGGCCTGCAGCGTCTTAGCGACGACCATCAGTCCGGTGGTGTCCTTGTCCAGGCGATGAACGATGCCAGCACGCGGCACGTTGATGATGTCTGGTACGTGATGCAACAGCGCGTTGAGCAGCGTCCCGTCGGCATGGCCCGCGGCTGGATGCACCACGAGACCGGCGGGCTTGTTCAGCACGAGGATGTGTTCGTCCTCGAACACGATATCCAGCGCAATGTCCTGTGCCACCCACTCCCCCTGAGCCTGTTGCTCGGCGGACAGTTCCAGCATCGCGCCTGCGTGCACCGTGTCGCGAGGACGCAGCACGGCTCCGTCGACCGTGAGCCGCCCTTCCTTGATCCAGGCTGACAGGCGCGAACGGGAGTGCTCCGAAAACAGTTGCGCCGCGACCTGATCGAGGCGCTGCCCGCCAAGGTCGAACGGCACCTCGGCGCTAAGATGAATGGCCTGAGTGGAGAGCGTGGACATAATTAAGGGCGCTTCATAAGTAGGAAGAGGCAGAACGCGGCGGTTCGGCCAGAAGATGGCGATCAGGCTACGGCTGGCAAAGATGGACGCGATGCCTGGCAACTGGCCTGCCGCGCGAATGGCGACTCGACGACGGCGCCGCATGCTTCGGCAGCGGCGCGGCGGAGCTTTTGGTTTCGGCCACACGCTTGTGTTTAAATACCGCGTCTTTGTCCCGGCCAGCCGGGGCGCCCATCATAACAGGACGGCTTCGCGCGAGACAGCCAGCCGTCACAGGGACGCAAGCCGCCATGCAAGTGAAACACCTGCTGCTGATCGCCATTTTCGCCCTAACCGCTGCCTGCTCATCGAACGAAACCATTAGCGAAAACCTTGGCGAAGCGGAACTGTACCGGCAGGCACAGGCCGACCTGGACAACAAGAGCTACACCAGCGCCATCAACAAGCTGAAGGCCCTGGAGTCACGCTATCCCTTCGGCCGTTTCGCCGAGCAGGCGCAGCTGGAATTGATCTACGCCTACTACCGCAACACGGAGCCGGAAGCCGCTCGCTCGTCCGCCGAGCGCTTCATCCGCCTGCACCCACAGCATCCGAGCGTCGACTACGCCTACTACCTGAAAGGCTTGGCGTCCTTCGATCAGGATCGCGGACTGCTGGCGCGCTTCCTGCCGCTGGACATGACCAAGCGCGACCCCGGAGCGGCGCGTGACTCGTTCAACGAGTTCGCGCAACTGACCACACGCTACCCCAACAGCCGCTACGCGCCCGATGCCAAGGCTCGGATGATTTATCTGCGCAACCTGCTGGCCGCCAACGAAATTCATGTCGCCGACTATTACCTGCGCCGCCAGGCTTATGTAGCAGCCGCCAACCGAGGCCGTTACGTCGTGGAAAACTTCCAGGGCACACCGTCGGTCGGTGACGGACTGGCAGTGATGACCGAAGCCTATCAGCACATGGGCTTGAACGATCTGGCTGACTCCAGCCTGGAAACGCTCAAACTCAACTACCCGGACCATCCCAGCCTCGAAGATGGCGAGTTCGTACCGCGCGAAAAGGAGGCCGACAACCGGAGCTGGCTGTCCCGTGCCACGCTCGGGCTGATCGAGACCGAAACCAAGGCGCCGGACGTGTCTCAATCCAACCGCGACGTGGTGCGCCAGTATGAAAATGCCGCGCAGGACCTGCCTGATGAACTGCGCCCGGTCTTGAAGGAAGCGGAAGCCGAAGCGGCTGAAGAAGAAGAGCGTAAAGGCCGCTCCTGGTGGAGCTACCTGACCTTTGGCCTGTTCGACTGATCGCCCTGTCGCAGCCTGCCGAACCCGGCAGGCCCCTCATGGCTTAGCCAGGAAGTAGAGATATGGGGCTGTTTCGCCTGTTGTTCTGGGTCATTCTGATCGCTGCCGCCGTCTGGCTATGGCGTCGCCTGACCCGTAAGCCGACGCCGACCGGCAAACCACAACACACCACCCTGCCCATGGTCCGCTGCGCTGAATGCGGCGTCCATCTGCCACGGGACCAGGCGCTGCAGCGCCATGACCGCTGGTACTGCAGCCAGGCGCATCTGGATCAGGGCAGCGCTTCGGGTGACAACTGAGGGCCTGACGTTTCTCAAGTATCAGGGCCGTCGAATCCTTCGGCTCTACCACCTCTATCGGGTCGCAATTGGCCTGGTGCTGGTGCTGCTGATCAGCAGCGATCTGCACAACGATCTGATGCACATGATCAACCCGGCGGCGTTTCACTACGGCGCCTGGCTATACTTGATTCTCAACATTCTCATCGCGGTACTGCTGCAGAACCCCAAACGCGAACTACCGGTGCTGGCGCTTGCGCTGCTGGACGTCACCTTGCTAGCGGCCCTGTTCTACTTTGCCGGGGGCACACCGAGTGGAATCGGCAACCTGCTGATCGTCGCGGTCGCCATCGCCAATATTTTGCTACATGGGCGCATCGGCTTTTTCATCGCCGCGGTGGCCGCCACCGGCCTCATCTATCTGACGTTCTACCTCAACCTCCGCGACAGCGCGGCGAGCAGCCAGTATGTGCAGGCGGCCGCACTCGGCACGCTATGCTTTGCCGCGGCGCTGCTGGTGCAAGGGCTGACCAGGCGGCTTCAGGTCAGTGAAAGCCTGGCGCGCCAACGCGCCGAGGAGGTCGCCAATCTCGAAGCGCTGAATGCCCAGATCCTGCAGCGGATGCGCACCGGGATTCTCGTTCTCGATCCGCAGGAGCGCGTCCTGCTGGCCAATCAGGGCGCCCTGGAATTGCTGGGGCAACAGGACCTGACCGGCGAACGCCTGGCCCCTCGTTGCCCCGACCTGCTCAAGGCGCTGCAGCAATGGCGCGACAACCCGACCCTGCGGCCACGCAACTTCAAGGCCAAACCGGATGGCGCCACGCTGCAGCCGAGCTTCGCCATGTTGCAGCACGGCGAAGCGCAGGACACCCTGGTCTTCCTCGAGGACATCTCGCAAATCACGCAAAAGGCACAGCAGCTCAAACTCGCCTCCCTGGGCCGACTCACGGCAAGCATCGCCCACGAGATCCGCAACCCACTCGGCGCCATCAGCCACGCCGCCCAATTGCTGCAGGAGTCCGAAGCGCTGGATCCCGCCGACCTGCGCCTCACGCAGATCATCCAGGACCATTCGCGACGCATGAATCTGGTCATCGAAAACGTGCTGCAACTGTCGCGGCGGCGTCAGGCCGAGCCACAGCTGCTCGATTTGAAATACTGGATTCATCGGTTCGCCAGCGAATTTCGCGAAACGCTACCGGCCAACCAGAGCTTGCACGTGGAAACCCTGGGCAGCTCGCTGCAGACCCGCATGGACCCCAACCAGCTCATTCAGGTGCTGACCAACCTGGTACAGAACGGCTTGCGCTACAGCGGTCAGCAGCACCCACAGGCACAGGTTTGGCTGCGCGTGTTTCGCGACGAAACCAGCGACCTGCCGGTACTGGAGATACTCGACGACGGTCCGGGCGTAGCGCCCGAACAACTGCAGAACATCTTCGAGCCGTTCTTCACGACCGAAAGCAAAGGCACCGGCCTGGGCCTGTATATTTCCCGAGAGCTATGCGAGAGCAATCAGGCGCGCCTGGACTATCGTGAACGAGACGAAGGGGGCAGCTGTTTCCGCATCGTCTTCGCCCACCCGCGCAAGCTGGGCTGAGGCCAACCGAGGGGCAACAGGTCACACATCGACCACGGTGGCGGTACAAATCCCGTCCCGCGGCGTTAACATTGCGGCCCGCGCCATTCACCGCCAGCGAAGAAAGACCGAGACCCATGACCGCCCGCCAGAAAGCGTTGATCATCGATGACGAACCCGACATCCGGGAACTCCTGGAGATCACCCTCGGGCGCATGAAGCTCGACACCCGCAGCGCGCGCAACCTCAAGGAAGCACGCGAGTGCCTGGCCCGTGAGCACTACGACCTGTGCCTCACCGACATGCGTCTGCCCGATGGCTGCGGGCTGGAACTGGTGCAGTTCATTCAGCAGCAGTACCCACAGATGCCCGTGGCGATGATTACCGCCTACGGCAGCCTCGATACCGCCATCGGTGCGCTCAAGGCCGGTGCTTTCGACTTTCTCACCAAACCGGTGGATCTGGCCCGTTTGCGCGAACTGGTCAACACCGCGCTTCGGCTTCGCAGCCCGAACCCCGACGCATTGACGGTCGACAGTCGCTTGCTCGGCGCGTCACCGCCGATGAACCTGTTGCGCAAACAGATCGGCAAACTGGCGCGCAGCCAGGCGCCGGTCTATATCAGCGGCGAATCCGGGAGTGGCAAGGAGTTGGTGGCGCGGCTGATCCATGAACAAGGCCCGCGCCACGAGCGGCCCTTCGTGCCGGTCAACTGCGGCGCGATCCCGTCGGAGCTGATGGAAAGCGAATTCTTCGGGCACAAGAAAGGCAGCTTCACCGGCGCCATGGAAGACAAGCCGGGGCTGTTCCAGGCAGCAAATGGCGGCACCCTGTTTCTCGACGAAGTCGCTGATCTTCCCCTGCCGATGCAGGTGAAGTTGTTGCGAGCGATCCAGGAAAAGGCGGTGCGTTCGGTCGGAGGCGCCAAGGAGGTGGTCGTCGACGTGCGGATTCTCTGCGCCACGCACAAGGACCTCGCCAGCGAAGTCGCGGCGGGCCGTTTCCGCCAGGACCTGTACTACCGGCTGAACGTCATCGAGCTGCGTGTGCCGCCCCTGCGCGAGCGTCGCGAGGACATTGCGCAGTTGGCCGACGTCATGCTCCGTCGCCTCGCCAGCGACTGTGGCGACACGGCCGCAAGGCTGCACCCCGATGCGCTGGCAAAGCTGCAAAGCTACCGGTTTCCCGGCAACGTGCGGGAACTGGAAAACATGCTGGAACGCGCCTACACACTCTGTGAAGGCGAGGAGATCAAACCCAGCGACCTGCGCCTGTCCGACGCGCCGGGCGTACCGGAGCATGGCGAAGCGAGCCTGGCGCAGATCGACAATCTGGAAGACCACCTCGAGGAGGTGGAGCGCAAGCTGATCATGCAGGCCCTGGAAGAAACCCGCTGGAACCGCACCGCCGCGGCTCAACGGCTGGGTTTGTCGTTCCGCTCGATGCGTTATCGCCTGAAAAAACTCGGATTGGATTGAGCGGCAGGCGTTGCGTTACGCCACCCTATGCCGGGTGGCGCCTGCCGCCTACGCTTGAATGCGCTAGCCCTGCGACAGCAGATTACGCAGATCGATGATCGCCGCATTAGCGCGCGAAATGTAGTTGGCCATCACCAACGAATGGTTGGCCAACACGCCATAGCCACTGCCGTTGAGCACCATCGGGCTCCAGAGGGGCTCCTGAGCGGCCTCAAGCTCACGAATGATCTGCCGGACGCTGATCGCCGCATTCTTCTTGGCCAGCACGTCGGCAAAGTCGATCTCTATGGCGCGCAACAGATGTGACAAGGCCCACGCCTGCCCTCGCGCCTCGTAAAACACGTTGTCGATCTGCAACCACGAGGTCTCGACACGCTGCTCTTCGAGCACCGGCTGGGTGCCCTCTGGCTGCAGCTCCGGCGCCACCTGCGCATCCAGGCGAACCCGGCCAACGCTGGCGGAAAGCCGCTGGGACAGCGAACCCAGCCGCGTGCCCACGTCGCCCAGCCAGTTATTCAGGTTGTCGGCGCGCGAATAGAATTGCGCCTTGGGCGATGGATCGCTCAAGCGCGCCAGGTAGCGGTCCAGATAGCGAATACCGTTGCGGTATTCAGACTCGCTGGCCGGCAGGGCCCAGCTACGATTGTCGAAATTGAACAACGGCTCGGCCTTCGACAGATCCGCGTCCTCCGTCGACTGCGATTGGGAACGAGCGAAATCCTTGCGCAGCGCGCGGCTCAGATCTCGCACCTGCACCAGCACGCCGTACTCCCAGCTCGGCATGTTATCCAGCCACAAGCCAGGAGGAGCGATGTCGTTGCTCAGATAACCGCCCGGCTTGTCCAGCAGCGTGCTGGCGACGCGCTTGAGCGTCTCGACCGTCGTGTAGCCGTTGACGATCTGCCGCTGCGAAGCATCCGCAGCCTGGCGCACGTGTTGCGGCACGGCAAAGCGATCTGGCTCGGCGCTCCAATACCAACCGATCAGCAGTGCTACCAGGAGATAGAGCCCGACCACCACGGCCAGTGCCAGCATCAGCGGATTGCGACCCGCCCCCTCCCCGCTGGCGGTGTTTCCCGACGAGCCGAAGCGGCCAAGGCGGTTCTTCCAATCCAACATGAGCATCAGTCCTTATTTCGGAATTCAACGATTCGACCACCGGTCACTGAACTTGTCGCGGCGTGTGAACCACTATAACGCAGCTGCTCCTTGGCGAGTCCCATAATGAGAACCAGGCCGCCTAAGCGGAGCCTTTGCAACAGACCGAACAGTGGTAGCATGCTGCCACTACAGCGATTCTGAACACGCTGTGGCAGTGGGCCCAGGGAACCGGACATGTCGGATCAGGAAGAACTAAAGCAACACTTCGCGCAACGGGTCATCCACCAGGCACGAGAGGTGCTCGAGGTCTGGCAGCAGCTGCAACGCAGCGAGTGGAACGACAGCTACCGTACCGCCCTAGCCGACGCCAACCAGCGCTTGCGACGGTTTGCCGAACGTTTCGGACAGGCCGAGCATCAGCAGCTCGCCATGGGTATCGACGACTGCCTGGTCGACATCAACGACAATCGCGGGCGTCTGTCGAGCCACACCATTGCCACGCTCAGCCAACTGATCTACCGACTCGCGCGCACCGGCCTGAACCATGGCGACCCACGCGGGCAATCCGGCTACGTTCCGCCGCTGAGCAAACCGGTCTACATCGCGCTGCAAGACCATGAGCGTGCCAGCCATGTGGTGCGCCAGCTCGAATTCTTCAGCATGACGGCGCGAGCCTTCGCCAACGACAGCGAGTTCCGCGCCGCCATGCATGAACGCCACCCCGCCGCCCTGGTCATGGACGTCGACTTCAACGGACCCGGCGAGGGCCTGAAACTCGCCGAACGCGTGCAACAAGGGCTCGAGGAGAAATTGCCGCTGATCTTCTTCAGCCACGCGGAGACGGACACGCCCATGCGTCTGGCCGCCGTGCGGGCCGGCGGGCTGGAGTTCTTCACCGGCGCCCTGGACGCGTCCAGCCTGCTGGAAAAGGTCGAGATATTCACCCGTACCGCGCATTACGAACCCTTTCGCGTGCTTATCATCGACGACTCTCGTGCCCAGGCAACGCATACCGAACGGGTGCTGAACAACGCCGGAATCATCACCCGGACGCTCAACGAACCGATCCAGGCCATCACCTACCTGGCTGAATTCCAGCCAGACCTGATCATCCTCGACATGTACATGCCCGACTGCATGGGCACCGAGCTGGCCAAGGTCATCCGCCAGCATGAGCGCTATGTGAGCGTGCCGATCATTTATCTCTCAGCCGAGGACGACCTGGACAAACAGCTCGATGCGATGAACGAAGGGGGCGACGACTTCCTCACCAAGCCGATCAAGCCCAGCCACCTGATCGCCACGGTCCGCACCCGCGCCGAGCGGGCGCGCAACCTGAAGGCGAGAATCGTGCGCGACAGCCTCACGGGGCTCTATAACCATACGCACAGCTTGCAGTTGCTCGAAGACGCCAGCTCGCGAGCACGCCGCGATGGCCGCTCCCTCTGCTTCGCCATGATCGATATCGATCATTTCAAGAAGGTCAACGACACCTACGGGCACCCGATGGGCGACCGGGTCATCAAGAGCCTCGCCCTGTTCCTCAAGCAACGTCTGCGCAAGACCGACCATATCGGCCGGTATGGTGGCGAGGAATTCGCAGTGGTGCTCCCCGATACCTGTGCGCGGGACGCCATGAAAGTCCTTGACGAGATTCGCCAGCGCTTTGCCGAGATCCGCTATCCGGCGCAGCCGGCCGACCTCTGCTGCACTTTCAGCTGCGGCATCGCCGAGCTCACCGCCGAGGCCGACATCAAGACCCTGACGCAGCAGGCAGACGAAGCCCTTTACCGCGCCAAGCATGGCGGTCGTAACCGGGTCGAGCGGTACACCCTGTCACATGAGTGACATCAAATAGCCATACATTGCTGACCTCCCCATCGACCGGAGGTCAGGATGCGCCTGAAGTCGCTAACCACGCTCAATACACTGCTGCTCGTGACGATCTGTCTCGCGCTCGGCGCCACGCTCTGGTGGTCAGAGCAGGCGCTGGCGCGCCCCTATGCACTGATGGAGCGCTACCTCAATCTTTCCCAGCGCTTCCAGACCGAGGTTGCGAGCAACATCCAGGGCTACCTGAGCAGCGGTGATGCAGTGCAACACAAGGCGGCGTTGACGACGCTCGAACAGCTCGCACCCAGCGTCTCCACGCTGCCCAAGGCTTTCTCCGAACGACTGCAACCCGCCCTGGAACAGCTCCAGCGGTTCGCAACGACCGAACTGCTCGCCGCGGGAAAATTGGCGGGCGATCCGACCGGATTGCTGTCTCAAGCCGAGCGGGAAATGGCGGCGGCACTGGAACAACTCGATCAGTACGCGATGAGCAGCGACCGGCCTGCTGCCGCCCGCTACCGCCAACCGCTGTTCGACGCCAGCCGTCAGCTGCTCCGTCTCAGCCATGCGCGGGCCAAACTGAGCGACGGTGGCGGCGACCGCGCGACCGATGCCGAACTGTCGCTGCAGGCGCTAGACAAAGCCATGGCAACGCTCGAAGCGCTACCGCTGCTGAATGTGATGAGCGAGCAGGCGTCGGGCGCCAGCGCCTTCGCAGCGCTGCTGGATCTCGACAGTTCGTCATCGGAGCAGCCATCGGAAGACCAAGGCATCGCGCTCAAGCGCGAGCTTGCCAGCCTGATCAAACGCTATCCCGGCGAGCTGCAGCGTACACGCGCACTGATCGAGCAACGGACCCAGCTGATGCACGCCACGGGTCAGCGGGTCGCCGCTCTGCAAGCCGCGCTGGACGAGCTCGAGCCGGCGATTCGCGCAGAGCACGGTCGCATCCAGGCGGAGGTGCGGCTGATCCAGGGCGCGATCATTCTCCTTATCCTGCTGATCGCACTGGCCATTGATCGCTTGCAACGGCGACTGACCCAATCCCTCTCAGCGCTGGTGCCCGCGCTTTGTACCTGGGCCAGCGGCGACTTCCGCGCGCCCATCGTCCTGCGCACCACGACTCGGGAGCTGAACGAAATCGAGGGCTCGCTCAGTCAACTGCGCGGTTATCTGCTGACGCTGGTCGGTACCCTGCGTCAGCATGCCGGAGCCGTGACCGGCAATAGCCAAAGCCTGGCCGAACTGAGTGGTGACCTGCACCAGAGTGCCAGCCATCAGTGCAGCGATACCGGACAGATTCGCGATGCGCTGGAGGAGCTGGAGGCGACCATCCGCGAGGTCGCGCGCAGCGCCGAGCAGACGGCAGCAGCCGGGCAGGCTGCCGGCCAGGCGGTCAATCAGGGGCAGGCGGTCATCCGCAACAGCCTGACCGGGCTGCACGATCTGGTCAGCGAAGTGCAGGACAACGCCTCGGCCATCGGTCGCCTGGCCGAAGAAACAGGCACCATCGGCAAGGTGCTGACGGTGATTCGCTCGATCGCCGAACAGACCAACCTGCTGGCGCTGAACGCCGCGATCGAAGCCGCCAGAGCCGGTGAGCAGGGCCGTGGCTTCGCCGTGGTCGCCGACGAAGTGCGCACGCTGGCTCAGCGCACCAGTGGCGCCACCGAGGAGATCCAGTTACTGATCGGTGGCCTGCAATCCGCCGCGCAACAATCGGTACAGGCCATGCGGACTCAGGTGGTACACGCCGAGGCGACCGCCGAGTTGGCCGAAACAGCCGATGCGGCGCTGAACCAAATTGTGGTCACCATCGGATCGATCGGGCAGATGGCCGCCCAGATCGCGCTTGCCACCGCCCAACAAGGTGAGGCGGTAAGCGAGATCCGTGGCCATAGTGAACGCATCCATCAGCTCGGTGACCGCAACCTGAAGCACATCAGCCAAGGGCGCGCGCAGAGCGAACAGATGTTGCATCTGGCCGGCGAACTGAATCAGGCCACACTGGCCTTCCAGGGCTGAGCGCCCCGCGAGCCGCTGTGCGAATAGCGCAGCGGCTCGCCGACCTCAGCGCGGAGCGGCGGGGCGCTGTGACGGCTTGCGGTTCTTGCCGGACGGTTTGCCGCCACCGGCTGCGGCCTTGCGCCGGGCCTCGGCAGCCGCCTTGGCCTGCTCGCGTTTATCCCAGGCATTGCCGTCGTGGCTGCGTGGTGGCAGTCCGTTGTGCTGGGTGAGAATCTTGCCGCCCTGCCCGGCCTTCTTGCTGCCGACCGGGGTGGAATTCTTGCGCCGGGCGCTCTGGTAGCTACCGTCACTGGCCGGCTGGTGCGCCGGGATCAGCTGGTGCTTGCCGCTGCCAATCAGGTCAGCGCGCCCCATGCGAATCAACGCCTCGCGCAACAACGGCCAGCCCTTGGGATCGTGATAGCGCAGGAAGGCCTTGTGCAAACGGCGCTGCTCCTCGCTCTTGACGATGGTGACGCCCTCGCTCTTGTAGGTCACCTTGCGCAGCGGGTTCTTGCCGGTGTGGTACATGGCCGTCGCCGAGGCCATGGGCGATGGGTAGAACGCCTGCACCTGGTCGGCACGGAAGCCGTTGGCCTTGAGCCACAGAGCGAGGTTCATCATGTCCTCGTCGGTGGTGCCGGGATGCGCGGCGATGAAGTACGGGATCAGGTATTGCTCCTTGCCCGCCTCCTTCGAGAACTTCTCGAACATCCGCTTGAAGCGATCATAGGTGCCGATGCCCGGCTTCATCATCTTGTCCAGCGGACCACGCTCGGTGTGCTCCGGGGCGATCTTCAGGTAGCCGCCGACGTGGTGGGTGACCAGCTCCTTGACGTACTCCGGCGACTCCACGGCGAGGTCGTAGCGCAGGCCGGAGGCGATCAGGATCTTCTTCACACCCGGTAGCGCGCGTGCCTTGCGGTACAGCTCGATCAGCGAGCTGTGATCGGTATCGAGGTTCTCGCAGATACCCGGGAACACGCAGGACGGCTTGCGGCAGTGCTTCTCGATGTCGTGGCTCTTGCAGGCCAGGCGGTACATGTTGGCGGTCGGCCCACCGAGGTCGGACACCACGCCGGTGAAGCCCGGCACGTTTTTCATTTCCTCGATCTCGTGCAGGATCGACTCGTGGGACCGGCTCTGGATGATGCGCCCCTCGTGCTCGGTGATCGAGCAGAAGGTGCAGCCACCGAAGCAGCCGCGCATGATGTTCACCGAAAAGCGAATCATCTCGTAGGCCGGGATCTTCGCCCCGTTGTACGCCGGGTGCGGCACGCGCGCGTAGGGCGCGGCGAACACGTAGTCCATTTCCTCGGTGGTCAGCGGGATCGGCGGCGGGTTGAGCCACAGTTCGCGATCATCGTGGCGCTGCACCAGCGCACGGGCGTTGCCGGGATTGGTTTCCAGGTGCAGCACCCGGTTGGCGTGGGCATAGAGTGCCGGATCGTTGCGCACCTTCTCGAAGGACGGCAGGCGGATGACTGTACGGTCGCGTTCCAGCTTCGGATGCGGCAGCAGTTCGACCGGCTTGGCCTCGTTCGGGTCGTCCTGCGGGCCCTTTTCCTTCTCGATGGCGCAGGCAGAAAGGTCCTGGGTATTGACGTAGGGGTTGATGATCTTGTCGATCTTGCCCGGCCGGTCAATGCGCGTGGAATCGATCTCGAACCAGCCTTCGGGCGTGTCCTTGCGGATAAACGCGGTGCCGCGCACATCGGTGATGGCCTCGATCGGCTCGCCACGGGCCAGGCGCTGCGCCACCTCGACGATGGCCCGCTCGGCGTTGCCATAGAGCAGGATGTCGGCTGTGGCATCCATCAGGATCGAGCGGCGCACCTTGTCCGACCAGTAGTCGTAATGGGCGATACGGCGCAGCGAGGCCTCGATGCCGCCAAGCACCACCGGCACGTGCTTGTAGGCTTCTTTGCAGCGCTGGCTGTAGACCAGGCTGGCGCGATCCGGCCGCTTGCCGGCCAGTCCACCCGCGGTGTAAGCGTCGTCGGAGCGAATCTTGCGATCGGCGGTGTAGCGGTTGATCATCGAGTCCATGTTGCCGGCGGCGACGCCGAAGAACAGGTTCGGCTCGCCGAGCTTCATGAAGTCGTCTTTGCTCTGCCAGTCGGGCTGGCTGATGATGCCCACGCGGAATCCTTGCGCTTCCAGCAGGCGACCGATGATTGCCATGCCGAACGACGGATGGTCGACGTAGGCGTCCCCGGTAACGACGATGATGTCGCATGAATCCCAGCCGAGCTGATCCATCTCCTCCCTGCTCATCGGCAGGAACGGCGCCGGACCGAAACACTCGGCCCAGTACTTGGGATAGTCGAACAGTGGCTTGGCTGCGTGCATGGCGAGAAAACCGGGGCAACGAAAACGGGCGCGGAATATAGCACAAAAAATGATCAAGCCCGACCATTACACAAGGTCTTTCTCGGTCCGGACGACAGGCGCGCACGTCCACCGCCCAGCCCGTATACTCGCGCGACCCAGACAACGCTTCGAGTTCGGGAGTTCCCGATGCGCGCAACTATTTTTGCCTTGCTCCTCAGCCTTTGCGGCCTCGCCAGCGTTCAAGCCGAGACCATCGATCTCGGCGCCGCGGACAGCGGGCGCAGCCTCAACGCGCAGATCGAACTGCTCGAGGATCCAGGCGCCCAGCTGAGCATCGCGCAGTTACAGGCACCCGAGATGCAGGCGCGTTTTCAGCCCGCACAGGGCAAGGCCAGCGTTGGGCAGAGCCCGAACCCGTGGTGGATTCGGGTCAGCCTCCAGCGCACCAGCGATGCGCCGCAGCAATGGTGGCTGGAGGTCGGCTCGGTAACCCTGAAGGACCTGCGTCTCTACCTGCCCGACGGCAAGGGCGGCTGGATGGAGCGGCAGTCCGGTGAACTGGTCGGGTTCAACGAGGGCCGCGATCACTCCTATCGGCGCATGCTTTTCCGGCTTCCGCCACTCAGCGACCAGCAAGCGTTGACCTTCTACCTGCGCAGCTACGACCCGGCGGGTAATTCCTTTCCGCTCAAGGCCTGGCAGCTCGACGCGCTACAAGAGCAGGCGGTGGGTGAAAACCTGTTTCTCGGCCTGATCTACGGCGTCATTCTGGCGATGCTGCTGTACAACCTGTTCATCTTCCTCAGCCTGCGTGACAGCGCTTATTTCTGGTACGTGATGACCACCAGCGGCGCGCTGCTGATGATCCTGGCGATGACCGGCCACGGCTTTCAGTACCTCTGGCCGGAGGGTCCGGTCCCGTTCTGGCTCGACCGCATCAGCATCCCGGCGCTGTGGGGCTTCAGTGCCTGCCGCTTCACCCAGATGCTGTTGCAGACGCGCCAGTTCGTGCCTTGGGCGCACCGCCTGCTGAGCTTGGCGCTGACGCTGTATGCCACCGCCGTGTTGCTCGATGCCTTCGGCTGGCGTGCGTTCGGTGCCTGGGTCTTCGTCGTGCTGGCGCTGACGGCGATTCCCGCTTCGCTGTGGGCGTCCTTCCGTCGCTGGCGTCAGGGCTACTTCCCCGCGCTGCTTTATCTGCTCGGCTTTGGCGTGATCCTGGGCAGCGTCAATCTGCTTCTGCTGCGGGCCACAGGCGTGGTTCAGCCGGCGCCCTGGAACGCTTACCTCTTTCCACTGGCCGTAACGGCTGAATCGATTCTGTTCTCCTTCGCCCTGGCTTACCGCATCCAGATCCTCAAGCAGGAACGGGCTGCGGCACTGGAACATGCCGACCAGGAAAAGAGCGCGCGTCTGAAGCAGGTTCAAGCCAGCGCTGAACAGCTCAGCCTGGCAGTCGAAACGCGCACCGCCGAACTCGCCGACGCCAACCGGCATCTCAGCGAGCGAGAGGTCGAGTTGAAGCAGGTTGCCTTCCACGACTCACTGACCGAACTGCCCAACCGGCGCTATCTCATCGAACGCGTCGAGATGGCACTGAGCGATGCTCGGCGCCGTGGCGAGCCCATTGCCCTGCTGCTCATCGATCTGGACCACTTCAAGCCCATCAACGACAACCATGGCCACGACGCCGGCGACCTGCTGCTGCGCGCACTCGGTCAGCGCCTGCGCAGCCTGGTGCGTGGCAATGATATGGCCGCTCGGCTTGGAGGGGACGAGTTCGCGGTACTGCTGACCGGCCCGACCGTCGAGCAGGACGCTGTCCAGATTGCCGAGCGGCTGCTGAACGAGCTGTCGAAGCCCGTGCCCTATGGCGAGATCGGCCTGGCGGTGACGGTCAGCGTCGGCGCTGCGTTCTTTCCACGCCACGCCGACGACTTCTCACAGCTCTACAAGGCTGCCGACGAGGCGCTCTACCGCGCCAAGCATCGAGGTCGCGGCAACTGGGTGCAGCAGGACCAGCAACGGCTACCGGTCGATCAGCCGACGTAGCCTCGTGGCACCCGTCCGGTCACCTTGGTCAGCAATTCGTAGCCGATGGTGCCGCAGGCCTGGGCCAGTTCGTCGATCGGTAGCTGCGCGCCCCATAGCTCCACCGCATCGCCGAGCCGTGCCTGCGGCAGGTCGGTCAGATCGACCGCCAGCATGTCCATCGACACCCGGCCGGCCAGCGGCACGCGCTGGCCATGGATCACCACGCAGGTGCCGGCAGGCGCCGTTCGCGGATAGCCGTCGGCATAGCCACAGCTGACCGTGCCAATCCGCGAGTCGCGCTGCGCCACCCAGCTGGCACCATAGCCCACGCTCTCACCGGCGGGCACTTCACGAATCGCGATCAGCGCGCCAGTCAGGGTCATTGCGGGTTTGAGCCCCAACTCCTGCGCGCTCAGCTCGGCAAACGGCGTGGCGCCATAGAGCATGATGCCTGGGCGAATCCACGCCATGTGGGCCTGGGGCAGCGTCAGCACGGCGGCGGAGTTGGCCAGCGAGCACTGGTCGAAGCCTAGCGCCAGCAATTCACCGTAACGCTCCAGCTGCAATTCCGTCAGTGCATGGCCGCGCTCGTCAGCGCAGGCGAAGTGGCTGATCAGGTTGAGCTCAGCGACCTGCGTCGAGCTTTTGAGCTGAGCATGGCACCGGCGCAGGCCTTCTACGGTGAAACCCAGCCGGTGCATGCCCGAATCCAGTTTCAGCCAGACGTTCAACGGTCGGGGCAGATCGGCGGCCAACAGCCAGTCGGCCTGGCGCTGATCCTGTATCGCCACATCCAGCCCCAACTCGGCGGCGTGCAGGTATTCCGCCGGCTCGAAACAGCCTTCCAGCAGCAAAATCCGCGCATCCGGCGCACTCAGGCGAATGCCTTGGGCTTCTTCCAGGCAGGCCACGGCGAAGCCATCGGCGATCTCACGCAAGCTGGTCACCACCTCAGGCGCGCCGTGCCCGTAGGCGTTGGCCTTGACCACTGCAAAGGCCTGACGACCAGGGGCGCAGCGTTTGGCCAGGGTGTAATTGTGACGAATCGCGGACAGATCGACGGTTGCAACTAGCGGGCGCATGGAGCGGACTCTGCGACGTATGGGAGCCGGTCATCTTAACCTCAGTCCCACAGGCTGCAAGCGCCTGCATCAAACCGAGCTGCAACCTGAATACCGCGAGGCTTCTCACGACAGCGCCCCGCTCGCTGCTCCTGCCCAGCAGGCAGCCGTCTCTGCTGACACCAGGCTGTCAGTAGCACTGCCCTAGAGTTGCCTGCACAGGCCAAAGCGCGCTATCGCCGACGCCGGCCTGCTGACATTTGCCCATTCCATGGAGAGAGAAATGAACGCGATCAACTGGTTCGAACTGTTCGTTAGCGATTTCGAGCGTGCCCGCCGCTTCTATGAGCAAGCCCTGGCAACCACACTGGAGACCATCGAGGGCATGGGCGGACGCATGGCCCTGTTCCCCTACGATCCCGAGCGCGGTGTCGGCGATTGCCTGAGCCACGCACCGGAACAGCAAAGCGGCATCGGCGGCACCCGGGTCTACCTGAACGTCGAAGGGCAGTTGGCTGAGGTCGTGAACCGGGTTCCAGCAGCGGGCGGCGTGATCATTCAGGGCAAGATGTCCATCGCTCCCCATGGCTTCATCGCTGTGATAAAAGACAGCGAAGGCAACGAGGTGGGCCTGCACAGCATGTCCTGAAGGCAGCTGGCCCGGGGCCGAGCACCACTCACCGGGCCACCTCGACCGCCAAGGAAGAGCATGAGACGCGCCGACCGCCTGTTCCAGATCGTTCAGTTCCTGCGCAGCCGCCGCCTGACCACCGCGCAGTGGCTGGCCGAGCGCCTGCAGGTCTCGGTACGCACCATCTACCGCGACATCCAGGATCTTTCGCTCTCCGGCGTACCGCTGGAGGGCGAAGCCGGGGTTGGCTATGTGCTGCGCCAGCCCATGGACCTGCCGCCGCTGATGTTCGAGCGCGAGGAGATCGAAGCCCTGGTGGTCGGCGCGCGCATGGTCAACGCCTGGGCCGACCCCGATTTGCAACGAGCCGCCGAATCGGCGCTGGCGAAGATTCACGGCGTGTTGCCCACCACGCTGCGTGACGAGCTCAACGGCAACCGCCTGTTCGCCCCGGAGGTGAACCTCTACCCGGTGCACTGGTTGGGCCAACTGCGTCAGGCCATCCGTCAACGCCGCAAACTGCAGCTCGCTTACCGCGACGAAAGCGGGCAAGCCAGCCTGCGCTGCATCTGGCCGCTGGGTCTGTTCTTCTGGGGGCAGACCTGGACGCTGTGCAGCTGGTGCGAGCTGCGCAGCGACTTCCGTAACTTCCGTATCGACCGGGTGGCCAGCCTGGAGGACCTCGACGAGACCTTCGACCCGGGCCCCGGACAACGGCTCGAAGACTACCTTGCCCCTTATCTGCGGGGCGAGGGCATGGCGCCGGTCTACCGGTGCTGAATCATTCGTCGTCGAACTGGTAGCTGCCGGGCGCCAGGTTCTCGAAGCGCGAGTACTTACCGAGAAATGCCAGGCGTGTCGTACCGATAGGGCCGTTCCGCTGTTTGCCGATGATGATTTCGGCGACGCCCTTGTACTCCGTTTCCGGGTGATAGACCTCGTCACGGTAGACGAACATGATGATGTCGGCGTCCTGCTCGATGGCGCCGGATTCACGCAAGTCGGAGTTGACCGGGCGCTTGTTTGGGCGCTGTTCGAGCGAGCGGTTCAGCTGCGACAAGGCGATCACCGGGCAGTTGAACTCCTTCGCCAGGCCTTTTAGCGAGCGGGAGATCTCGGAAATCTCGTTGGTTCGGTTATCGCCACTCGAGCCGGGGATCTGCATCAGCTGCAGGTAGTCGACCATGATCATGCCGATCTCGCCATGTTCGCGTGCCAGACGCCGGGTCCGAGCGCGCATTTCCGAAGGCGAGATGCCGGCCGTGTCGTCGATGAACAGCTTGCGATCGTTGAGCAGATTGACGGCCGACGTCAGCCGCGGCCAGTCGTCGTCACTGAGCTTGCCGGTCCGCACCTTGGTCTGGTCGATACGTCCGAGCGAGGCCAGCATACGAATGACGATGGAGTCAGCCGGCATCTCAAGCGAGAACACCAGGATCGCCTTGTCCGAGCGCAGCACCGCATTTTCCACCAGGTTCATCGCAAAGGTGGTCTTACCCATCGAAGGACGGCCGGCGACGATGATCAGATCGGCCGCCTGCAGGCCGCTGGTGGCCTCGTCCAGGTCGGTGAAACCCGTCGACAGGCCGGTAATCGCCTCACCGGCGTTGAACAGCGAATCGATACGATCGATCGCCTTGACCAGGATGTCGTTGATGCCCATCGGCCCGCCCGTTTTGGGACGCGCCTCGGCAATCTGGAAGATCAGCCGCTCGGCTTCATCGAGTATCTCCTCCCCCGTGCGCCCCTGGGGCGCATAGGCGCTGTCGGCAATCTCGTTGCTGATGCCGATCAATTGGCGCAGCGTGGCGCGCTCGCGGATGATCTGCGCGTAGGCCTTGATGTTGGCGACTGACGGCGTGTTCTTCGCCAGTTCACCGAGATAGGCCAGCCCACCCACTTGGGAGAGGTGGCCTTCCTTGTCCAGTTGTTCGGACAAGGTCACCACATCGAACGGCGAGTTGCGTTCGGCCAGGGTGAAAATGGCGCGGAAAATCAGCCGATGATCATGACGATAGAAGTCACCATCGGACACCTGATCGAGCACTCGCTCCCAGGCGTTGTTGTCCAGCATCAATCCGCCAAGCACGGCCTGTTCGGCCTCGATGGAATGCGGCGGCACCTTGAGCGCTGCGGTTTCCAGGTCGTACTGTTGGGGCACACTGATGTCGTTCATGGCACTCGTTAATTCTTCAACGTTCACAAAAACAAAGGGCACGCTCCACTCACGTGGAAACGTGCCCGATGTTACGCGTCAGGCACCAGGGGTGCCAGACGCCGGCCGGTCTCAGCCTGCGATCACGATCAGCTTGACGGTCGCTTCAACGTCGGTGTGCAGGTGCACGGCCACGTCGTACTCACCAACCTGACGGATGGTGCCGTTCGGCAGACGGATTTCGCTCTTGGCCACTTCCACGCCGGAGGCGGTCAGCGCGTCGGCGATGTCATGCGTACCGATGGAACCGAACAGTTTGCCCTCATCGCCTGCGGTAGCAGTGATGGTGACTTCCAGCTCGGCCAGCTGAGCAGCACGCGTTTCGGCAGAAGCCTTACGCTCGGCAGCCGCTTTTTCCAGTTCCGCACGGCGAGCTTCGAACTCGGCGATGTTGGCCGGGGTTGCAGCAGTAGCCTTGCGCTGCGGCAGCAGGTAGTTGCGGCCGTAACCAGACTTGACGTTTACCTTGTCGCCCAGGTTGCCCAGGTTTGCGACTTTTTCCAGCAGGATGACTTCCATTTGAGTCTTACCTCTTTAACTTAACCTTCACCGTTCGCAGGTCCCGCATCGTCATCACGAGATGCCCGACCGCGAAAATCAAACAAGCTGTCGACAATGGCCAAGATGGCCAGTAACGGATAAATCAACTGCATGAACAGCGCCAGCGTGACGTAGAGCCCCACCAGCCAGAACCGCGACATCCGATTCTGTGCGACCAGTCCGTGCACCAGCGCAATGCCGGCGAACACCAGCGGAACACTGCACAGCGGAGCCAGCATCGCCACCTGTACTCCCAGGCTTGGCGCTAACAGCATGCCCGCAAGGAGCACCATCGCCGACGCCGGTGAGAAACGCAGCGCACGAAACTCGAGGCCGAAACCTCCCGGGTTGTACAACAGCGCCTGCCAGTAGCGCCCGAGCATCAGGCTGAGCAGTGTGGTGATCTGCAGCAACGCCGCCAACAAGCCGGTCAGGACCGGTATCAGCAACGCGCCCAGCCGTGCTTGCTCTTGCGCCGAAAGCTGCTGATAGGCATCCGACAGCATGTCGGGCAACACTTTCTGCAACTCGGCAGCGAGCGCCGCAATCGGCTCGCCGAACACCATTCCAAGCGCCCAGGCGTACAACAACCCAAGCCCCACACTGCACAGCATCACTCGGTGCCAGGCGTTCTGGTTACGCAACAGCAGCGCCAACCCGAACGATCCCAACAGCACCAGCAGCGTGCGCGGATCGCCGAAATACCACCAGGCCAGTGCAGGCAACAAAGCCCAGACCAACACACCCAGCGCGTCATTCAACCCGCGACGCAGCAACACCAGGCTTCCCGCCGCAGCGCACAGCCAGAACAACATTGGCAGTGCCGCCGCACCGGCTACCACAACAATCGCTTGCATACGGCCGCGCATGATGAAGTCAGCCAAGGCGCGCATGCGATCTATCCTTTACGTTTGCCGAACAGTTCGATCAACGGCCGTGGCTGTCGGTGTAGGGCAGCAGGGCCAGGAAGCGGGCGCGCTTGATAGCGGTAGCCAGCTGGCGCTGATAACGTGCTTTGGTTCCGGTGATACGGCTAGGAACGATCTTGCCGGTTTCGGAAATGTAGGCCTTCAGCGTGTTGAGATCCTTGTAGTCGATCTCTTTCACGTTTTCTGCAGTGAAACGGCAGAACTTACGACGGCGGAAAAAACGTGCCATGAAATAGGCTCCTCAATAAGTCCGTGGATTACTCGTCAGCGTTGTTGTCGCGGCTGTCGCTGTCACTGTCGTTGTCGGCAGAGTCAGATTCAGGGCGATCACGACGCTCACGGCGCTCGCTGCGGTTTTCCTCGGCCTTGAGCATCTCGGACTGTTCGGTCACGGCTTCGTCGCGACGGATGACCAGGTTACGGATGACGGCGTCGTTGTAGCGGAAGTTGTCTTCCAGCTCGGCCAGTGCCTTGCCGCTGCACTCGACGTTCAGCATCACGTAGTGAGCCTTGTGAACGTTGTTGATGGCGTAAGCCAGCTGACGACGGCCCCAGTCTTCCAGGCGATGGATTTTGCCACCGTCTTCTTCGATCAGCTTGGTGTAACGCTCCACCATGCCGCCAACCTGCTCGCTCTGGTCGGGGTGGACCAGAAAGATGATTTCGTAATGACGCATTGTTGCTCCTTACGGGTTGCAGCCTGCCGCACGAAACGGATCAGGCAAGGAGTGAATGAGTATGTTGTCTTGCCTGCCAGAGAGGCGCGCAAACGCCTGCCATCCGGGCAAGGGGCGCAATTCTAGAGAAGACGGGCCAAGCACGCAAGGCGCATTGGTGATTATTTAACCAGCCTCAGCCCACCGAGCCGGAACGCGACCGCTCGACCTGAATATCGTCGAGCAAGGACCGGACCTGATGGATATCGTAGGGCTTGAGCATGGTCCGCAAGTCCTCGAGGCCTTCATCGCGTGCGCTGATGGCATAGCCGGACGCGATTACCATGCTGAGCGCCGCATCGCGCGCCCTGGCCTGCCGCACCAGCTCGATTCCGCTCATGCCGGTCAGCCCTACATCGGTCAGCAGCACGTCGAAGCGGCGCTTATCGAGCAACTCCAGCGCCGCCTCCGCCGACTCGCAAAGGCTGACATCATGCCCGAGTTCTTCCATCACCTCGCCAGTAAGCATGCGCAACGTCGGATCGTCTTCTACGAACAGAATAGCCAGACCGCCAGGCTGCTCCTGCGCTGCCCCTGCAGCATCCGAAGCGTCGACGGCCGATGGCTCCGCGTGCGATACCCCGACTGCCTCCCGGCGCTCAGCAACGCTACCAGGCAAATAAACCCGGACCGAGGTACCGCGCCCCACCTCGCTGTCGAGCACGACGAAACCGCCACTCTGCTTGACGAAGCCGTAAACCATGCTCAGCCCCAGGCCCGAGGCATTGGCGGCCTGGCGCGTGGTGAAGAACGGCTCGAACGCACGCGACAAGACCTCGGGACTCATCCCTTCGCCTTCGTCGACAACGCTCAGCTCCACGTATGCGCCCGCCGCCAGATCCGGCTGACCTGCAAGCTGTTCGGCAGTCAGCTCGCGGTTGCGCAGACGCAGGGACAAAGCACCTCCCCCCACCATCGCATCCCGGGCGTTGACCGCCAGATTGAGTATCGCCGCTTGCAGATTGCCGACATCGGCGCAAACCGGCCAGAGGCCCGGCTGGGTATCGACATCGACTTGCACTGCCCGGCCCAACGCGCCATTCAACAACTCGCTCATGTCGCCGAGCAGCTCGCCCAGGTCGACCGGCTGCGGCTGAAGCGGCTGGCGGCTGGCGAAAGCGAGCAGCTGGGAAGCCAGACGAGCGCCCTTTTCCACCCCGCCGACTGCCGAATCGAGGCGGCGCTGGGCCGTCTCGTCGGCGCCGATATTGCGGCGTAACAGCTGCAGGTTTCCACCAATGATCTGCAGCATGTTGTTGAAGTCATGGGCGATCCCACCGGTCAGCTTGCCAACCGCCTCGAGCTTCTGTGACTGCATCAGAGCCGCCTCGGCAATGCGTCGCTCGGATTCGCTATGCGTCAATTCCTGTGTTCGCTCACGGACCAGATCCTCCAGTCGCTCACGGTGCGCCTGCAGCTCCTGCTCGTTGCGCCGCTGCTCGGTCACGTCACTGCCCTGAACGAAAATACCGGAGACCTGGCCGTCTCGCTCGAGGACCGGCTGGAACACGAAATCGACGAAGACCTCTTCAGGTGGCATATCGGGACGCCGCTGCAGCATCGCCCGCGTGCCCCTGCCGATGTAGGGCTCGCCGGTTTGGTAGACCTGGTCCAGCAACCCCACGAAGGCCTGCCCCGCCAGCTCAGGCAGACCATCGAGCACCCGCTTGCCGATCAGCTCGCGATGCCCCGTAAGCTGTTGATAGGCCTCGTTGACCAGTTCGAAGACATGTTCCGGACCGCGCAGAAAGCAGATGAAGCCCGGCGCTTGAGCGAACAGCTGGCGCAGCTGATTGCCCTCGTCCTGCATCGATCTGGCGCGAGAAATGATCGAGGCCTCGACCTGCTGCAAGGGCTGGCCGCCGATATCCGCCGAGCGCAGCGACGCTTTCAGCGTCTGCAGTTCGGTAATGTCCATCGTGTGCTGCAAGATGGCAGCGATCTCACCCTGATCGTCGAGCACCGGCGTGTGTGTAGCGCTCCAGTATCGGTCCTGGTGTGGCGCGCCATCCGCCGAGCTCTCGGCGATCGAATAGCGAATGATGGGTAACGTATCGGCCGCCTTGCTGCGCAGCACCCGGGCAAACGATTCCAGCAGTTCGTCGACATGGCTCGTTTCCGGCACCTGCGGGTTGGCCGCGAAGGCCTCATGGATGCGCCGGCCGACAAGATCCTCGAGCGTACGCGACGTCAGCCGCAGATACGCCTCGTTGGCATCCAGAATGGTGAGCGCCGGATCCAACAGCAGATAAGCGTTCGGAGACGTCCTGAACAGTGCCTCGAACGGTGGGCGTTGCGGCATACAACCTCCATGATGCGAGCCGGTAGACGGTCGCGATCAGTCGCCGGCGCCTGGCGTATCGACCAGGCACCAGCCAAACATTTAACCCGAGAGGCCGCCAGTCAGCCCCGGAACGGATAATTGACCTCGGCGGCGGCGATCCGTTTCGACACGAACGGCACCAGGGAGGGATCGGCGGTCCGCCAAGCCGCCTTACTGACGGCTCGTCGAGCGGCGTTGGCGCAGCGCCTCGAACAGGCACACACCGGTGGCCACCGATACATTGAGGCTACTGACGCTGCCGGCCATGGGCAGTCGGACCAGATAATCACAATGCTCGCGAGTCAGGCGCCGCATACCCTTGCCCTCGGCGCCCATCACCAGCACGATCGGGCCGCTGAGGTCCTGCTCGTAGATATCCTGCTCGGCCTCACCCGCCGTACCGACGATCCACAAGCCGCGCTGTTGCAGCTTTTCCAACGTTCTCGCGAGATTGGTGACGGCTACCAGCGGGATGACCTCGGCCGCACCGCAAGCCACCTTGCGCACGGTGGCATTCAGGGTGGCGGACTTGTCCTTGGGGATGATGACTGCCAGCGCACCGGCCGCATCGGCAGTACGCAGGCAGGCGCCCAGGTTGTGCGGGTCCGTGACACCGTCGAGCACGAGCAGCAGCGGCGCGCCCTCGGTACGGTCCAGCAACTCCTCGAGCATCGCATCGCCCCAGACCTGACTGGGGCTCACCTCGGCGACTACGCCCTGATGCACGCCTTCGACCCAGGCATCCATCTCGCGACGCTCACACTGCCCAATGCGCACCTTCGCCTGAGCAGCCAGCTGGATCAGCGTTTGCGCGCGAGGATCATCACGCCCCTCAGCCAGCCAGACCTGCTTGACCCGCTTCGGATGGTGACGCAACAACGCCTCGACGGCATGCACGCCGTAGATCTTCTCCAGATCGCTCATGACTTGGCCTTACGCTTGCGCGGCGCACTGCCGTCCGGTTTGGCAGATGCCTTGCCTGACGCCTTCGGCTTGGCCGAACCGCGCTTTGGCTTGCTCTTCGCAGCGCCTCCCTTGGCATCGGCGAGCAGGGCTTTCTTGATTTCGCGACTCTTGCGCACGTCCGCACTGACAGGTTCCGCGGACTTTGCCGAAGCGCTGTCGGCCGCCTTCTTGTTACGTCCTTCCTTGCGCGGAGCCCGATCATCGACCGCGGCACGCCCGGCACTCGTGCCCTTGCTACCGCCGCTGATCAACTCGAAGTCGATCTTGCGCTCGTCGAGATCGACACGCATCACCCGCACTTCGACGCTATCGCCGAGGCGGAAGCTGCGCCCGCTACGCTCGCCGGACAGGCGATGATGGAGCGGATCGAAGTGGTAGTAGTCACCCGGCATCGCAGTGACATGCACCAGCCCCTCGACGTAGATATCGGTCAGCTCGACGAACAACCCGAACCCGGTTACCGCGGTGATAACGCCCGGGAAGGTCTCGCCCACGCGGTCTTTCATGAACTCGCACTTGAGCCAGTTGACCACGTCACGGGTGGCTTCGTCGGCACGGCGCTCGGTCATCGAGCACTGCTCGCCGAGCTGCTCCAATGCCGCTTCGTCATAAGGGTAGATTCGCGCTTTGGGCATGCTGGTAGCGCCGGCCCTGCGAACGTGTGGCGTGTCGCGCCGGGAACGGATCACACTGCGTATCGCGCGATGGATCAGCAGATCCGGATAACGGCGAATCGGCGAAGTAAAGTGCGCGTACGCCTCGTAGTTCAGACCGAAGTGTCCGTTGTTGTCCGGACTGTAGACCGCCTGGCTGAGCGAGCGCAGCATGACCGTCTGAATCACATGGAAATCGGGCCGATCCTGGATACGTTCGAGCAACGCCTGGTAATCCTTGGGGGTCGGCCCTTCCTTGCCCTTGTGCAAGGTCAACCCCAACTCGCCGAGGAAGGCACGCAATTTCTCCTGGCGCTCCAACGGCGGACCGTCATGGACGCGATACAGACCGGGAATCTGGTGATCCTGTAGGAAACGCGCCGTGGCCACGTTGGCGCACAGCATGCATTCCTCGATCAGCTTGTGCGCATCGTTGCGCTCGGTGGGCTTGATCGCCGCGATCTTGCGCTCCGCTCCGAAGACGATCCGGGTTTCCTGGGTTTCGAAGTCGATTGCGCCACGCGTGTGCCGCGCCTTGAGCAATATCTTGTACAGCGCGTACAGCTGCTTGAGGTGTGGCACTACCGCGCCGTACTCGCCGATCAGGCGCTTGCCGTCAGCCGACGATGGCTGCTCCAACATACTGCTGACCTTGTTGTAGGTCAGCCGGGCGTGGGAGTGAATCACCGCTTCGTAGAACTGATAGTCGGTCATCTTCCCCGACTTGCTCAGGGTGATTTCGCAGACCATGGCCAGCCGATCGACATGCGGATTCAGTGAGCAGAGCCCGTTGGACAGCTCTTCGGGCAGCATCGGGACCACCCGCTCGGGGAAATACACCGAGGTGCCACGCACTTCGGCTTCCTGATCCAGCGCGGAACCTACCTTCACGTAATGCGACACATCGGCGATGGCGACGTATAGCCGGAAACCACCGGAGAACAGCTTCCAGCCGCTGAGTTTCTCGCAGTAGACGGCGTCATCGAAGTCGCGCGCATCTTCTCCGTCGATGGTGACAAACGGCAGGTGGCGCAGATCGACGCGCTTGAGCTTGTCCTTTTCCTCCACCTCCGGCTTGAGCTTGGCCGCTTCGCGCTTCACCGCTTCAGGCCAGACATGCGGAATGTCGAAGCTGCGCAACGCGACGTCGATTTCCATGCCTGGCGCCATGTAGTTACCGATCACCTCGACCACATCGCCCTGCGGCTGGAAGCGCTGGGTTGGCCAATGGGTGATCCTGATCTCGACGAACTGACCCGGCTTGGCATCCATGGAGCGGCCCGGGGTGACCAGGACCTCCTGCTGGATTTTCGGGTTGTCAGCCATGACGAAACCGATACCGCTTTCTTCCTGATACCGGCCGACGATGGTCTCGTGGGCACGGCTGATCACTTCAACGATGGCCCCCTCACGGCGGCCACGGCGATCGAGCCCGGCCACTCGCGCCAGACAGCGGTCACCATCGAAAACCAGGCGCATCTGCGCCGGACTGAGAAACAGGTCATCGCTGCCGTCATCCGGAATGAGGAATCCGAAACCGTCGCGATGGCCGCTGATTCGACCGCATACCAGGTCCAGCTTGTCCACCGGGGCATAGGTGCCGCGCCGGGTATAGATCAGCTGACCGTCACGCTCCATCGCACGCAAGCGGCGGCGCAGAGCCTCAATATCGTCTTCGGAGGATAATCCGAACTCTTCCACCAGCTGCTCACGGGCCGCTGGGGAGCCGCGTTCACTCAGGTGCTGCAGTATCAGCTCGCGGCTAGGGATGGGGTTTTCGTACTTTTCCGCTTCACGTGCGGCCTCGGGGTCGAGGGATTGCCAATCGGCCATTAAGAGATGTCACCTTTCATTCATGTATAGGGGCAGAACGCCCTGTCTCTATTGAAGCGCGAAACGCATGCCGACGGCAGCTTTCGAGCGAATTATTTTTCCCCGACGGGGCTTTACAAGGCATAACCTCGCCCGTATAGTTCGCGCCCACAATGTCTGGTAGACGTTGTAACACGGAAACGATGAACTATCATCGTTTGCAGTGCCCAGGTGGCGGAATTGGTAGACGCACTAGGTTCAGGTCCTAGCGGTGGCAACACCGTGGAAGTTCGAGTCTTCTCCTGGGCACCATTTACACCGATGAGATTCCTGGCTTTGCCAAGACTTTCATAAGCACGAGGTTTGTCGGCCTCGACCAGCAATCGACAAAAAAAGCCGATGAGCAATCATCGCAATGTGCCCAGGTGGCGGAATTGGTAGACGCACTAGGTTCAGGTCCTAGCGGTGGCAACACCGTGGAAGTTCGAGTCTTCTCCTGGGCACCACTCTTCAGAAAAAACCGAGCCAATGGCTCGGTTTTTTCGTTTCTGCGTTCTGCGTTCTGCGTTCGCCTCCGCGCCTCGACACGTTAGATCAAGCGGAAACGAAAAGGCCGCCCGGAGGCGGCCTTTCATCCAACAGCCTATCAGGCGTACGGATGGCGCAGCACGATGGTTTCGTTGCGGTCCGGGCCGGTCGATATGATGTCGATCGGCGCCTCGACCAGCTCTTCCAGCCGCTTGATGTAAGCACGCGCATTGGCGGGCAGCTCTTCGAGCGCCTTCAGGCCGACCGTGGACTCGGACCAGCCGGGCAGCTCTTCGTAGACAGGCTGCAGCCCTTGATAGCTGTCCGCATCGGTCGGTGCATCGACCAGAACCTCACCGTTACGATCCTTGTAGCCCACGCAGATACGGATGGTTTCCAGCCCGTCGAGCACATCCAGCTTGGTCAGGCAGATGCCCGAAACGCTGTTGATCTCGATGGCGCGACGCAGAATGACCGCATCGAACCAACCGCAGCGACGCGCGCGCCCGGTCGTCGAACCGAACTCGTGCCCACGCTCGGCAAGGCGGGCGCCGACCTCATCGAACAGCTCGGTCGGGAACGGACCGGAGCCGACGCGTGTCGTGTAGGCCTTGGTGATGCCGAGCACGTAGTCCAGGTACAGCGGACCGAAGCCAGAGCCTGTCGAGGTTCCACCGGCCGTGGTGCTGGAGCTGGTCACGTACGGATAGGTGCCATGGTCGATATCGAGCAACGAGCCCTGCGCGCCCTCGAACATGATCCGAGCGCCCTGCTTGCGCAGCTCGTGCAGGCGTGCCGAGACATCGATCATCATCGGCTTGAGGATTTCGGCGTAGGCCAGGGCCTCGTCGAGCGTCTTCTGGAAATCGACGGGCTCGACCTTGTAGAAGTTCTGCAGGATGAAGTTGTGGTATTCGAGCAATTCGCGCAACTTGACGGTAAAGCGCTCGGAATTGAACAGATCACCGATGCGCAGACCCCGACGTGCAACCTTGTCCTCGTAGGCCGGACCGATGCCACGACCAGTGGTCCCGATCTTGCCCTCGGAGCGGGAGGCTTCGCGCGCCTGGTCCAGCGCGACGTGGTACGGCAGGATCAAGGTACAGGCAGGACTGATACGCAGACGCTCGCGCACCGGCACACCCTTTTCCTCGAGCTTGGTGATCTCACGCATCAGCGCGTCGGGGGCAACAACCACACCATTGCCGATCAGACATTCCACGTTCTCACGCAGGATGCCGGACGGGATCAGGTGCAACACGGTTTTCTCGCCATCGATGACCAGCGTGTGACCCGCATTATGGCCGCCCTGAAAACGCACCACCGCCGCCGCCTGGTCGGTCAGCAGATCGACGATCTTGCCCTTGCCCTCATCACCCCACTGGGTGCCCAGGACCACGACATTCTTACCCATAAACCTTGTCCTCTTGGCGAAGCATGCCGGTTAACGACCGGCGGAAAAAACTGGAATACGATCTGGCGCGCTCGGGCGCAGCCCGCTAACGGGGCAACGGCGTTACGACCCAGGAGCCCTCTTGCATCAGCAGTTGCCGGTCGCAGCCAGCGCTCAGCGCTGCGTCGTCCCGCTCTCCATCCAGCGCCTGCACCACGCGCTCACCTTGCTCACGCAGCCTACAGATGGCGCGCCACAGGGAAGGGTCGGAGCAGTGCGACGCCCAGATACCGACACGCGGGGCGACGAGTTCGGCATTACCAAGGCTGACCAGCGTTTTCAGGTCGGTAGAGAAGCCCGTCGCCGGACGCGCCCGCCCGAAGTCAGCCCCAATGTCGTCATAACGTCCGCCCTGAGCAATCGACTGACCGACGCCTGGCACGAACACCGCAAACACGACCCCGGTGTGATAGTGGTAGCCGCGCAGCTCGCCCAGATCGAAATACAACGGCAGCTGCGGGTACCGCACCGCCAATTCATCGGCAATCCGGACCAGATCCTCGAGCGACTCGAGCACCACCGCCGGTGCGCCAGCGAGCGCCGAGCGCGCAGCGTCCAAGGTCTCACGGCCACCACAGAGACGCGCCAGAGCACGCAACATGCTCGCCAAAGCCGGCTCGACATCCGCCGTCAGCAGGGAAATCTCATCCATCGCCTTGCGCTGCAGCGCATCGAACAGACGCTGCTCAGCATCGCCGGAGAGGCCTGCAGCACGCGCCAGGCCGCGATAGATACCAACATGCCCCAGATCCATGTGCACATCCGGCACATCGGCCAGCGCGAGGGTTTCGAGCATCAAGCTGATCACCTCCAGATCGCTGGAGGTACTGCTGTCGCCGTAAAGCTCCGCGCCCAGCTGAATCGGGCTACGGGACGTCGCGAGTGCCTGCGGCTTGGCGTGCAGGACACTGCCGGCATAGCAAAGGCGACTGGGACCCTCGCGGCGCAGTGTGTGGGCATCGACGCGCGCCACTTGCGGCGTGATATCGGCGCGCAACCCCATCTGCCGGCCAGACAGCGGATCAATGACTTTGAACGTTTTCAGATCGAGATCCTGCCCCGCGCCCGTGAGCAGTGATTCGAGAAATTCGACATGCGGGGTGATGACCAGCTCATAGCCCCAGCACTGGAACAGATCCAGCACGCGACGTCGTGCGGTTTCGATACGCGCCGCCTCGGGCGGCAGCACCTCTTCGATGCCATCTGGCAGAAGCCAGCGGTCTACCGTTGCCATTTCGCCATCACCTCTCGATACGGCAAGCCTATTCAAGCAGACGAACACCGAGGTACGGCATGGGCCGCCCATCGGTCGCGTGCGATGTGTTCGGATCACGGCGACAGCGCCATGCCCGCAAGGGAGATCAGCATGGCTGACCATGCCCGGACCCGCCTACTTCCACTGGGGCGCAGACGCAAAAAAGCCGGGGCTTCCCCGGCTCGCGGATCATAGCAATGTTTCGCCAACGGGTCACCCGGTGGACGGCATCGTCCATCCGGGCGACCGCCCGATCATTGCGCGGTAGCAGACTCCAGGTAGCGGAAAAACTCGCTTTTGGGGTCAAGCACCAATACGTCGTCCTTGTTTGCGAAGCTTTCGCGGTAGGCCTGCAGGCTGCGATGGAAGGCATAGAACTCCCGATCCTGCCCATAGGCCGCCGCATAGATGGCAGCGGCTTGCGCATCACCATCACCGCGCAACTCCTCGGCCTCGCGGAACGCCTCGGCCAGCAGCACTCGACGCTGGCGATCGGCATCGGCGCGAATACCTTCGGCCAGCTCTTTACCTTTTGCCCGGTGCTCGCGCGCTTCGCGTTCACGCTCGGAACTCATCCGCTCGAACACGCTGCGGTTCACTTCACGAGGCAGATCGATTCCCTTGACCCGAACATCAACCACCTCGATACCAAGCTCCTGCTGTGCCGCACGATTCAAGCTGTTGGTCACCAACCCCATCAGCTCATCGCGCTGTCCCGACACCGACTCGTGCAGCGTGCGCTTACCGAACTGATCGCGCAACGCAGCCTCCAGGCGGCGCGCAAGACGCTCATCGGCGATCTGCTTGATGCCCGACGTCGCCGTATAGAAGCGCTCGGCATCATCCACCCGCCACTTGGCGTAGGAGTCGACCATCAGCGCTTTCTTTTCCAGCGTCAGGAAGCGAGCCGTACTGGTATCGAGCGTCATGAGACGCGCATCGAACTTGCGCACGCTGTTCACGTACGGAATCTTCAGATGAAGTCCCGGTTTGACATCCGGCTCGACGATACGGCCGAAGCGCAGCATCACCGCACGCTCGGTCTGGGAAACGATGTAAAAGCTGTTCCACAGCACGATCGCCAGCACCACACCCACAATCAGGGCGGTCAGGGATTTATTGCTCATTAGCGGACCTCCCTTGTACGCACTTCACGTGGATCCAGCTCCGGCGGCAGGCGCGTCGCCTGTGTCGAGGCGCCCGACGCAGATGCAGCAGGCGACCGCTCGGATGTAGCACCGCGGCTATTGATCATCTTGTCCAGCGGCAGATAGAGCAGGTTGTTCTGCCCCTTCTCACCCGTTACGAGCACTTTGCTGGTATTGCCCATGACCTCCTGCATCGTCTCGAGATACAGGCGTTCACGCGTCACTTCCGGCGCTTTGCGGTATTCGGCGACCAGCTTGGAGAAGCGGTCCGCCTCACCCTGGGCGCGCGAGATCACCGCATCGCGGTAGCCGCTCGCCTCTTCCAGCATGCGCTGAGCCTGACCACGCGCTTCGGGAATCACCCCATTGGCGTAGGACTCCGCCTGATTCTTTTCGCGCTGCTCGTCTTCCCGCGCTCGAATCACGTCATCGAAGGCTTCCTGTACTTCGCGCGGCGCAGCAGCGCTTTGCAGGTTGACCTGCGTGACGATGATGCCGGTACCGTAGTTGTCGAGGAAACGCTGCAAGCGCTCCTTCACTTCGCCCGCCATCGCCTCACGCCCCTCGGTCAGCACCTGGTCCATCGCCGTTGAGCCTACGACGTGCCGCACGGCGCTGTCGGTAGCGTGCTGCAGGGACGCTTCCGGATCCTCGACATTGAGCACGAACGCCTGCAGGTCGTTGATCTTGTACTGAACGGTCAGCGGAACCTCGATGATGTTCTCGTCCTCGGTCAGCATCTGCCCCTGCTTGCTATAGGAGCGCTCCCGGGTGACGTTAGCCTGGAACTTGCGATCGAATGGCGGGAAATAGATATTCAGACCCGGCCCCACTGTTTCGTGGTACTTGCCGAAGCGCAAGATCACCGCCTGCTCCTGCTCATCAACGATGTAGATCGCATTGAACAGCCAGACGGCCAGCAGCAGCACCAGGCCGACCCAGGCCAACCCGAATCCACCGCGCCGCCCGGATCCGCCACCTGACGAACCGCCGCTACGCTTCTTGCCACCGAACATGCCATTGAGGCTGTCCTGCAATTTGCGGAAAGCCTCATCCAGGTCCGGCGGACCCTTCTGATCGCCGCCGCCACGCCGGCCACCGCCGCCGCTACCCCAGGGATCCTGGTTATTCGAGTTGCCACCCGGCTCATTCCAAGCCATAGCGCTCTCCATTCAGATAAAGCTAAAGACGCGCCCGCGGCGCGCCCGCCAATGCTACCGAAAAGCCCGTAACGAACGGCTTAAAAGCCCCCGAGCTTTATTGCAAAGTGTGTTGATCGAAGAATTGCTCCGCTTCGAAACCCGCGCGACTGATCAACCGGTGCAGCTCGACACGCTGCAAACGAACGGTGAGCAGGCTGCCACCCTCTTCGTCATGCGCTTCCGATTGCACCGCGCCCAGCTCGAACAGCTGCGCACGTAGACGGCCGAGGGACTGAGGAAGCCGAAGCGTTCCGACGAACAGGTCATTGCCCAGCAACTCGGCGATGGCCTGTTTCAATAGATCGAGGCCCAACCCCTGTTGTGCCGATATCCAGACCCGCTGCGGCACGCCATCGGCATTGCGCTGAATCTGCGGCTCGATGCCTTCGAGCAGATCGACCTTGTTGTAGACCTCGAGTATCGGCAGTTCCTGGGCGCCGATTTCGGTCAGCACGGCCAACACCTGCTCGATTTGCTGGTCCCGTTCAGGCTCGTGCGCATCGATGACATGCAACAAGAGATCGGCATTGCTGGATTCTTCCAGCGTGGCGCGAAACGACTCGACTAGCTTGTGCGGCAAATGGCGAATGAAACCCACCGTGTCAGCGAGCACTACAGGCCCGAGATCACCGAGCTCCAGCCGGCGCAAGGTTGGATCGAGCGTCGCGAACAATTGATTGGCGGCGTAGACCTCAGATTCGGTCAGCGCATTGAACAGCGTCGACTTACCGGCGTTGGTGTAACCCACCAGCGAAACCAGAGGGATATCGGCACGGCGCCGACCACGACGAGCCTGCTCGCGCTGGCCGCGAACCTTCTCCAGTCGCTGCTTGATCTGACGGATGCGCACCCGCAACAGGCGCCGGTCGGTTTCAAGCTGCGTCTCACCCGGCCCCCGCAGGCCGATACCACCCTTCTGGCGCTCGAGGTGAGTCCAGCCACGCACCAACCGCGTACTCATGTGCTCCAGCTGGGCCAGTTCGACCTGCAGCTTGCCTTCGTGGGTCCGCGCGCGCTGAGCGAAGATGTCCAGGATCAGGCCGGTGCGGTCGAGCACGCGGCATTCGAGCGCTCGCTCGAGGTTGCGCTCCTGACTGGGTGTCAGAGTGTGATTGAAGATGACGAGCTCGACCTCGCCATCTTTGACGAGGTCATGCAGCTCGTCGACCTTGCCGCTGCCAATCAGGAACCGGGCCGAAGGCTGGTGCCTGGCTACATTGACGAAGCCAACGGTTTCGGCGCCGGCCGAACGCGCCAGCTCCCGAAACTCTTGAGGGTCCTCACGCGCCGCTGGATCCTGACCATCCAGATGAACCAGGATAGCCCGCTCACCACCACCGGGACGTTCGAAGAACAATGAAAGCCCCCTTTAGTCGTTACCCGACTCGGACTGCTCCGCATCGCCAGCGGCAGGCAAGCGAACCGGACGACCGGGAACGACCGTCGAGATAGCATGCTTGTAAACCATCTGGCTGACCGTGTTCTTCAGCAGGATGACGAATTGGTCGAAAGACTCGATCTGGCCCTGCAGTTTGATGCCATTGACCAGATAGATGGAAACCGGAACGCGTTCCTTACGCAGGGTGTTCAGGTAAGGGTCTTGTAGCGAATGCCCTTTTGACATGTGCCGCACTCCTTAAAGGATCTTTTTCATTAATTTTTAGAATCGAACTCGGCTGATCAGTGATTTGAGAATAGCCGGTCAAATTGCAGTGTCAGCTCAATATGGTGAGCCTCTCCAAGTATTTCAATGCTCGCGGCAGATTGTCGCAGGCCGAGCTTTCCAGCCAGTGAACCCCCTCCCATCCTCGCAGCCAGGTCAGCTGACGCTTGGCCAGCTGTCGAGTAGCAATGACGCCGCGCTGCACCATCTCCTCTCGTGAGCAGGCACCGTCCAGGTAACTCCAGACCTGACGATAGCCCACGGCACGCATGGAAGGCAGTTCGGGATGCAGATCAGCACGCCCGCGAAGATATTCGACCTCTTCGACGAAGCCCTGTTCAACCATCGCCACGAAGCGCTGTTCGATACGCTGATGCAGGACCTGCCGCTGCGCGGGCGCAACGGACAACTGCGCGACAGTATAAGGCAAGACGCCGCCGTCTGGCGTGCCCGCTCCGGCTTTTTGCTGCCTTTGTCGAGCACGGTGCTCACTCATGCTGATGCCGCTGACGCGGTAGACCTCGAGCGCCCTGACAAGGCGCTGCGGATCGTTGGGATGAATGCGCGCGGCAGACTCCGGATCGACCTCCATCAACTGCCGGTGAAGCGCCGCAAGACCTTCGGTTCTGGCTTGCGCCTCCAGCTCCGCGCGAACCTGTGGATCGGCGGATGGCATCTGTGCAAGTCCTTCGCTCAGTGCCTTGAAGTAGAGCATCGTGCCCCCCACCAGCAGCGGTATGCGCCCGGCAGCCGTGCTTTCAGCCATTGCAGCAAGGGCATCGGCCGCGAACTCCGCCGCCGAGTAGCTCTGCGCCGGGTCACGGATGTCGATCAGACGGTGCGGAAATGCCTGCAGCAGTTCGGCAGAGGGCTTGGCGGTACCGATGTCCATCTCCCGGTAGACCAGCGCCGAATCAACGCTGATCAGGTCGCAGGGCAGCACTTGTGCGAGCTCGATCGCCAGATCGGTCTTGCCGGCTGCGGTCGGGCCCATGAGAAAGATGGCGGGAGGTAGTCGAGACATGTGGACTCAGAACGGGAAGCATCGGGTCCGGAGGCGGCACCCGAGGACGAGAAAGAAGGCTAGCGACCGCGAAGAAAAAGCTTGTCCAGGTCAGCCATACCCATCTGCGTCCAGGTTGGACGCCCATGGTTGCACTGGCCACTGCGCTCGGTCTGCTCCATGTCGCGCAGCAGCCCGTTCATTTCCGGCACGGTGAGACGTCGATTCGCGCGTACCGCGCCGTGACAGGCCATGGTGCCAAGCAGCTCGTTGAGGTGCGCCTGGATGCGGTCACTGGTGCCATATTCGAGCAGGTCGGCGAGCACGTCCTGCACCAGCCGTGAGGCCTCCGCCTGCTTGAGCAGGGACGGAATCTGGCGGATGGCCAGGCTCTCGGGGCCAAGCCGCTGCAGTTCGAAACCCAGCATCTGGAACCAACGCACGTGCTCCTCGGCGCAATCAGCTTCGCGCTGGCTGACGGCAATCGACTCGGGCACCAGCAATGGCTGACCCCGCAGCCCTTCACTGGCCATCGCGGTCTTCAGCCGCTCGTACATGATTCGCTCATGGGCCGCATGCATGTCCACCAGCACCAGGCCGTGCGCGTTCTCAGCGAGGATATAGATGCCCTTGAGCTGGGCCAGCGCGTAACCGAGCGGAGGGATGTCGTCCTGGCTTTCCGGCAGGGCCGCAGCACTCGTCTCGGCCAACGGCGAAAAGAACGCCCGATAGGCACCCTGCGCTTCCGCAACGCTGCCCGCAGCCTGTGTTCGAGGGGCCTGATATCCCGCGCCCGCACCGAGCCAGGCAGGCTGCGGCGCCTGAGGCTCGAGCACGCTGGCGGCGAGACTCATCTCGTTCTGCCCGGCAAACTCACCGGCTTCCCGACCGCTAACCTGAACCGCTGGCCCCGTGCTGGCGGGAGCAGCCAGTTGGTCGTCCGGCCGCACGTCGCCGAGCGCACGATGCAGGGTGCCGTAGAGGAAATCGTGCACCATGCGGCTATCGCGGAAGCGCACTTCATGCTTGGTCGGATGAACATTGACGTCGACCACCGCCGGATCGACATCCAGAAACAGCACGAAGGTCGGATGCCGGCCATTGAACAGCACGTCGCGATAGGCTTGCCGCACGGCATGTGCCACCAGCTTGTCGCGCACCATCCGTCCATTGACGTAGAAATACTGCAGATCCGCCTGGCTGCGAGAGAAGGTCGGCAAGCCAACCCAACCCCACAGGTGCAGGCCGTTGCGTTCGATCTCGACCGGGAGCGCCTGTTCGAGGAAGGCCGGACCGCACACCGAGGCCACACGGCGCCCGCGCGACGCCGGATCGTTGGCCGGGTGCAGGGCCAGGATGGGCTTGCCGTTGTGGCGTAGATGAAAGGCAACGTCGAAGCGCGCCAGCGCCAACCGCTTGATGACTTCCTGCAGGTGGTCGAACTCGGTTTTTTCGGTGCGCAGGAATTTGCGCCGCGCCGGGGTATTGAAGAACAGGTCGCGCACCTCGACCGAGGTGCCGACGGGATGCGCCGCGGGCTGGACCCTGGCAGCCATCTCGCGGCCTTCGGTTTCGACCTGCCACGCCTCGGCCGCATCGGCGGTGCGCGAAGTGAGTGTCAGCCGTGACACCGAACTGATCGAGGCCAGTGCCTCGCCGCGAAAGCCGAGGCTCATCACCCGCTCCAGGTCCTCCAGGTCGCGGATCTTGCTGGTCGCGTGCCGAGCCAATGCCAACGGCAGATCATCGGCTGGGATGCCGCAACCATCGTCACGCACACGCAACAATTTCACGCCGCCCTGCTCGACATCCACCTCGATACGCGTGGCGCCCGAATCGAGGCTGTTCTCCAGCAGCTCCTTGATGACCGAGGCAGGCCGCTCGACGACCTCGCCCGCCGCGATCTGGTTGGCCAGTCGCGGACTCAACAACTGAATGCGTGCCACGTCGGTCATGGCTGGGAGGCCAGCGTGGTAGCAGGGATGTTCAGCGTCTGACCGACCTTGATCACGTCGCTTTTCAGACTGTTGGCACTGCGCAGCGCCGGCAGGCTGACCTGATAGCGCTCGGCCAGCAAGGCGAGACTCTCGCCAGACCGAACCACGTGCTCGCGTGGCGCGCTGACGATCTTGCCGGAATCACGCAACCAGGCCACGTAAGTACCCGGCGGCGGGTTTTCCTGGAAGAACTGCTTCACGCCGCTGTGAATGGAGCGCGCCAGGGATTGCTGATGCGCCGCCGTTTGCAGCTTGCGCGCCTCTGATGGATTGGAGATGAAGCCGGTCTCGACCAGGATCGACGGGATGTCAGGAGATTTCAGGACCATGAAGCCGGCCTGCTCGACCCGCGATTTGTGCAGCGGGGTGATCCGACCCATGTTGCTCAACACTTTCTGCCCGACATTGAGACTGGACGACAGGGAGGCGGTCATCGACAGGTCCAGCAAGACACCCGCGAGCATCTGGTCCTTGTCGCCCAGGCTGACGTTGCCCGCCCCTCCGATCAGGTCCGAGCGGTTTTCGCTATCGGCCAGCCAGCGCGCGGTTTCAGAGGTGGCGCCACGATCGGACAAGGCGAACACGGACGCGCCATAAGCGGAAGAACGCGGCGCAGCGTCGGCATGTATCGAGACGAACAGGTCCGCGCCCTTCTTGCGGGCAATTTCAGTGCGTTTACGCAGCGGAATGAAGTAATCCCCCGTACGCACGAGTTCGCCCCGATAGCCCTTTTCGGCATTGATCTGACGCTGCAGCTCCTTGGCGATCTGCAGCACCACATTTTTCTCGTACGTCTTGCCCGGGCCGATGGCCCCCGGATCCTCGCCGCCGTGGCCGGCGTCGATGGCGACCACGATGTCGCGCTTGGTGGACGGCAACGGTGGCAGTTTCAACGCCGGCAACGTCGGCGACACCGGCGCGGCGGGCTTGCTCGGCGTGGTGGTCGCCGGAACGCTGGCGGTGGTCGACGGCTCGGCGCCTTCGTCGAACAGGTCGACGACCAGGCGGTCGCCGTACTGCTGGTTGGGGGGCAGCGTAAAGCTCTTCGGCGTGACCGCCGCGGACAGGTCGATGACCACGCGGAGCGTGTCGGCATCGAACTTCGCTGCGCGCAAACCGGAAATGGGCGTGTTGTCGAGGGGCAACTGGTCGAACGGCTTGGGCAGACTGCCGCCTTCTACATCGATCACAATGCGATCAGGCGCCGAAAGCGTAAAAATCTTATGCTCCACCGGACCGGAAAGATCGAACACCAGGCGGGTATTATCCGGCGCTCGCCACAAGCGCACGCTCTGCACGTCAGACGCAGCCAAGACCTGAACGGCCGCAAGCATCAATGCCAAACCACTAACCAGCGCGCGCATGCGCATACCCAACCCCATGATGTTCATTGATTGCCGACGGTCAGGCTGGAACACCAGCCCTCACCGTGCACGCCATGTGGCGTCAGGCGCAGCATACGGCCGGCCCCGTGGGGCGTAATGGTAATGTCCAGGTCAGCCTTTGGCAAAATGCCGGCGCCACGTTCCGGCCACTCTACCAGGCACAACGCACCACCCTCGAAATAGTCGCGGATGCCGAGAAATTCGAGCTCTTCCGGATCGACCAACCGATACAGATCGAAATGGAAGACCCGCGCCGTGGGGGTTTCATAGGGTTCGACCAGGGTGAAGGTCGGACTCTTGACCTTGCCTTCGTGCCCCAGGCCTCGAATCAGCCCGCGTGACAGCGTGGTCTTGCCGGCTCCCAGATCGCCATGCAGGTAGATCACGCCCCGACCACCGGTCGCTTGGGCGATGCGCGCACCCAGCGAAAGCATAGCCTCTTCGTCCGGCGCAACCAGCGTCACTTCAGGCATGGCGAACGCTCCTCGAGCAATTGACGGACCATCGGTATCAGATCAGCCGCTGCCAGCCCCCTGCCCTGCGCACCCAGCCGCTCTCCGGCCGACGCGTGCAACCAGGCCGACAGACACGCCGTGCCGTAGGGGGCCAGCCCCTGCGCCAGTAACGCACCCGCAATGCCCGCCAGCACATCACCCAGACCCGCGCTGGCCATCGCCGGATGCCCACGATCGCATAGCGCCATGCGACCGTCTGGGTCAGCGATCAGCGTGCCTGCGCCCTTGAGCAGCACGACGCACTTGAAGCGGGCCGCCAAGGCGCGGGCGGCGGCTGGACGGTCAGCCTGCACGTCAGCCACCGACATGCCCAGCAACCGCGCGGCCTCGCCTGGATGCGGGGTCAGCAGGCAGTCGCTCGGCAACTCCACCGCACCGGCGGCCAGCAGATTCAGCGCATCGGCATCCCACACCTGTGGCACCTGGCATTGCGGGGCGAGCGACAGCAAACTGCGCCCCCACGGCGCTTGCCCCAGGCCGGGGCCGATCACCAATACATCCGCACGCTGAGCCAATGCCGTCAGTGCGTAGGTGGATTCGACACCGCTGCACATGATTTCCGGGCGCCGCACCAGCGAAGCGGTGACGTGTTCCGGCCGGGTTGCCAGGGTCACCATGCCCGCACCGCAGCGCAATGCCGCCTCGGCCGTCAGCAAGGCAGCGCCACCGGTACCGAGATCGCCGCCGATGACCAAGACCTGACCAAAGCTGCCTTTATGCGCGGTCGGGGAACGGGGCGTGAGCACGGGCAAATTCGCTTCGGACAATCGCACCGCGGCGCATGCGCTCTGCTCCATTACCTGCGCATCGGCTTGCAGATCATCGAAGACCAACGCGCCGGTCCGGTCCGGCCCCTCGCCAGTAAACAGGCCCAGCTTGAGACCGATGAAGGTCACGGTCAGATCGGCACGCACCACCTCGCCCAACAGACGCCCGGTGTCGGCACACAGCCCTGACGGCAGATCGACCGCGAAGATCGGCAGCGCACTCTCGTTCATCGCGCGAATGGCGCTGGCATAAGGCTCGCGGACCGCACCGGTGATACCGGTGCCAAGCAGCGCATCGACCAGCACGCCGCGTAGCTCGGCGCCGGACGACCAAGGCGTGATGCGGACGCCTGCTGCCTGGGCCTCATTGAATGCCTGGGCGGCATCACCCTGCAGCTGTTGGGGTTCGCCCACCGCCAGGACCTGAACCTGGCGACCGGCACGCTGCGCCAGCGCTGCGATCAGGTAGCCATCTCCGGCGTTGTTACCACGTCCGGCCAGCACGGTAAGTTCCTCGGCGTCCGGCCAGCGCCGGCGCAGGGCACGCCAGGCGGCATGAGCGGCGCGCTGCATCAGTTCGAAACCAGGCGTCCCGGCGGCGATCAGCCGAGCGTCGAGGTCACGCACCTGAGCGGCCGAATAAAGACGATTGGGGAGTGTATCGGTGGTCTGGGACATGAATCACCCGAGCGAATATCTGGCAGAATTATACGCATGCGCCCGGCCGACCGCCCGCGGCGCGTCGGCGGCCGATTGATAGAAAAGATTGCCGCCTCAGGAAAGCCGCGCCGCGACTCCGCAGACCGAAACACAGCCCGCCCATTGCACACCGCAACACCGACGACCGAAGCCATGCCCAGCACCACCCTCGACCCAGCCGCACTTGCCGACTCCATCAAGGAGTGGGGCCGCGAGCTCGGCTTCCAGCAGGTCGGTATCACCGGTGTCGACCTGGGCGAGCACGAGGCCCACCTCGACCGCTGGCTGGCCGCGGGCTATCACGGCGAGATGGACTATATGGCTGCCCACGGCAGCAAACGTTCCCACCCGGAGCAACTGGTGCCGGGCACGCTGCGGGTGGTCTCGCTGCGCATGGACTACCTGCCGGGCGACACGCGCATGGCCGAGCAACTGGCGCATCCGGAAAACGCCTACGTGTCCCGCTACGCGCTGGGCCGCGACTACCACAAGCTGATCCGCAAACGCCTGCAACAGCTGGCCGAGCGCATCCAGCAGGTGATCGGCCCCTTCGGCTTCCGCGCCTTCGTCGACAGCGCACCAGTGCTGGAAAAAGCCGTGGCGCAGCAGGCCGGCCTCGGCTGGATCGGCAAGAACACCCTGGTGCTCAATCGCAAGGCCGGCAGCTGGTTCTTCCTTGGCGAACTCTTTGTGGACATCGACCTGCCAGTCGACCCACCCACCGAACGTGACCACTGCGGTAGCTGCCACGCCTGCCTGGACATCTGCCCGACCGAGGCTTTCATCGGCGAGCGCGTACTGGATGCGCGGCGCTGCATCTCCTACCTGACCATCGAGCTGAAAGGGCCGATCCCTGTCGAGCTCCGTTCGAAGGTCGGCAACCGCGTCTTCGGCTGCGACGACTGCCAGATCGTCTGCCCCTGGAATCGCTTCGCCAAACCGACCGAGCAGACCGACTTCCGACCCCGCCACAGCCTCGACAATGCCGAGCTGGCAACGCTGTTTCGCTGGACGGAAGACGAATTCCTCAGCCGCACCGAAGGCTCGCCGCTGCGGCGAACCGGTTATCAGAACTGGTTGCGCAACCTGGCCGTTGGCCTCGGCAATGCGCCCTCCAGCATCCCGGTGCTTGAAGCGCTGCACGCCCGCCGTGACGACCCGTCCGAACTGGTACGCGAACATGTCGAGTGGGCACTGGCGCAGCATGAAGCCCGCCAGCGCGCCTGATCGTGGCGCGTGTCACCACCTGCTAGCCATATCAATGTGCATATCGCACATGCCGTAATTGGTATTGGGAGGGAATCGCTCCGCTGTCTAGGCTTCAACCGGCGCAGCGCCGCCCGCTACCCAACCAGCCTTGGCGACGTGCGCTCACGCAAAAAACAACAACAATGTCAGGTGAAGCCATGCAACCCAGATTGCTACTCAACGGAATTGCCCTCGCGCTTATGATCAGTACATTCGGCGCTCAGGCCGCAGGCCTGTCGAACCAGCACGGCAGCTTCGGCAAGATGCCGGACGGCACGCCCATCGAGAAATACACCTTGAAGAACAGCCAGGGCGTCGAGGCCGTGGTGATCACTTATGGCGGCATCCTCCAGTCGCTGCTGGTACCGGACAAGAACGGCAAGCTCGAGGATATCGTGCTTGGCTTCGATGACGTCGACGGCTACATCAAGAACGGCAATGTCTATTTCGGCGCCACCATCGGGCGCTTCGGCAATCGCATCGCCGATGGCCGCTTCGAACTCGACGGCACCACTTATCAGATCCCGCAGAACGACGGCAGCAACGCCCTGCACGGTGGGCCGGAGGGCTTCGACAAGCGGGTCTGGAAGGCCAAGCCCGCCGATGAGGACGGCTGGGTCGGCGTCGAGTTGAGCTACGTGTCGCCCGATGGCGAGATGGGCTTCCCCGGCACCATGACCACCCACGTGACCTACAGCCTCAACGAAGACAACGAGTTGCGCATCCAGTACCGCGCCACCACCGACAAGCCGACGGTGCTCAACCTGACCAACCACAGCTACTTCAACCTCGCGGGGGCCGGCAACCCGAGCGTGCTCGATCAGGTCGCCACTTTATATGCCTCACGCTACACGCCGGTGACGCAAAAGCTGATCCCCACCGGCGAGCTGGCCGAGGTCAAGGGCACGCCGATGGACTTCCTCCAGCCAACCCGCTTTGGCGAACACATAAAGGATGATCATCAGCAGCTGAAATTCGCCGAGGCCAAGGCCGGCGGCTTCGATTTCAACTGGGTGCTGGACACCGACGGCGACCTCAGCAAGCTGGCCGCCGAAGTACACGACCCCGAGTCCGGACGGCGGCTGCTGATGTACACCACCGAGCCCGGCGTTCAGCTCTACACCGGCAACTTCCTCGACGGCAGCATCCACGGCAAGGGCGGCAAGGCGTACCCGCACTGGAGCGCCTTCACCCTGGAAACCCAGCACTACCCGGACTCGCCCAACCAACCGAACTTCCCGAGTACCCGCCTGGATCCGGGCAAGACCTACACCCAGACCACCCTCTACAAGTTCCCCAAGCCCTGATGCAGAAAAGGCCCCGCGAGGGGCCTTTCTTCACGGCGGACGGTGAGCACGGTCAGCTCACAGGCGGCTCACCACTCGGCCACACTGCCGTCGGCGTGACGCCAGACCGGGTTGCGCCAGCGATGACCGATACGCGCCTGCTCCAGCACGTAATCCTCGTTGATCTCGATACCCAGCCCAGGCCCGTTCGGGATCGCGACGAAGCCATCCTCGTACTCGAACACCTCGCGGTTATTGATGTAATCGAGCAGGTCGTTGCCCTGGTTGTAGTGGATGCCCAGGCTCTGCTCCTGAATGAAGGCGTTGTAGCAGACCCCGTCCAGCTGCAAGCACGCGGCCAGGGCAATCGGCCCGAGCGGGCAATGCAGCGCCAGCGCGACATCGTAGGCCTCGGCCATGCTGGCGATCTTGCGCGTTTCGGTGATGCCGCCGGCGTGCGAGGTGTCGGGCTGGACGATGTCGACGTAGCCCTCGGCGAGGATGCGCTTGAAATCCCAGCGTGAATACAAGCGTTCGCCCAGGGCGATGGGTGCACAGGACAGCGGGGCCAGCTCCTTGAGCGCCTCGTAGTTATCGCTGAGTACCGGCTCCTCGATGAACATCGGCCGGTAGGGTTCGAGTTCCTTGATCAGAATCTTTGCCATGGGTTTGTGCACGCGCCCGTGAAAATCCACGCCGATGCCGATGTTCTTGCCCACCGCATCGCGCACGGCGGCCATGTTCGCCAGCACCGCATCGACCTTGCCGTGGCTGTCGACGAACTGCAGCTCCTCGCTGGCGTTCATCTTCACCGCGCTGAACCCCCGCGCCACGGCATCGCGGGCGGCGTTGGCGGTATCCGCTGGGCGATCACCGCCGATCCAGGAATAGACGCGGATGCGCTCGCGCACCCGGCCACCGAGCAATTCGCTGACCGAGACACCCAGCGCCTTGCCCTTGATGTCCCACAGCGCCTGATCGATGCCGGCAATGGCACTCATGAGGATTGGCCCGCCGCGGTAGAAGCCGCTGCGGTACATCACCGTCCAGAGGTCTTCGACGTTACGCGGGTCGCGCCCCACCAGGTAGTCGGACAATTCGTCCACTGCCGCGGCGACGCTCTGCGCGCGGCCTTCGACGACAGGCTCACCCCAGCCGGTGATACCTTCATCGGTTTCGATCTTCAGGAACAGCCAGCGTGGCGGCACGACCAGCGTGGTAAGACGGGTAATTTTCATCTAGAGGTCTCGCAATGAAGGGTCAGGCCATCGCCGCGCGGCGGGCCTGGATAAAGGCATGCGCCCGGCGGCCCACCTCGTCAGCGGGCAATCCCGGTGAATAGAGTGCCGAGCCAAGACCGAAGCCGGCGGCTCCCTCCCGCAGATACGCCGCCATGCTGTCCGGCGTGATACCGCCCACCGGCAGCAGCGCCGTGCCGGCCGGCAGCACGGCCAGCCAGGCTTTCATCGCGCCGATACCGACCTGTTCGGCCGGGAACACCTTGAGCGCGTCGGCGCCCGCCGCCAGCGCAGCAAAGGCTTCGCTCGGCGTGGCAACACCCGGCGTGAGATAAAGGCCCGCGTCCTTCGCGGCGTGCAGCACCGAAACATCGCAGTGCGGCATGACGATCAACTGCCCGCCAGCCTCCTTGACGGCCAGCACCTGCTGCGCGGAAAGCACGGTGCCGGCGCCGATCAGGCAATCCTCAGGCAGACTCCGACGCAGGATTTCGATGCTGCGCAGCGGTTGGGGCGAATTGAGCGGGACCTCGATGATCCTTATCCCGGCGGCGTAGAGCGCACTGCCGATCGCCTCGGCTTCGTCGGGGCGCAGGCCCCGGAGAATCGCGATTAACCCGTTAATGGCGAGCGTACGGTCGAACATTCGGTTCTCCTGCAGTGTCGGGGGTGACCAGGCCAGCGCCCGCGGCAATCTTCCACAGCCCGGCAGCCGTGGCCTCGGGCGCGAAGCGCAGCGATTCGAAGCCGCCGTGCTCGAGCGCCCACAGGTAACGAGCACAGAGCGCTGAATGGCCGATAAGGACGATGGGCTGCGACGGCGGCACCTGCAGCGTCGCCGTCATGGCCGCCAGCTCGTGGCCGATGAGCAGGCCGGACAGGTAATCGCCTTGTGCATCGCCGCTGAGTTCGCCGGTCAGTACCAGCGTACGGCTGCTGAAGATGGTCGAAAGTGGCCCGGCCTGGCCCTCGCTCGACCTGGCGACCTGCAGGCCGCGCTCGAAGGCCGCGGCGTTGAAGCTGTCGCCGGTCACTGCCGTACGGCCGAGGATCGTATGGCCGAGCAGCGCCCGATAGACCTCCCCGGTCATGTACGTCTGGAAGCGGCTGAGCTGCCCCTGCTCCACCGTGACCCACTTGCTGTGACTGCCCGGCAGGCCGACCAACAATGGCGCAAGCGGATCGACATCGTCGTCGAGCAGGCCGAACACCTGAGTTTCCTCGCCGCGCATCACGTTAGGCACGCCGCCGCGCTGAATCACGCCAGGCACCAGCCACAGCGGCATGCCGCGCAGGCGCTCGATGGGCAGCGGCGTCAGCTCGCCAGCACCGAGCGGCGCTTCGAGATAGCCGACTTCCCGCCAACCCTGAGCGCTGCCGACCATGCCGCAGGCGATCAGCGGAGCCTCTAGCGCGGCCCGCTGCCAGTCGCCGCAGGCCTGCTCCAAAGCATGCTCGAAGCCCGCCTCGCTGCCGTCCAACTGCATGACGCCCAATGGCAGGTTGCGCACCTCCAGCGTTTCGCCGGCCGCACCGAGCCGATAAGCGCGCAGCGAACTGGTGCCCCAGTCCAGCGCGATTAGCTGTGTATCCACGGGAATTCTCCAGCGCGCCGGCAAGCGGCGCGATTGGGATCAGCGCTGCTTCAGCCGATCGATGATCACCGCCAGCAGCAGAATCGTGCCGCGGATGACGTACTGGTAGAAGGTGTCGATGTTCTTCAGGTTCATCGCGTTCTCGATGATCGCCAGAATCAGCACGCCGGCGATCACGTGGCGGATCATGCCGATGCCGCCGCTGAGCGAGACGCCGCCGAGCACGCAGGCCGAGATCACCGTCAGCTCGAAGCCCTGGCCGATCATCGGCTGGCCCGAGGTCATCCGCGACGCCAACACCACGCCGGCCAGTGCACCGATCAGGCCGTGCACGGCGAAGATGATGATCTTGGTGCGATCGACATGAACGCCGGCCAGCAGCGCCGCTTCCTGGTTGCCGCCGATGGCCATGGTGTTGCGGCCGTAGGTGGTGTAGTTGAGCAGCCAGCCGAAGAAGGCGAAGCAGACCACGGTGATCAGGATGGGCACCGGCACACCGAACAGGCTGCCGTTGCCGAACAGGAAGAAGTCCTCCTGCATCACCCCGACGGCTTTGCCGTTGGAGAAGATATAGGCCAACCCGCGCACGATCTGCATGGTCGCCAGCGTGGCGATCAGCGCGTTGATACGCAGTTTGGCGATCACGATGCCGTTGATCAGGCCGACCACCAACCCCATCGCCAGAGCCGCGGAGACACCGAGGAACACGCTCTCGGTATCGCGCATCACCACCGCGGCCACCACACCCGCGCAGGCGATCACCGAGCCGACCGACAGATCGAAGTGCCCTGAAGCCAGGCAGAACAGCATGGTGCAGGCGGCGATGCCTACGGTGGAGATCGCCAGCCCGAGGCCGCGCATGTTCAACGGCGAGAGGAAGTTGTCGATGAAGATCGCCGACAGCACGAAGATGCCGAGCGCCGCCAGCACCATGACCCAGTCATCGAGGAAGCGACGCATGTTGAGACCCTGCCGCGGCGCGGCCAGAGCGTTTTGTTGAGCAGACATAGAGCACCTCATCATTGTTGTTCAGCCGCGCGAGCGCGGGAGTGCCAGTTGCAGCAGGCGGGACTCTTCGGCCTGGTCGCGAGAGACTTCGCCGGTGATCGCGCCTTCGCTCATCACCAGGATGCGATCGGAGATGCCGATGACTTCCATCAGGTCGCTGGAGACGACGATCACCGCGATCCCGTTCGCCGCCAGGTCATGGATGATCTGGTAGATCTCGGCCTTGGCGCCGATGTCGATGCCGCGGGTGGGCTCGTCGAGCAGCAGGACCTTCATCGGCATGGAGAGCCAGCGACCGAGGATGACCTTCTGCTGGTTGCCGCCGGAGAGAAAGACGATCTGCTGGTCGGGCGATGGCGTCTTGATGTTCAGCGCGCGGATCTGCCGGTCGGCGTTCTCGCGTTCCCAGCGGCCCTGCACCAGGCAACCCAGCCGGGCGTTGCGGCCACGCGCGCCGATATTGATGTTCTCCGCGACGCTGCCCAACGGCACGATGCCCTCTTTCTTGCGGTCCTCGGGGCAGAGCAGGATCCCCGACGCGATGGCGTCGCGTGCGCATTTGAGCCTCAGCGGCTGACCGTCGAGGTGAACCGTTCCAGCCTTGTGCGGCGCCAGCCCGGCGAGCAGCCGTAGCAGTTCGGTACGCCCCGCGCCGACCAGGCCGAAGAAACCGAGCACCTCGCCACGGTTGGCCGAGAAGCTCACCGGCTCCTGCAGACCATGACCCAGCAGGCCCTCGACGCGCAGCGCCTCGCCCTGCTGCTCGCGCGGCCGGTAGTTGTAGATGTCCTGGATATCGCGCCCGACCATGCAGGTCACCAGCGCGTCATGGGTCAGCTCGCTCATGTCATCGAAGGTGCAGACGAAGCGGCCATCCTTGAACACTGTGACCGCGTCGCAGATGCGGAAGATTTCTTCCATCCGATGCGAGACGTAGAGCACCACCCGCCCCTCGTCCCGAAGCCGGCCGATGATCGCCATCAGCCGCTCGATCTCGCGGGCGGACAGGCTGCTGGTGGGCTCGTCGAAGGCGATCACATGGGCGTTGCGCGACATGGCCTTGGCGATCTCCACCAGTTGACGCTGGCCCAGCGACAGGCTGCCCAATCGCACGGCGGGATCGATCTCGTCCGCCAGCCCCTTGAGCAGTTCTTGCGCCTGACGCAGCATCGCGCGGCGGTTGACCAGCCCGAAGCGCGACGGCATGTGCCCAAGCATGAGGTTTTCGGCCACGCTCATTTCCGGCACCAGGTGCAATTCCTGGTGGATCACCGCGACGCCGCTGGCGATGCTCTCGCCGGCTGAGCGGAATGCCAAGGTGCGCGCACCGATCTGCAGATCGCCGCTGCTCGGCTGGTAGGCGCCGCCGAGAATCTTCAGCAGGGTCGATTTGCCCGCGCCGTTCTCACCCATCAGCGCGTGCACGGTGCCGGGCCGCGCCTCGAAGCTGATTTCCGACAGCGCGCAAACGCCCGGGAAGTTCTTGCCGATGCCGTTGAAACGCAGGCTCTCGCCTGACTTGACGTGTTGAAGCATGGAGCGTCTCCACCCTCGCCCGTTCGACCGGGCGAGTTCGATACTGAAATGCCTGAACTCAGGCCCCGCAGAGGGACCGGCTTATTTCCAGAGGCCGATCTTTTCCAGCTCTTGCTGGAAGTTCTCGCGGGTAATCAGGGTGACTTCGTCCATCGCCGTGTACTTGGGCGGTTCTTTGCCGGTGGTGACCCACTCGTACATCATCCGCGCGGTTTCATAGCCTTCGATGTGCGGGCTGGGCAGCATCGAGCCGTAGAAGCCGCTGTTGTCCTTCTTCAGCTCACCGATGGCGTCGGTGCCGTTGATGCCGATACCGATGACGTTCTCGGCGCTGAACCCGGCGCTTTCGGTGGCGCGCACGCCGCCCAGCACGGTGTTGTCGTTCATGCCACCGATGATCAGGTGCTTGGCCCCGCGCGGCAGCTTGACCAGCGCCGAGGTCGTGGCGTTCATGCTGCCCGGCACGTCGAGGGTCTTCTGTGGGGTGTAGAAGATGTGGTCTTCGGGAAAGCCGGCCTTCTTCAACGCATCCACCGAGCCGTCAGTGCGCTTCTTGCCGGTGTCGAGCTCGTTATAGGTGTTGATCACCGCGTAGGTGTCGTTCCAGTCCCAGCCGCGCTTCTTCGCCTCTTCGGCCATGGCTGCGCCCTGCTTCTGACCCACCTCGAAGGCCGCCATACCGAGGTACGGCACCTCTTCCATGGGCTGGCCCTTGGCATCGACGAAGCGATCATCGACGGCCATGACCTTGAGGTCGTTGAACTTGGATTTGGCGACGATGGCCGGGCCGAGCGCCACGTCAGGTGTGCAGATGACGAAGCCCTTGGCGCCATTGGCCGCCAGGCTGTCGATCGCCGCGAGGGTTTTCTCGCCGTCCGGTACGGCGATCTTGAGCAGGGTGAAGCCCTTGTCCTTGGCGGCCTTCTCGGCGAAGGCCCATTCGGTCTGGAACCAGGGTTCTTCGGGTTGCTTGACCAGAAAGCCGATCTTGACCTCGTCTTCGGCCAGGGTCGCACCGGCAAAACTCATCGCACCGACAGTCAGCGCGGCACAGCAAAGCGAACGGATTCCGAAAGACCGGAACATAGCTACCTCCATTGTTCTTATTGAATAGCTTTTTTGTTGAATAGCTGTTGTTGACGCGCCAGGGTCCATCACCCTGGCAGGTCACCACCGAATGCTTTGCTGGCGGTTTGTCGCAGGCCGCGGGCGGCCCTCTTTGAATCGAACGATCCTTCCTCAGTCGTGGTAGAGCACCGAACGGCCGCCATCGATGGTGATGCAGGCGGCATTGATGAAGGGCGCCTCGTCGGTGGCCAGGAACAGCGCGGTCATCGCCACTTCGATCGGCTGGCCGATGCGCCGCGGTGGGTGCATTTCGAAGGCGCGCTGGCGCTCGGCGTGCGGGTCGGTAAACCCGTTCCAGTAGTCCACGTTGAGCTGCGTCTCGATGTAGCCCGGCGCAATGGCGTTGACGCGGATGCCCTTGGGCGCATATTCGATGCCCAGCGCACGGGTCAGGCCGAGCAGGCCGTGCTTGGCGACCGGGTAGGGAAAACAACCGGGAATGATGTTGGTCGAGTGCACCGAGGCGATATTGATGATGTTGCCGACACCGCGCTGCACCATGTGCGGCAACGCCGCCTTGCAGCCAAACCAGACGCCGTCCAGGTCGATGGCGAAGCAACGCCGCCAGTCCTCTTCGGTCATTTCCAGCGGGTCGCGGAACACGTTGACGCCCGCGCAATTGACCAGCACATCGACCTGGCCGTAGTGCTCGAGCGCCAGGCCGACCAGCGCCTCCAGCTCGGCAGGCTGGGTGACGTCGGTCTTCAGTGCGCGCACCTCACCGCCCCGCTCGCGCCAACCGGCGGCGACCCGCTCGGCCTTTTCGCCCTGGATGTCACCAATCACGACCTTGGCCTGTTGCGCCTGGAAGCAGGCCACGATGGCCTCGCCGATTCCCTGGGCGCCGCCGGTAACGACCACGACCTTGCCTTTCAGGCGCTCGCCGCGCTGGGGTTCGGGTGTCGGCGGTAATGAAAGCGGTGCAGCCATGAGAACAACTCCTAAGCAGTTAAGAGGCCGCCGCGCGGCCGGATTGAACCGATTAGCCGGCAAAGCCTGTACAAGGCAGCCCGACGATGCCGACGTCGGCCATCAGCACGGCGCCATCCAGCTCGTTCGGCGCCTCGCCTGGCATGGCCGAGGTCACGTACAAATGGGTCAGATCGGGCCCGCCGAACACACAACTGGTGGGATGACTGACAGGCAGCTCAACGATGCGATCGAGACAGCCGTCCGGCGCGAAGCGCAGCAGGCAGTGCCCGCCCCAGCGTGCATTCCAGACATAGCCCTGCGAATCCATGGCCGATCCATCGGGCACGCCGCGTGGATGCGGGCCGATCCAGCGCTGCCGATCGACCAGACGCCCGTCGTCGGCGAGGCGGTGGCTGTAGAGCGATTCGTCCAGCGTGTCGCCGCAGAGGACCTGATCGCCCGCCTCGTTCCACAGCAGCGTATTGACGATGCCCAGGTCGCTGAGCAATTGGGTGACCGAGCCGTCCGGATCGACCCGAAACAGCCCGCCGGAGCGCCGTGTAATCGGGATATCGCCGCCGTCGTCGCCGATGTTGTTCTGCATGGTGCCGAGCCAGAGCCGGCCCTGGGCGTCGCAGCGCGCTTCGTTGGCGCGGTTGCCGGGCGTGGCGTCAGCGATGCACAAGCGTGCGAGTTCGGCTTCGCTGGCGTTTGGGTCGAGGCGGTACACGCCACTGGCCAGGGTCACCAGTGCATCGCCGCTCGCGCAGGGAATGAAGGCCGATACCGGCTCGGCCAATTGCCATTGCCGGTAGCCGCCCGGGCCTAGCCGGCAGGCCAGTCGACCGACGATGTCGGCCCAGTAGAGCGTCTGGTCGCGAGCGTCCCAGAAGGGGCCCTCGGCCAGTTGGTAGCGCTGTTGCGAGATGGGCAGCCATTGCATGGTCGCACTCCGCTTTGATTATTTTTATGGCGCGGTCTGCTCGCCGCGTGACACCACGAGTTCCGGGTAATGACGTGAAATGGTCAGCGCCGCGCGCTCGATCAGCGTCATGCAGGCCCAGACCCCGCGCGCGCCATCGCGACTGGCGATGGCGTCGGCAATTTCCTTGTGCAGCGGCAGGGTCAATCCGAGTTCGTCGGGGACCGTGGAGGACACCTCGAAGGACACCGCCAGCAGGGCGCCCAGCGCCGGGACCATGCGTTCGATGAACTGGTTGTGACTGGCGGCGAGCACCGCCTCGTGGAACAGCTTGTCGGCACGGTTGTATTCGGTCTTGTCGCCCAGGGAGGCGGCCAGCAACTGGTAGGCGGCCTGAATTTCGGTGATCTGCTTGGGCGTGGCGCGCTCGCAGGCCCAGCGTACGGCGGTCGGCTCGATGGTCCGGCGCAGGTCGATCAGGTCCATCACGAAGCTCTCTGGCAGGCCATGCTCGGCCAGCCAACCAACGACCTGAACGTCGAACAGGTTCCAGGAACGTACCGGCGTCACCCGCGTGCCCACCTTCGGGCCGACGTCGAGCATGCCCTTGGCCACCAGCGTCTTGATCGCCTCGCGGATCACGGTGCGACTCACGCCCAGCTCTTCGCAGAGGCCGGCCTCGACCTTCAGCGCCTCGCCCGGCTGGACCTTGCCCGAGGCGATCCAGGACCCCAGCCATTCCACCGTTGCGCTGTGATAGTTGTTCGACATGCGAGCCTCTGTGCCACTGCCCTTGGGTCTACAAAACCCTATCATCATATGATTGGCTGTCAAATTTGGCCGGTTACTTTGCTGGGTAAATCGCCCAAACGGTGTAATGGCCACCTGGCGGGCAGCCCAACAGCGCGCGTATTCATCCGGTAGGAATGGCGGATTGAGGCGTTCCACAGGACGCTGGCGAGCGCCACCCAAGCGCTGCCGGTTAGCGGGCACCGCCCTACCGCCGGCGGCCCTAGGTCGGCTCAAATCATATGAATGGCAATTAGCAGGCGCTTCTATGCCCCACTGTCGGCTCGCGATCAGGCCAGGCCTCATCGTCTTCCCTCGCGTTCTTATTCTTCTTCGTGGCCAAGCGGCCCGTGCATGGCGCTACTGTAAGAACCGCCGGGCGCGCTGCCTAATGACAGCCGCTGATCGAGCGATAACCGTTGCTTATCAGAAGCGAAGCGACCCGCTGATGCGGAGTGGGCGACGGCCGAGGGTCGGGATGACGCGCGAGACGCGTTCGAGCCGCCGGCTTCGGTCGATCGCCTGGGCGGCGACGCGTGGCCGGGAACCGGTGCGTTACCTGCCCGACTCCCGGCGCAGGCGCTAGGGCGCTGGCGTTACGGGCTGGTCGGGCATGGCTGCGCTCAGCGCGCGTAACGCCTCACCGTCCAGGGTCTCCTGCTGCAGCAGCTGCCGGGCACTGCGTTCCAGCAATGCCCGGCGCGCCTCGAGCAGCGCCAGGCTGGACTGGAAGGCCGATTGCACCAGCTCCTGCACTTCTTCGTCGATCGCCGTGGCAGTACTTTGCGCGTAGTCATGCTGCGGCTTGAGGCCGAGCATCGCCTCGTTGCCCAGGAAGGCGTTGGGCTCGCGCTCCAGGGCCATGTGGCCGAGCCGCCGGGACATACCGTAGCGGGTGACCATCGCCCGAGCGATATCGGTCACCTTGGCCAGATCATCCGCCGCGCCAGTGGACAGGTGGCCGAACACCAGCCACTCCGCGGCACGTCCCCCGAGCAGCACGGCCATCTTGTTTTCCAGCTCTTCGCGCGTCATCAGGAAGCGCTCCTCGATGGGGCGCTGAATGGTGTAACCCAGCGCCCCCATGCCGCGTGGAATGATCGAAACCTTGTGCACCGGGTCCACACCCGGCAGCGCCATGGCCACCAGCGCGTGCCCAATCTCGTGGTAGGCGACGATTTCCCGCTCATGCGGATTGAGCAGCCGGTTGCGCTTTTCAAGCCCGGCCACGATGCGTTCGATGGCCGCCGTGAAGTCTTCCATCGCCACGGACTCGGCATCACGCCGGGTCGCCAGCAGCGTCGCCTCGTTGACCAGGTTGGCCAGATCGGCACCGGTGAAGCCCGGGGTCAGCGCGGCAATGGCCTGCGGGTCGACATCGCTTCCCAGCCGCGCTTTCTTCAGATGCACTTCGAGGATCTGTACTCGCCCGACCTTGTCCGGCCGATCGACCAGCACCTGGCGGTCGAAACGGCCGGCGCGCAGCAGCGCCGGATCGAGGATTTCGGGACGGTTGGTGGCGGCCAACAGCACCAGCCCGCTGGAGGTATCGAAGCCGTCCATTTCCACCAGCAGCTGGTTGAGCGTCTGCTCCTTTTCGTCATGCCCTCCGGAGAGCGGCCCGGCGCCGCGCGCACGTCCCAGGGCGTCCAGCTCGTCGATGAAAATGATCGCCGGTGCCTGGGCGCGTGCCTGTTCGAACAGATCGCGCACCCGCGCAGCCCCCACGCCGACGAACATCTCGACGAACTCGGACCCGGAAATGGAGAAGAACGGCACCCGCGCCTCGCCAGCGACGGCCCTGGCCAGCAATGTCTTGCCGGTGCCGGGCGGACCGACCAGCAGCACGCCCTTGGGCATGCGCCCGCCGAGGCGCCCGTAGCGCTTCGGATCGCGCAGGAATTCGACGATCTCCTTGAGCTCGTCCTTCGCCTCGTCGACACCGGCCACATCGGCAAAGGTGACCTTCATGTCCGTTTCGACATAGACACGCGCCTTGCTCTTGCCGATCTGCATCATGCCGCCACCCAGACCACCGCCGATGCGCCGCAACAGAAACAGCCAAATGGCGAAGAACAGCGCCGCCGGGACGATCCACGACAGCAGGTCGCGCACCAGCGTGCTCTCCACCTTGCCCGTGTAGCGCACCGGATACTGCTGCAGATGCTCGGCCAGTTGCGGCTCGATGCGGTTGGTCACGAAGCGTCGTTGACCGCTCGCCAGGGGCTCCTTGAGCGAGCCCTCGATGTGCCGTTCGGTAATGGTCAGCTCATCGATGCGGCCGTCTTTGAGGTACTGCTCGAACTCGCTGTAGGGGATAACCGCGACCTCCTGCTGGAGCGACAGCACATACTGCAAGCCGAAAAAGATCAGCATGGCGATCAGCCAGTAATTGATGTGGAACTGGGCCCGGTCTTTCACATCTGCTCTCCTGTGCCACGCCCCTACGCAGCGCTGTCGGTTGCCAGCAGTATGTCAGCCGTGAGGGCGCCGCACCTGGACGCAGATCAGTTATGCCGCACGCTGCGGAGAGCGTTCAGAGCCCGCCGCGGACACCGAGCCCGATACCCAGCTCCGTCGCCAAGGCAAAGGGCAGCAGCAAGGTGTCCAGCAATGCGCTGGCGGGCAGATCCAGCGCGGCGTGCCTTGGCGCCTCGGCACCGAATCGGTCCAGTGGGCAACAACCACCGTTGAGGCTGTACCAGTCCAGCCGAGTGCCGGAGTAGATGATGGGCGCGCCGGGTTTGGCGGCGTCGAGGGTACGCACCGTGGCGCACCCGGCGAGCAGCTGGACAAGCGCCAGTGCCGAGGCGAGCCGGAGGGTCGATCCTTTCATGGCATCTCCTCGAATTTCGGTGAACGGCAGGCCTGGGCCCGATCAGTCGTCGCTGACGATATGGTGCTCACCCCAACGCGGCAGCATGTCCTGCGGGATGTTGAGCAGGTTGAGGATACGCGCAACGACGAAGTCGACCAGGTCATCGATGGTCTGCGGCTGATGATAGAAGCCGGGCGACGCCGGCAGGATGGTCACGCCGAGGTTGGACAGCTTGAGCATGTTCTCCAGATGGATGCTCGAATACGGCGCTTCACGTGGCACCAGGATCAGTTGACGGCGCTCTTTCAAGGCGACGTCTGCGGCACGCTCGATCAGGTTGTTGCAGGCGCCGGTGGCGATGGCCGACAGGGTGCCGGTCGAGCATGGCACCACCACCATCGCGGTCGGCGCGCCGGAACCGGACGCGGGCGGCGCCATCCAGTCTTCCTTGGCGAACACGCGGATCTGCCCCGCCGCGGCGCCGGTGTATTCGGACAGGAACGCCTGCATGGCCTGCGGCTTGGCCGGCAGCACCACGTCGGTCTCGGTGGCCATCACCAGCTGTGCCGCCTTGGAGATCAGAAAGTGCACCTCGCGGTCTTCCTGGATCAGGCAATCGAGCAGGCGCAGACCATATTGGGCGCCTGAAGCGCCGGTCATGGCCAGGGTGATGCGTTCCGGTCCGTTCATGAATGTGCTCCCAAAGCTGCTGCGCTTGCTTATGCTGCGTTGAAACCTTACTCAAAATGCTCACTTGCACCAGCAAGCTCCGCTTTCTCGCAAGGTTTCGCCTTGCCTAAGCTTCGCTCGCGACGCTTTGAGAACAAATTCGCCCTATTCGGAATCTCGTAGGGTGGGCTTCAGCCCACCGATCACATTACGCCAGTGCCGCGGCCAATTTGACGTGCAAGCCACCAAAGCCGCCATTGCTCATCACCACCACCTGCGTACCCGGCGTGGCGTCAGCCTTGACCTTGGCGATGATCGCTTCCAACGAATCGCAGACCGTGGTTTCGACCGGCGAGCCAGCAACCGTCGCGGCCAGGTCCCAGCCGAGATTCGGCGGCGCATACCAGATCGCCTGATCGGCCAGCGCCACCGATTCGGCCAGCCCTTCGCGATGCGCGCCGAGCTTCATGGAGTTGGAACGCGGCTCGACCACCGCGATGATTGGCGCCTCACCGACGCGCTTGCGCAGCCCGTCGAGCGTGGTAGCAATGGCGGTCGGATGATGGGCGAAGTCGTCGTAAATCGTCACACCGCTCACCTCGGCAACCTTCTCCATGCGCCGCTTGACGCTCAAGAATTCGCTCAACGCCTCGGCACCCTGCTTCGGCAGCACACCGACATGGCGCGCCGCGGCCAGGGTCGCCAAGGCATTGTTGACGTTGTGCTGGCCAGTCAGCTCCCAATCGACGACGCCCTGCACGACGCCGTCGAAGATCACTTCGAAGCGGGAGCCGTCGGCGCTGAGCAGGTTGGCCTGCCACTGCCCGCCGTCACCGGTGGTTTGCACCGGCGTCCAGCAGCCCATGTCGATGACGCGTTTGAGCGCGTCTTCGGACTGGGGATGGATGACCAGTCCCTCGCTCGGGATCGTACGCACCAGATGGTGGAACTGCCGCTCGATCGACGCCAGATCGGGGAAAATGTCCGCGTGATCAAACTCCAGATTATTCAGAATCGCGGTACGCGGACGGTAGTGGACGAACTTGCTGCGCTTGTCGAAGAAGGCGCTGTCGTACTCGTCCGCCTCGACCACGAAGAATGGCGTGCCGCCCAGCCGCGCCGAGATGCCGAAGTTCTGTGGTACGCCGCCGATGAGAAAGCCCGGGCTCATGCCGGCATGCTCCAGCACCCAGGCCAGCATGCTGCTGGTGGTGGTCTTGCCATGGGTCCCGGCCGCAGCCAGTACCCAGCGCCCCTGCAGCACGTGATCGGCCAGCCACTGCGGGCCGGACACATAAGGCAATCCCTTGTTCAGCACGTATTCGACCGCCGGATTGCCACGCTTCATCGCGTTGCCGATCACCACTAGATCCGGCGCGGGTTCGAGCTGGCTGGGCTCGTAGCCCTGGGTCAGTTCGATGCCCTGGGCCTCGAGCTGAGTGCTCATCGGGGGATAGACGTTGGCGTCGGAGCCGGTGACGCGATGGCCCAGTTCCTTGGCCAGCACCGCCAGCGACCCCATGAAGGTGCCGCAGATGCCGAGAATATGAATATGCATGGATGACCTCTGAAATACGCCGTGGCGCACGAGCGAACGTAACGGCTCGACCGCGCCTGTGGGCGCCGAAAACTGCGGCGCAGATTAGCACAGGCCCTGCCCTTCATCCGCCGCACCGCACGTCGCCTCGGCAACCGACGAACGGGCTTTGTTCTACGCTGAATCACAGCAGTCCCAACACAATTACAAGTCCCGGAGACTCACCATGCGTTACGCCCATCCCGGCAGCGAAGGCGCTGTCGTTTCCTTCAAGTCCCGCTACGGCAACTTCATCGGCGGCGAGTTCGTCGAGCCGGTCAACGGCCAGTACTTCACCAATCTGTCCCCGGTCAATGGCCAACCCATCGCCGAGTTTCCGCGTTCGGACGCCGCCGACATCGAAAAGGCGCTGGACGCCGCCCATGCCGCGGCCGACGCCTGGGGCAAAACCAGCGTGCAGGCGCGCTCGCTGATCCTGTTGAAGATCGCTGACCGCATCGAGCAGAACCTCGAGATGCTCGCCATCACCGAAACCTGGGACAACGGCAAGGCCGTGCGCGAGACGCTGAATGCCGACATTCCGCTCGCCGCCGACCACTTCCGCTACTTCGCCGGTTGCATCCGCGCGCAGGAAGGCACCAGCGCGGAAATCGACGAGCACACCGCGGCTTACCACTTCCACGAGCCGCTGGGCGTGGTCGGACAGATCATTCCGTGGAATTTCCCGATCCTGATGGCCGCCTGGAAGCTCGCCCCGGCACTGGCTGCCGGCAACTGCGTGGTATTGAAGCCCGCCGAGCAGACCCCGCTGGGCATCAACGTGCTGCTCGAATGCATTGGCGACCTGCTGCCGCCGGGCGTGCTCAACGTCGTGCACGGCTACGGACGCGAGGCCGGCGAAGCGCTGGCTTCGAGCAAGCGCATCGCCAAGATCGCCTTCACCGGCTCCACCCCGGTGGGCTCGCACATCATGAAGCGCGCCGCCGAAAGCATCATCCCGAGCACCGTCGAGCTGGGCGGCAAGAGTCCGAACATCTACTTCGAAGACATCATGCAGGCCGAGCCGGCCTTCATCGAGAAGGCTGCCGAAGGGCTGGTGCTGGGCTTCTTCAACCAGGGCGAAGTGTGCACCTGCCCATCGCGAGCGCTGGTGCAGGAGTCGATCTACGCGCCGTTCATGGAAGCGGTGATGAAGAAGGTCGCGCAGATCAAGCGCGGCGATCCGCTGGACACCGACACCATGGTCGGCGCCCAGGCCAGCCAGCAGCAGTTCGACAAGATCATGTCCTACCTGGACATCGCCAAGCAGGAAGGCGCTGAGGTGCTCACCGGGGGTGGCGTCGAGAAGCTCGAAGGCAGCCTGGCGACCGGCTATTACATCCAGCCGACGCTGCTCAAGGGCACCAACAAGATGCGCGTGTTCCAGGAGGAAATCTTCGGCCCGGTGATCGGTGTCACCACCTTCAAGGATGAAGCCGAAGCGCTGGCCATCGCCAACGACACCGAGTACGGCCTCGGCGCGGGCGTCTGGACCCGTGACATCAACCGCGCCTATCGCATGGGCCGGGCGATCAAGGCTGGACGCGTCTGGACCAACTGCTACCACCTCTATCCCGCCCACGCGGCGTTCGGTGGCTACAAGAAGTCCGGCGTCGGTCGCGAAACCCACAAGATGATCCTCGACCACTACCAGCAGACCAAGAACCTGCTGGTGAGCTACGACATCAATCCACTGGGATTCTTCTAACTTCCAATGCGCCGAAAAAGTGCCCGCCCGCGCCGCCAGGCGTCGGGCTGGTGCGCCTGTGCCCCGCCACGACCGGACGCCTGCTGAAACCAGCGCTCCATCCTGAAGGCACAGCCTTTGCTTTCACGATCCTGCCGTACCCGAACCCATTGAAGGATGATCCCCATGGCTCTCGAACACAGCAGTGCGACACCCCCGACACACACCGTCGATTTCGAAGCAGTTGGCAGTACCTATTTCCAGGAACGCGAACTGAAGAAAGGCGCCGCCGGTTGGGTGCTGCTGGTGGGCCTGGGCGTTGCCTACGTGATCTCCGGTGACTACGCCGGTTGGAACTTCGGCCTGGCCCAAGGCGGTTGGGGCGGGTTGTTCATCGCCACGCTGCTGATGGCGACCATGTACCTGTGCATGTGTTTTTCGCTGGCCGAGCTGTCCTCGATGATTCCCACTGCGGGCGGCGGCTATGGCTTCGCCCGCAGCGCATTCGGCCCGCTGGGCGGCTTTCTCACCGGCACGGCGATCCTTATCGAGTACGCCATTGCCCCAGCGGCCATCGCCGTGTTCATCGGTGCCTATTGCGAGTCGCTGTTCGGTATCGGCGGCTGGGCGATCTACCTGGCCTTCTACATCATCTTCATCGGCATCCACATCTTCGGTGTCGGCGAGGCGCTGAAGCTGATGTTCATCATCACCGCGATAGCCGCGCTGGCCCTGGGCGTGTTCATCGTGGCGATGGTGCCGCATTTCTCCGTGGACAAGCTGCTGGACATCGCACCGACTACTGCCGCAGGCGCCAGCAGTTTCCTGCCTTACGGCTACGTCGGCATCTGGGCGGCGATTCCCTACGCGATCTGGTTCTTCCTTGCCGTCGAGGGTGTGCCGCTGGCTGCCGAAGAAACCAAGAATCCACAGCGCGACATGCCGCGCGGGCTGATCGGTGCCATGCTGATCCTGGCCGCCTTTGCCGGGCTGATCCTGCTGGTCGGCCCCGGTGGCGCAGGCTCCAGCACCCTGGTCGAATCCGGCAACCCGCTGGTGGAAGCGCTGACCACAGCCTACGGCTCATCGACCTGGATGAGCGGCTTCGTCAATCTGGTCGGCCTGGCCGGTCTGATCGCCAGCTTCTTCTCGATCATCTACGCCTATTCCCGGCAGATTTTCGCACTGTCGCGGGCCGGCTACCTGCCCCGCAAGCTGTCGCTGACCAACAAGAACAAGGCGCCGGTCATGGCGCTGGTGATTCCGGGCATCATCGGCTTCCTGCTCTCGCTGACCGGCCAGGGCGATCTGCTGATCTTGGTGGCGGTGTTCGGCGCCACCATCTCCTATGTGCTGATGATGGCCTCGCACATCGTCCTGCGCCTGCGCCGGCCGGACCTGCACCGCCCGTACAAGACGCCCGGCGGCGTGCTGACTTCCGGCGTGGCGCTGGTGTTGGCCTGCATCGCGGTGGTGGCCGGCTTCCTGGTCGATCCACGGGTAGTGATCGCTGCCGTGGTGATCTACGGCATCTTCATCGCCTACTTCGCCCTCTACAGCCGGCACCACCTGGTGGCGGGTACGCCGGAAGAGGAATTCGCGGCGATCGAGAAAGCCGAGGCATCGCTGAACTGATTGGAGACCTGTCATGGCGGGATACACGCACAGCGTAGGCGGCACCACTTGGCGCTTCGACAGCCTGCGCGAAGTCATGGCCAAGGCCAGCCCGGCGCGCTCCGGCGATTGCCTCGCCGAAGTCGCGGCGGGCAGCGATGCCGAGCGGGTCGCCGCGCAAATGTGCCTGGCGCAGATCCCGCTCAAGCGTTTTCTCGAGGAAGCGCTGATCCCCTACGAAACCGATGAAGTCACGCGGCTGATCATTGACAGCCACGACGCCGGGGCCTTCGCCCCGGTCAGTCACCTCACCGTGGGCGACTTCCGCAACTGGCTGCTCGGTGACGATGCCGACGAGGCGGCCCTGAACGCCTTGGCGCCAGGGCTGACGCCGGAGATGGTCGCCGCGGTGTCGAAGATCATGCGTGTGCAGGACCTGATTCTGGTGGCACAGAAGGTTCGTGTCGTGACCCGCTTTCGCAACACCATCGGCCTGCGCGGGCGCATGTCCACGCGCTTGCAACCCAACCACCCCACCGACGAAGCCGCCGGCATCGCCGCGAGCATCGTCGACGGGCTGCTGTACGGCAACGGCGACGCCGTCATCGGCATCAACCCGGCCACCGACAGCACCAGCGGCATCTGCGAACTGCTGAAAATGCTCGACGCGGTGATCAGCCGCTACGAGATACCCACCCAGGGCTGCATCCTGACGCACGTCACCACCTCCATCGAGGCGATCAACCGGGGCGCACCGCTGGATCTGGTGTTCCAATCCATCGCCGGCACCGAGGCGGCCAACAGCAGTTTCGGCATCAACCTGGCGCTGCTGCAGGAAGGCTACGAAGCGGGCCTGTCGCAGAAGCGCGGCACGGTGGGCGACAACCTGATGTACTTCGAGACCGGCCAGGGCAGCGCCTTGTCGGCCAATGCCCATCACGGCGTCGACCAGCAGACCTGCGAAGCGCGCGCCTATGCCGTGGCCCGCCAATTCAAACCGCTGCTGGTGAACACCGTGGTCGGCTTTATCGGCCCGGAATACCTCTACAACGGCAAGCAGATCATTCGCGCTGGGTTGGAAGATCACTTCTGCGGCAAGCTGCTTGGCGTGCCCATGGGTTGCGACATCTGTTACACCAACCACGCCGAAGCCGATCAGGACGACATGGACATGCTGCTGACGCTGCTGGGCACCGCTGGCATCAACTTCATCATGGGCATTCCGGGCTCGGACGACGTGATGCTCAACTACCAGACCACCTCCTTTCACGATGCGCTCTATCTGCGTCAGAGCATGGGCCTGCGCCCCGCGCCAGAATTCGAGGCGTGGCTGGCGAAGATGGAAATCCTGCGCCAGGACGGCAGACGACTGCAGATGGGCGAGCAACTCCCGCCCGCCTTTCGTCAGGCGTTGAGGCAACTGTCGTGAAGAACAGGTGCACCATTGCAACCCCCTGCCTCCTACGTCAAGGGTCGCTTTTCGTAGGATGGAATCGCCGAAGGCGCTTTACCGCGCACCGGCCGCGTGCACCGGGGTGGCAACGCTGTCAGTGGTGCCGGATTACGCCGTCGGCTAATCCAACCTACACACGGCATAGCGCCCCACAAGGTGGCCAGAATATTGTGTTTGAACGACAGCCGAGACTGCCATGCCTAACCGCTCGCCCATCACCATCAACCCCTGGGCCCACCTCCGCCAGCTCACCCCCGCGCGGATCGCACTGGGCCGCGCCGGCGCCAGCCTGCCGACCGAGGCCCAGCTGGATTTCCAATTCGCCCATGCCCAGGCCCGCGACGCGGTACACCTCGCGCTGGACGCAGACGAGCTGGCCTCACAATTGGAGCAGCGCGGTTATCGCTGCCTGCAGCTGCACAGCGCCGCCCCCGATCGATTCACCTATCTGCAACGCCCAGACCTCGGGCGTCGGCTGGACGAACAATCGGCCGAACGCCTCGACGACCATGCGCACCAGCACCCAGCGGGCTACGACCTGGCTATCGTGATCGCCGACGGCCTTTCCGCGCTGGCGGTGCAGCGCCACGCCCTGCCTCTGCTCCAGCGCATCGAAGAACAGCTCGAAAAGGATAGCTGGAGCCTCGCGCCGATCAGCCTGGTGCAACAAGGCCGCGTCGCGCTCGGCGACGAAGTGGGCGAACGCCTGAAGGCGAAGATGGTGGTGATGCTGCTCGGCGAGCGACCTGGCCTGAGTTCTCCGGACAGCCTCGGTCTGTACTTCACCTACGCACCGAAAGTCGGCCGCACCGATGCCGACCGCAACTGCATCTCCAACATCCGCCTGGAAGGCCTGAGCTACAACCTCGCCGCCCGCCGCCTGATCCACCTGATGCGTGAAGCCTGCCGCCGGCAACTCTCGGGCGTGAACCTCAAAGACGAAGCGGAGCTACTCAGCCTCGACGACGGCAAGCCAAAGGTGGGTAATTTCCTGCTGGGTTGAACTGCGAGCGCTGCCGCAACTGCCTCCGCAGCCGCTCGCACGGCAGTCATCGGTCCGGCAACACCAGCACCGCGTCGATTTCGAACAGCATGCCGTCCAAGGCCAGCCGGGGTACCGGGATCAGCGTGCAGACCGGTTTCATCTGCGCCCCGAATGCGCGCGCCAGCTCTTCGCCCAGTATGCCCAGCCGCTGCTCACTGTGATCGACGATCAGCACCGTCAGCTTGGCGACCTGCGACGTCTGTCCGCCTGCCGCTTCTATCGCGATCAGCAGGTTGGCCATCGCCTGTCGGACCTGCTCGCGGAAATCGCTCGACAGCCGGCCATCCGCCGTCTCGCCGCCCTGGCCGGCAATGAAGGCCAGCCGCGTGCCGGCTGGCACCATCGCGATATGGGAGTAGCCGTTCGGTGCCGGGTCGTACAGGCCAGGCGGATTGAGCAACGTGGGCTTGGTTGAACTCACAGAGTCGTTCATGGTGCCTCCATCAAGGTCAGGTTCGGATACGCGCAACGCGCCCTTCCGACAGCCCACCATAGCGAAGCAACAATCTGGTGACGAGGCGACCGCTTGCCGACGCACCTCGCCCACCTTAAGGTTGTCGCCCTCCCGGCTGGAAGCTCTCTCATGTGGTCATTTCGCGACTGGCGCCGCAAACGCATTCTGGCACGCCTCGCCATCGAGCCGGCCCTTTGGCAACAGGTGCTCGACAGCCTGCCGATCCTCGACGGGCTGACCCAGGAGGAAACCGAGCGCCTGCGCAAGCGCAGCCTGCTGTTTCTGCATGCCAAGCGGCTCACCGCGCTGCCCGGCGTGGAGCTGGAACTGGCTGACCGTTTGCGTCTGGCTGCCCAAGCTCAGCTGCCGTTACTGCACCTGGCCGAGCTGAACTGGTATCAGGGCTTCCATGAGATCGTGATCTATCCCGGCGACTTCCATAGCCCGCAAAAACACCGCGACTCGGCAGGCGTGGTGCATGAATGGGACGGCGAGCACAGCGGCGAGGCGTGGTTGCAAGGGCCGGTCATACTGGCGCTGCCTGGCGTACAGGAGAGCGGCGGCTGGGAAGCCTACAACCTGGTGATCCACGAACTGGCGCACAAGCTGGACATGCTCAACGGTGACGCCAACGGCCTGCCGCCGCTGCACCGCAACATGCGCATCGACACCTGGGCGAGGGTCATGCAGCACGCCTACGACGCGCTCAACAGGACGCTGGACGCCGATCCCGACGCCCACACCCCGATCGACCCCTACGCGGCGGAGAACCCGGCCGAGTTCTTCGCCGTCACCAGCGAGTACTTTTTCAGCGCGCCGGACGTGCTGCACGAGGCCTTCCCCGAGGTTTATCAGCAGCTGGCCGCGTTCTACCGCCAGGATCCGCTGACGCGCCTGCAGCAGCTCCAGCACGACCACCCGGCGTACGCGGAACCCCATTGACTTCGCACCGTCGAATGCGCGCGTCACCCTGCCAGCAAAGGTCCGTCGCGACCGGCATGGCAAAACGCCCGACAGTGCGCCTATAATCGCGCCCACTTTTTTCGCCCCAGGCCGCTTCGGCCGACCACGGAGCAATGTTCATGAGCTACAGCAAAGTCCCGGCCGGCAAAGACCTGCCAAACGACATCTACGTCGCTATCGAGATCCCCGCCAACCACGCGCCGATCAAATACGAGATCGATCACGACACCGATTGCCTGTTCGTCGACCGCTTCATGGCCACCCCGATGTTCTACCCGGCCAACTACGGTTTCATCCCGCACACCCTGGCTGACGACGGCGACCCGCTCGACGTACTGGTCGTCACGCCCTATCCGGTTGCTCCGGGTTCGGTCATCCGCTGCCGTCCGGTCGGCGTACTGAACATGACCGACGAAGCCGGCGGCGACGCCAAGCTGATCGCCGTCCCGCACGACAAGCTGACTCAGCTGTACAAAGACGTTAAGGAATACACCGACCTGCCGCCGCTGCTGATCGAGCAGATCAAGCACTTCTTCGAGAACTACAAGGATCTCGAGAAGGGCAAGTGGGTCAAGGTTGAAGGCTGGGAAGGCGCAGACGCCGCCCGCGCCGCCATCATCAAAGCTGCCGAGGCTTATCAGAAGTAAGCCGAAGCACTGAAGAAAAGCCGGCCACAAGCCGGCTTTTTTATTTCCAGGGCATTGTCTCCGACGAGCGTGGCGCCGGCTGACAGACCTCCGCCGGGTGGCGTGCAGAAGCTTGCTCGAGCTCCGCAGTCCGGCCCCGACACACCGCGCGTCACCAAGGGGGCCTGCCGCATCAGGGCAAACCCATCCGGCACGAAACGAATGCTCGCCCTCAAACCGTGACGGCCGGGAAGTCCACTTCGGTGTCGGCCAGGTTGTTGAGGTAGTTGGTCAGGGTCAGCAGGCTGACATGGGCGACGACCTCGACGATCCGGCGATCATCCAGTCCGGCAGCACGGGCGGCGGCGAGTTGTTCATCGCTCACCAGGCCTCGGCTGTCGGTGATCTGACGCGCCAGGGTCGCCACGGCATCGAGCCGACCTTCGCGCGCCTGGCCGATAGCCGTTGCGTCGAGCCCGGCCTTGCTGGCAAACAGGCTATGCGCGGCGAGGCAATAGTCGCAGCTGTTCACCTGCGACGTCGCCAGGGCGACGGTTTCACGCTCCCGGGCAGTCAGGCTGCCGCGACCAAGGGCCTGCGACAACGCCAGGTAGCCGCTCAAGGCTGCCGGTGCATGGGCCAGGGTGAGAAACGCGTTGGGGACGAAACCCAGTGCCTTGCCAATCCCTTCCAGGGCGGGACGGACGGATTCGGCGGTTTGTTCGATAGGCAGTGCGCTGATGCGGGTCATGGCTGTTCTCCTCGGTTGATGAGCGATCTGTGTCAGACCGTGGAGATAGGATCTACTGGCAGGCGGCCGCTTCGGCTACTTATCGTCGAGATAATGCTGCAGATCGTCTAAATCGTTATCGAGACCCTCCACAACGCTATGACGTCGCCATTGTGCCGAGAACGATCGGCAGCAGGACCGTGCTGGTAGGTGTCGCAGCAAGCGCTGCCACATATGCGAACGACGAGGAAAGGAAGGGGTAGAGACCGTTGAAAGCGCCGGTGCGGTTGAGATCAGCCGCACCGGCCCCCGTGCCGTCAGGACTTGCCGTTCTTGATGGCTGCACCCGAGCCGAGGTCGGCGCCGGTCATGGGATCGACGGAGACATCGGACTGGGTCCGTACCGCCATCTGTTGCACGACCTTCTGCTGGGCCTTGCTCAGATCGACCGAAGGCTTGCCATCCCCTCCGTCTACAGCCGGTTGCGGGTTCTCGACGAACTCCCACTCAGGCCCCTGGTTCCAAGGCCCGCGCAGGTCGCCCTCGCCTTGCGACAGGTTGTAGTAGACGTTGGCAAATTGCGGGTCGCCCGGCAGCTTGCCCTGTGGGAAGTTGGGTTGAATGGCGTGTAGCGCCTTCTCGAAGGACTTCTGGTGAGCGATCTCGCGGGTCATGAGGAATTTCAACGCATCCTTGATCCCGGGATCATCGGTCACATTGATCAAACGCTCGTAGACGATCTTGGCCCGCGCCTCGGCAGCGATGTTGGACCGCAAGTCCGCTGTCGGCTCGCCGATGGTGTCGACGTAGGCGGCGGTCCAGGGGATTCCACCGGAGTTGGTCAGCGCCGGGCCTCCACCGTACAGCAAGGAGGTGATGTGCGAATCATTGCCGCCGCCGGTCAGCGAGCGATACAGATCCGCTTCCTTCTCGACGCCCTCTGCCAGTTCACCTTTAGCGCCTTTGTTGAGCATGCCGACGATGGAGCCGATCACCTCGAGGTGGCTCAGTTCCTCGGTGGCGATGTCCATGAGCATGTCCTTGCGACCTGGGTCATCCTCGGCCACGCCCTGGGTGAAGTAGCGCATGGCGGCAGCGAGCTCGCCTTGCGGGCCGCCGAATTGCTCGAGCATCAGGTTGGCCAGGCCCGGATTGGGCCCTGCCACTCGCACGGTGTATTGAAGCCGTTTGTTGTGGACGAACATAGTTCACCTCTCAATTTGGACTTCCCTAGTGACTGCCTCCTTCGATTCATTAACGGGTCGCAGCGATTCAGCACATATCGCAAGCGACCCTATGGATGGAGTACAGGCTGAGGCAGCCGTCCGATTGTTTTTTTCAATCGTGTTCATGAGCCGAGTCAATGGAGCGACCGCGCGTTCCTGCTGTCCACGCGCAAGGGCATGCGTTGCGTCGTGAGCTGAACGTATCCAGGGCCAGCGACTCTATCGTTGCCGTGGTAGCCCCGAATCGAGGTGAAAAATGTTCCGCCCGAAAAGCCCCAGACGCGCCAACGCACTCGTTTTCACCGGACTGTTGCTAACGGCCTGCATCGCGCCGGCCATGGCCGATTCGCCTCAGGTGCTCGGCTGGGTCGAGAAAGGTCTGATCCTTCCGGAAGGCATCGCCGTGAAGTTCAAGCTCGACAGTGGCGCGCTGACCTCCTCGATGCATGCCGAGCACATCGACCGATTCAAAAAGAACGGTGATGACTGGGTGCGCTTCACCCTCGAGCTTGAAGACGTCGATACCGAGAAGAACATCGAGAAGCGCATAGAGCGCAAGGTGGTCAGGGACATCAAGGTGCGCGGCGCCGGTGGCGCAGAGAAACGCCCTGTGGTGCTGATGAACGTGTGCCTGGGTAACCAGGCCTACGAGGAACAGTTTTCGCTGAACGATCGCGACAAGATGAACTATCCGGTGCTCATCGGGCGCCGCGCGCTGGAAGATATCGGCCTGGTGGATTCGTCCAAGACCTTCACCGTCGAACCGGATTGTTCGGCCTAGGAAGCGCCCGCCGCCCGCGCATCAACGGAACCGAAGGCAACGGCCACGAGCCTTCGGTGCACAACCCGCCTGTAGTTTTTCTGCAACTCCTCCTCGCCTCGTCCGGTCAACAGACCAGCGGTTGATTGCCAGCCGGCTGCCCGCACCGGCCCTAACGCGACATGCAACCATCACTTGGCAACGAGGAGCGGTACATGGAGCATCAAGGCGAATATTTGCGCCAATCGGCCATGCCATCGGACATGGGCATGGAAGCACACATGCAGATGATGGAGCGTCGTCGTCTCGCCACGCTGTGGTGCCATTTTGCCAATGCGCTGCTTGGTTTCTGGCTGCTCAGCGCCCCGTTCATCTTTGGTTATTCGAACATCTCCAGCAGCGATCTGGACCTGGCGCGCCTGGCTGCCGAGCGCGAGGTGCCGGAGGTGGCCACTCGCGCATTGCTGATGACCTGGAGCGATGTGATCAGCGGCGGCCTGATCGTGCTGTTCGCCGTGCTTTCGCTCAAGCGCAAGGCGTGGGCGCAGTGGGCCAACACGGTCATGGGCCTCTGGCTGATGTTCGCCCCGCTGCTGTTCTGGACACCGTCGCCGGCCAGCTACGGCAATGCGCTGCTGGTCGGCGGGCTGGTGATTGCCTTCTCGACATTGGTGCCGATGATGCCGGGCATGAGCATGTCCGGCATGATGCAGAAGGCCGCGGTTCCGCCGGGCTGGGACTACAACCCCTCGACCTGGCTGCAGCGATTGCCTATCGCGATCCTCGCGGTGATCGGCATCCTGCTGGCGCGCTACCTGGCGGCCTACCAGCTCGGTCACACCGCCAATGCCTGGGATCCCTTTTTCGGCACCCAGCCCAACGGCACCGAGACCATCATCACCTCCGACATGTCCCGCGCCTGGCCGGTCTCCGACGCAGGGGTCGGTGTTATGGCCTACATGATCGAACTGCTGATGGCGGTGATGGGCGATGCACGCCGCTGGCGGACCATGCCCTGGATGGTCGCCGCGTTCGGCGTGGTGGTGGTGCCGCTGGGCGCGGTGAGCATCTTCTTCATCATCGCCCAGCCGATCGTCATCAACACCTGGTGCACCCTGTGCCTGATCCAGGCGTTGGCCATGCTGGTGATGATGCCGTACGCCCTGGATGAGCTGGTCGCCATGGGCCAGTTTCTCAAGGATGCCCGGCGCCGCGGCAAGCCGTTCTGGAAGACCTTCTTCCAGGGCGACGCCATGGAGGGTGCGCGCGAAGACAATACGCCCGAGTTCGATGGCGCGCTGTCCGCCATGGCGCTGAAGGGCCTTCGCGGGGTCAATCTGCCGTGGGGCCTGGCGCTGCTCTGTGGCCTCGGTGTCTGGCTGATGTGCACCCGGCTGATCTTCGGCACCGAGGGCGCGATGGCCAACAGCGACCACCTGATGGGTTCGTTGCTGATCACGGTTTCGGTGCTGGCGTTCGCCGAGGTGGCCCGGCCGCTGCGCTTTCTCAACCTGCCGATCGGCGTCTGGCTGCTGGCCTCCCCTGCGCTTCTCGACGGCGCCGGGTTCGCTGCCTCCGTCGGCAGCCTGGTTGCCGGTGCGCTGGTGATCGGCCTGAGCCTGCCGCGCGGCCCGATCAACCATCGTTATGCCGGCTGGAACGCACTGTTGCGCTAGTGCCTGCCAGCCGCTCAGAAAAGGAGTCCGAGATGACCGACCGCGAACAGACCGCCGTGATTTGTGGCGGCACCGCCGGCGTGGGTCGCGCCACGGCGCACGCGCTGGCCCAGGCGGGCTACCGCGTCGCCGTGATCGCGCGCGGCGAGGAGGGCCTGGCCGATACCTGCAGTGAACTGCAAGCGACCGGCGCGAAAGTCCTGGCGATCTCGGCGGATGTCGCCGACGCCGAGGCGATCGATCGTGCGGCCGAGCGGATAGAGAAGGAGCTGGGCCCGATCGAAATCTGGGTCAACGCGGCAATGGCAACGGTGTTCGGCCCGGTGAACAAGATCAGCGCGGCGGAATTCAAGCGCGTGACCGAGGTGACCTATCTGGGCTTCGTCCACGGCACGCTGGCGGCGCTGCGCCATATGGAGTCGCGCAACCGCGGCACCATCGTCCAGGTGGGCTCGGCCCTGTCCTATCGGGCGATCCCGCTGCAATCGGCCTACTGCGCGGCCAAGTTCGCCATCCGCGGCTTCACCGATTCGCTGCGCTGCGAGCTGATCCATACCAATAGCCGGGTGCGACTGACCATGGTCCAGCTGCCGGCGCACAACACGCCGCAGTTCGACTGGTCACGCAACAAGATGCAGAAGCGGCCGCAGCCGGTCCCTCCGATCCATACGCCCGAGGTGGCCGCGCGCGCCATTCTCCGCGCCGCCACGGATGCGCCGCGCGAGCTGTGGCTCGGGCGCGCCTCGTTTCAGGCGATCATCGGCAACATGTTCATGCCCGGCCTGCTCGACCGGATGATGGCCAAGCAGGCCTGGAGCGGACAGATGACCGACGAGCCGGTGGGCGACGAGCAGCCCGACAATCTCTTCCAGCCCGCGGACGGCCTGCATCGAATCGAAGGCCGTTTCAGCGCGCAGGCCAAAGACAAGGCGATGGGCCTGAGTTCCGAGGCGGTGGGCAAGCTGGCCGCGGCCGGCCTGGCGGTGACAAGTGTGATCGTCATCGCCATCGTGGCGGCCATTGCCGGTTGATCGACGTCAGCCCTGATGCTGCGGTGCGCCCAGCTCCTGCCGTGCCTGGCGCACCACCGAGAAGCCGGCGGACAAGGCCAGGCCGGCCATGATCAACGCCACGACCAGGTCGGGCCAACCGGCGCCTGTGCCGAACACGCCGGCCGCGGCGAGCATGACGGCGATATTGCCCAGCGCATCGTTGCGGCTGCACAGCCAGACCGAGCGCATGTTCGAATCACCTTCGCGGAAGGCATAGAGCATCAGCGCCACGCTGACATTGGCGAGCAGGGCCAACGCACCGATGACGCCCATGGTCAGCGGCTCCGGCACCACCCCGGCGTAGACGGCCCAGCCGGCCCGGGCCAGTACGAACACACCGAAGGCAAGCATCGAAAGGCCCTTGATCAGCGCGGCGCGGGAGCGCCAGACCAGCCCCATGGACAGCACCACCAGGGTGATGCCGTAGTTGGCGGCGTCACCGGCGAAGTCGATGGCGTCGGCCAGCAAGGACACCGAGCCGGAGCGCAGCCCGCTGATGATTTCCACGACGAACATGGCCAGGTTGATCACCAGCGCGATCCACAAGGCCTTGCGAAAGCCTGGGCTGACCGCCGGGGTTGAACAGCCCGAGTCACAGCATCTCGACGACATGGGTTTGCCTCCTGAACTATAGTCGGTGCCATTGCACACCCTGGAGCAGCTACAGGGTCAAGGCCGTTTTTCGTCGACAGTAACGCAGCAAAGGAGCCCCTGATGCGCATAGGCGAGCTGAGCATGGCGGCCGATGTGGACGTCGAGACCATTCGCTATTACGAAAAGGTGGGGCTGATGCCCGCGCCGGAGCGCGGCGCCAATGGCTACCGTGCCTATTCGCCCAAGCAGCTCGAGCATCTGGTGTTCATCCGCCACTGCCGGGCGCTGGATATCGGGCTGGCCGATATCCGCCGGCTGCTGGCGTTCTCCAACCAGCCGGACGCGAACTGCGGTGACATCAACCTGCTGATTGACGAGCAGCTCGAGCGCGTCCGCTCGCGGCTGCAGAGCCTCCATGCTCTGGAGCGCCAGTTGCAGGCACTGCGCAGCTGTTGCAGCGGTGACCGTGCGACCCAGGGCTGCGGCATTCTCAACGAGCTCGCCAGCACGCGACTGGATGAAACACCACCCGTGAAGTCCTGAAACGCCAGCCAACAGCGTCAGCGCCCTGCAGGGCGCTGCTTGGCGTCGCGCGGCGGCAAGGATACTCTGCGCCCTTTTGCCGCGAGCGCGTCCGATGCCCCTGTTCGATATGTTGTTGCTCATCGTGGCCGGTTTTGCTGCCGGCGGCATGAATGCGCTCGCCGGCGGCGGCACCTTCTTTTCGTTTCCGGCGCTGTTGGCCACCGGCTTGCCGCCGGTCACGGCCAACGCGACCAATGCCGTGGCGCTCTGGCCCGCCAGCCTCGCCGGCGCCTGGGCGGCGCGCTCGGCACTCCGTCCGCTGGGCCGCTACCTGCTTCCGCTACTGCTGGCAGGCCTGATCGGTGGTCTGATCGGCGGCCTGCTGCTGCTCGCCAGCGGTGACGATGTGTTCAGCCTGCTGATTCCCTGGCTGCTGCTGGTCGCCACCGCCCTGTTCGCCGCCAGCCCCTGGCTGAGCCGCTGGCTGGCGGCACGCCGCAAGGACGACAGCGCCGTGCCACCGCATGCGCCCGCATCGCTGGCGGCGCATGGCCTGGTGTCCATCTACGGCGGGTACTTCGGCGCGGGCATGGGCATCCTGCAGCTGGCGGCCTTTTCCATCGAAGGCCATCAGCTGGTTCGCGCCAACGCGTTGAAGAACCTCATCTCCGCGGTTATCTACAGCGTCGCCACGGCCACCTTCATCCTGGCCGGCCGTGTGAGCCTGTACGAACTGGCCATCCTGCTGATCGGCACCACCCTCGGCGGCTATGCCGGTGGCGCGCTGAGCAAGAAGCTGCCGGCCAGCTGGCTGCGGGTGTTCGTTATCGTGGTCGGCAGCAGCATGACGCTCTATTACTTCCAGGCCATATACTGGCGCTGAGCGCCGTCTAGCCCGGCCGGCTTATGGCTAATACCGGTCAGCTCTGCTAGTGTCGCGCCCGTTTCAGAGCAGCCGCACAGAACAGGTTCCGCCATGGCCCGCAAGAAAGTCGCCCTCGATTTCGAACACTCCCTCGCCGAATTACAGCAACTGGTCGAGCGCCTGGAAAGCGGCGAGCTGTCGCTGGAGGACTCGCTGGCCTGCTTCGAACAAGGCATCGGCCTGACTCGCGACTGCCAGGCGGCGCTCAGCCAGGCCGAACAGAAGGTGCAGATGCTGCTCGAACGTGACGGCAAGCTGCAGGAAGTCCCCTTCGAGGCGGATCCCGAAGCATGATCGGTGACTACCAGCAACGCTGCCAGCAACGTGTCGACCGCTGCCTCGATACGCTCTTCACCCCGCCTCGTCCCCAGCTCGAGCGCCTCTACCAGGCCATGCGCTACAGCACCATGAACGGCGGCAAGCGCGTGCGACCGCTGCTGGTCTACGCCGCCTGCGAGGCGCTCGAAGGCAATAGCGCGCACGCCGATGGCGCGGCCTGCGCCGTCGAACTGATCCACGCCTACTCGCTGGTGCACGACGACCTGCCAGCGATGGATGATGACGATCTGCGTCGCGGCCAGCCGACCACGCACAAGGCCTTCGACGAAGCCTGCGCCATCCTCGCCGGCGACGGTCTGCAAAGCCTGGCCTTCGAAGCATTGGCTGCCGAGGCGCTCAACCCCGAGGATCCAGCGCTGCGCCTGGAAATGTTCGTCAGCCTCGCGCGCGCCGCAGGCCCGGCCGGCATGGTCGGCGGGCAAGCCATCGATCTGGGCTCGGTCGGCGTGAAGCTCGACCGCCAGGCGCTGGAGCTGATGCACCGGCACAAGACCGGCGCGTTGATCGAAGCCAGCGTGCGCCTCGGCGCCCTCGCCAGCGGCCGCGCCGAGACGGATACGCTCGCCGCGCTGCAACGCTATGCACAAGCCATCGGCCTGGCCTTCCAGGTGCAGGACGACATCCTCGACGTGGAAAGTGACACCGCCACGCTGGGCAAGCATCAAGGCGCCGACATTGCCCGCGACAAGCCCACCTACCCGGCATTGCTGGGCCTGGATGCGGCCAAGGCCTACGCGCTCGAGCTGCGCGATACGGCGCTGGCAGCCGTCATGCCCTTCGCCGAGTCTGCCGAGCCGTTGCGCCAGCTGGCCCGCTTCATCGTCGAGCGCCGCAGCTGAGTCCGGACGTTCAGAACCAGATCGCGATTCGCACGCCGACAACCGTTGATGCCTGGATCATTCTTCTCGTAGTAACCATCAGGTAAACTGCGGCTCTTTTTTCAGCCAAAACGATTCGCCCGATGCCCAAGACGTTCCATGAGATTCCTCGGGTCCGCCCTGCGACGCCCGTTCTAGATCGCGCGGCCACTCCCGAGCAGCTGCGCCGGCTGGGCGAAGCGGAACTTGATGAACTCGCCAACGAGCTGCGGCAGGACCTGCTCTACAGCGTCGGCCGGACCGGCGGGCACTTCGGTGCCGGCCTCGGTGTAATCGAGCTGACCATCGCCCTGCACTACGTCTACGACACGCCGAAAGACCGGCTGGTATGGGACGTCGGCCATCAGGCCTATCCGCACAAGATCCTCACCGGGCGCCGCGAGCGCATGGAAAGCCTGCGCCAGAAAGACGGCCTTGCCGCCTTCCCGCGCCGTAGCGAGAGCGAGTACGACACCTTCGGCGTCGGCCATTCCAGCACCTCGATCAGCGCGGCGCTGGGCATGGCCATAGCTGCGCGCCTGCAAGGCAAGAAGCGCAAATCCATCGCGGTGATCGGCGATGGCGCGCTCACCGCCGGCATGGCGTTCGAGGCGCTGAACCATGCGCCCGAAGTCGGCGCCGACATGCTGGTGGTGCTCAACGACAACGACATGTCGATTTCGCGCAACGTCGGCGGCCTGTCCAACTACCTGGCCAAGATCCTCTCCAGCCGTACCTATTCGAGCATGCGCGAGGGCAGCAAAAAGGTCCTGTCGCGCCTGCCCGGCGCCTGGGAAATCGCCCGCCGCACCGAGGAATACGCCAAGGGCATGCTGGTGCCCGGCACCCTGTTCGAAGAGCTTGGCTGGAACTATATCGGCCCCATCGACGGCCACGACCTGCCAACCCTGATCGCCACGTTGCGCAACATGCGCGACCTGGCCGGCCCTCAGTTCCTGCACGTGGTGACCAAGAAGGGCAAAGGCTTCGCCCCGGCAGAGGTCGACCCGATTACCTGGCATGCGATCAGCAAGCTGGAGCCGGTGGGCGCGCCCACCACGCCGAAGAAGCCCAGCGGCCCGAAGTATTCCAACGTGTTCGGCCAATGGTTGTGCGACATGGCGGCCGCCGATCCGCGCCTGACCGGCATCACCCCGGCGATGAAGGAAGGTTCGGACCTGATCGCGTTCAGTGAACGCTACCCGGATCGCTATTTCGACGTGGCCATCGCTGAGCAGCACGCGGTGACACTGGCCGCGGGTATGGCGTGCGAAGGCGCCAAGCCGGTGGTGGCGATCTACTCGACATTCCTGCAGCGGGCCTACGATCAACTGATCCATGATGTCGCGGTGCAAAATCTCGACGTCCTGTTCGCCATCGACCGCGCCGGCCTCGTCGGCGAAGACGGCCCGACCCATGCCGGCAGCTTCGACCTCTCGTACCTGCGCTGCATCCCCGGCATGCTGGTGATGACCCCAAGCGACGAAAACGAGATGCGCCGCATGCTCACCACCGGCTATCACTTCGAAGGCCCCGCAGCGGTGCGTTACCCACGTGGCACGGGCCCGAATGCGGTGATCGAGCCCGGCCTCGAGCCGCTGGAGATCGGCAAGGGCGTGGTTCGCCGTCAGGGCGGTGCCGAGGATGGTCAGCGCGTCGCCTTGCTGGTGTTCGGGGTGCAACTGGTCGAAGCCTTGCAGGTAGCTGACGCGCTCGACGCTACCGTGGTCGACATGCGCTTCGTCAAACCGCTGGACGAAGCGCTGGTGCGCGAGATGGCCGACAGCCACGACTTGCTGGTGACCGTTGAGGAAAACAGCATCATGGGCGGGGCCGGCAGCGCCGTTGGCGAGTTCCTCGCCGCCGAGAACCGGCAGAAGCCGATCCTCCATCTGGGGCTACCGGACTACTACGTCGAGCATGCCAAGCCCAGCGAGATGCTCAAGGAATGCGGGCTCGACGCCGCCGGCATCGAAGCGTCAATCCGCGCAAGACTGGCGCAGATCTGACGGCGCCAGTCGCGACGCCGTGTCTGCCGCCAGACACGGCGTTACCCCCCGACACAGCACAGGATGCGTCACGGTGCGCAGGCGAACCGGGTCCCCGCGCCGCTCATCCCACCAGACCGAACCACACTCGCCGCCCAGCCGATTCTCGGTCGTTCGCGCTTTGCTTGTGTTTCTCCGGGCCAGCCCTTAAGGTTCCCGCGATTTCTGATCCGCCCAGGTGTGCACGACCGCAAGGTCCGCATTAAACGGGAAGCCGGTGCGCTCGCAAGAGCAAGGCCGGCGCTGCCCCCGCAACGGTAATCGACCACGATCCTTGAGGATCACCGCCCGCTCAACCGCCACTGTGCACCGCATGGGAAGGCGAGCCGGGTGCGTGTCGACAGCCCGGAGACCGGCCTGGCGGATTCGACTGGTGTTGCGGAGGGCAGCACCGTCAAGCGCCGATGCCCGCCATTCCGCGTTTGTTCCTGCCCTCCTCGAAAGTTTGAACTTTTGAGGATTGATCCTGATGAAACTGTCCCGTCTTGCCTTGGCCGTGGCGTTGCTCCCGGCCTCCCCGGCATTTGCCGATACGAACATGAATGGCAGCTATCAACTACCGAACATGCTCGTCACTTCGGCACGCCAAGCCGAGCCACGCGCTCAGGCCACCGCAGCCAACACGGTATTTACCCGTGCCGACATCGAGCGTTTGCAGGCCCGTAGCGTGCCCGAACTGCTTCGCCGGGTACCCGGCGTGCTGATCGGCAGCGCCGGTGGCCTGCCGTCATTGTCTCTGCGCGGTACGGGCACGGCGCAGACCCTGGTATTGCTGGACGGACAGCGCATTTCCTCGGCAACCAGCGGGTTCGCCCGCCTCGATTATCTGGCCATCGATAACGTCGAGCGTATCGAAGTCATCCGCGGCCCGCGCTCGTCGCTGTACGGCGCCGACGCTATTGGCGGTGTCATCCAGATATTCACTCGCGGTGGCGAGCCGGGCCTGAGCCCGGAAATACGCCTGGCCGCGGGCAGCGACAAAACCTACCAGCGCAGCCTGAACCTGTCTGGCGGTACCGAGCAGACCCGCGTCAACCTCGGAGCCAGCCTCGACGAGCGCGAGGGCTTCGATATCACCCGGGACAAGCGCGGGGCTGACAGCGACGACGATGGCCAGCGCACCAAAGCCCTGCATCTGAAACTCGACCACCAATTTGATGCCAACTGGAAAGCCGGCCTGAGCCTTAACGACCAGCGTGGCGAAAACGAGTACGACGATGCGTACGAATTCGCCCCCGGCGTCCCCCAAGACGAATTCCACGTCAGTAGCTACAGCGGCTATCTGGACGGGCAACTGAGCGAGGCCTGGAACAGTCGTTTGGAGCTGGGGCGCAGTTTCGACCGCAACCGTGCTGTGGGCTCGGCGTTCAACGACGGGCTCTTGGAAACCACGCGTCACTCGGCCGCCTGGATCAACCGCTTGCAACTGAACGAAAACCACCAGCTAAGCCTCGGCAGCGACTGGTACGAAGATCGCCTGGACGCAAGCACGGCCTATCAGGAAAACAGCCGCGACAACCTGGCCTTTTTCGCCCAGCATAGCTATCAGGGCGACGGCTTCGGCACGGAGCTGGGTCTGCGCCACGACGACAACCAGCAGTTCGGTAGCCACAACAGCTGGAACGCAGCCTTCAGCCTGCCGGTAGGCGAGTCGCAGCGCTGGATACTCAGCTATGGCGAAGGCTTTCGCGCGCCGACCTTCACCGACCTCTACGCACCGCCGGCTTGGGGCCCCAATCCGGACTTGAGGCCGGAAACCTCGAAGACCTACGAGCTGCAATGGCGTGCCGACTTCAACGGTACACAACTCGACGCCTCGCTGTATCGCACCGACGTCGAAGACATGATTGCCTGGGGCGGCCGTCAGATGGAGAACGTCAACCAGGCTCGAATCAACGGCTTCGAAGCCAGCGCGGCCCGCGAACTGCTCGGCTGGCAGGCCAATCTAGGACTGAGCATCATCGACCCGCGCGACCGGGACAATGGTCGCGTGTTGCAACGCCGCGCCAAGCGCACGCTGAGCCTGGACCTGGATCGCCAGTTCGGTGAATTTGGCGTCGGTGCGACCTGGCAGGCATTCAGCGAACGTTTCGACGACGGCGCCTTCAATGCCAACTTCGAGTCCGAGCGCAGCACGATTCCCGGCTATGCGGTACTCGACCTGCGCACCAGCTGGCAGGCCAGCCCCGAACTTCGCTGGGAAGCAAAGCTGGAGAACGTGCTGGACAAGGACTACCACCAGGCGCTGTATCAGCGCAGCTTCGGCGACATGGACAGCGTCTACGGTTACCGCAAACAGGGCCGAACCGGCCTGCTCGCGGTCATCTGGACTCCAGCGCTTTAACCCTTCACAGCACGTCAGCGTGCGGCCTGCCCCATCACCTCACAGAGCTTCCCGATGGCTCCCAGCATCTGGAAGCTCGGCCGCTCCAGCCCCTTGTCCGGCACCTCCCACAGTTGCGCCTTGCGCACTGCGGCGAGCTGCGGCCAGGCGTTCCACTCCGATAGCTGAGCGCCGCTGCCAGCGAGAATCACCTCGGGATTGCGCGATAGCACCGACTCGATGCTGACTTGAGGCGCCGGCAGCTGAAGGTCGGCAAAGACGTTGTGGCCGCCGCACACTTCGATGGCTTCGCTGATGATCTGTCTTCCGCCGAGGGTGTACAGCGGCCGGTTCCAGATCTGGTAGAACACCGCCAGTGGGCGCTCGCGGTGATAACGCTCACGCAGGCGATCCAGGCCCTGCTGGAACGACTGCTCGAGCTGCCGGCCCTGCTCGCCGCGCCCAACCCGCTCGCCGATTCGCGCGAACTGCTGTGACAACTGCACCAACGACGTGGGCTGCGCGACCAGCACCGGTATACCGAACTGCTTCAGCTGTTCACGTTGCGCCTGGCTGATACTGTCCGGCCAGAGCAACACCAATGTCGGCTGCAACGCCAGGAGGCTTTCCATTTCCAACTGACCGAGCCGCCCCACGGACGGCACCTGGGCCAGCGCATCGGGCCGCTCGCCGCCATCGAGCACGCCGACCAGCAAGTCCGCCGCATCCAGCTCCAGCATGATCTCGCTGAGCGAAGGCGCCAGGCTGACCACCCGCTCCGTTGCGGCAAGCAGCGGCGAGCATGACAACGCGATGGCCAGCAATAGCGCCCGCATCACTGGAGTTGGCGCGGAATGCGGTAGAGCAGCAGCAGGACGAGACTGCCAGACACCAGCAGTACCTGGGCAACCGGCTCAAGGCCGATGGGCGCGCCGATTGCCGCTATCCATGCGGGTAACGCGGCGGTGCGCAACGCCCGCAGCCGGACGGCACGCAACGCCGCCCACGCGGACGCTTCGGTAGCAGTGTTCAGGCTGTTTTCCGCCGCGATCAGGGCATGCTTGTAGGCAGTGAATCGGCGCAGGCTCAGGAACAGTGTGGCGAGGCCAATGAAGAACAGCGGCAATGCGAGCGACTCGCCGATACGGCCCGCCAACGGGGGCAACTGGCTACTGATGAGCACAGGCAGGACGATGCCCAGCAGGTAACGCCAACCGTCGCGCACCAGCTGGCGACGGGCGGCCGAGCGGTTCACGACTGCTCGGCTTCGCCCTGATGGATCTCGCCGAGCATATGGCCCAGCTTGCCGGCCTTGGTGGCGAGGTATTTGCGGTTGTGCGGATTGTGGGCGACCTCCAGCGGCATGCGTTCGGCAACGCGGATACCGAAGCCCTGCAACGCCTTCACCTTGCGTGGGTTGTTGGTCATCAGCTTGATTTCGGCGATGCCCAGGTGCTCGAGCATCGGCAGACAGATCGCGTAGTCGCGCATGTCTGGCGCGAAGCCAAGACGCTCGTTGGCCTCGACGGTATCGGCACCGCCATCCTGCAATTCGTAGGCACGGATCTTGTTCAGCAGCCCGATACCGCGGCCTTCCTGACGCAGGTAGAGCAAGGCTCCGCGCCCCTCTTCGGCAATCGCGCGCAGCGCGGCTTCGAGCTGGAAGCCGCAATCACAGCGCAGGCTGAACAAGGCATCGCCGGTCAGGCATTCGGAGTGTAGGCGTCCCAGGACGGGCTTGCCGTCCGCAACGTCGCCCAGAGTCAGCACGACATGCTCCTTGCCAGTGTCCTGATCGAGAAAACCATGCATGGTGAACACACCGAACGGCGTCGGCAGTTTGGAAGCGGCGACGAACACGACAGACACCGGAGCGACTCCAGAAGACGGAAAAGCGGATATTGTAACAGCAGTGCCGGGGCAAGCTGTATCGGAAGATGCGGCCACCACCGCTGCGCAGACGCCAAGCCCGCAGCGACGGACCGGCGCTAGAACTTCGATTCCAGTTTCAGGACGCCCTGCTCCTCGCGCCAGCTGACCCTGCTGAGAAAGCTCATGCCAAGCAGCGCTTCGGTGGGCGAGCCGCCTTCCACCACGACGGCCTCGACGCCGAGCACGTCGATCACGCCGACCTTCACGCTGTTGAGATTGACCCGCCAGGCCTTGGCCGTACCGCTTGCCGTGCCGACGACGATTTGCCGACCGTCGACCCGGTAGTCGATACCGAGCCGCCGCGCCTGGATTTCATTGATCGCCACCGAGGTGGCTCCGGTATCGACGAGAAACTGCACGGGCTGGCCATTGATCGAACCGGCGATCCAATAGTGGCCGCCCTGCCCTTGAGCGATGCTCAGTTGCCGACGTTCGGGTTCGGCAAAACCGGCGCTCAGCTCGCGAGAAAGACTGTAATTGCGCTCGACGCCTTCCACTCGAAGCACTGCACCGTTGGCGTCAGCCCTGATCACCTCGACGCCGCCAGGGCCAGTCTGACCGACCCGCACCAGCTTGCGCTGACCGTCGACATTCAGCACGGCCGCACCGGGAAACAGGCCGACCACCTGCACGCGCGGCGACGCCAGGGCAGTGAACGCCAGAATCGGCAGGGTCATGGCAAACAACAGGGCGACGGGACGCATCAGCGGCGGCTCCTTAACGCAGGGCGGATCGCATTCTTTCATGAGCCCTTGGGCCTTGCAGCGATCCGACGCACAACCCGGGCCGCCCGAAGGAAGGGCTCAGCCGAGCAAGCGCACCGCCAGGTGCATGACGCCGCAGGCGGCGAACCCGGCGAGGATGTCATCGAGCATGATGCCCAGCCCACCGTGCACGTGCCGGTCGACCCAACTGATCGGCCAGGGTTTGAAGATGTCCAGCACGCGGAACACGACGAACCCGAGCAACAACCAGTACCAACCCGCCGGCACCAGCCAGAAGGTGATCCAGATACCGGCGAACTCGTCCCAGACAATGCCCTCGTGATCGTGCACGCCCAGGTCCTGCGCGACCTTGCCGCATAGCCAGATCCCGAACAGCATGCTCGCAACGATCAGCACACCATAGCCCCAGCCAGGCAGCATCTGCCACAGCGGCACGAAGGCCAGCGCCACCAGCGAGCCCCAGGTGCCGGGCGCCTTGGGCAGCGTGCCGGAGCCGAAACCGAAGGCCAGGTTGTGCCAGGGATTGGTCCAGACCGACACGGGCATCGGTTCGGCGCCAGGCTGCAGGGAATCGGTCAAACGGTGTTCCTCTTGTTCTTCTCGAACGAACGCATCGCTCAATCGCGGAAATGGTTATAACCCGGGTCACCGGTGCTTATGGCGTTGCCTTCCGCATCGAGCAGCTGAACGCCCACGCCCGCAACGGCACGGCCGATCACATGGACAGACCACCCTTCTTCGCGCAGCGACGGCAGATGCTCGGCAGGCAGCGTGAACGCCAGCAGATAATCATCGCCACCGGCCAAGGCGCATTGCAGCGCGCCTTCGCCAGCGACAGCCCGTAGCGCATCCGACAACGGCAGCCGGGATCGCTCGATCTGCAACGAGACGCCCGAGGCGTCGGCAATATGCGCGCAGTCGGCCAGCAGACCATCGGATATATCCAGCACCGCCGTCGCCCTGCCACGCAGTGCCTGCCCCAAGGCCAGCTGAGGCTGCGGCGACCAGTAGCGCCGTAGCAGAGCCGCCGCGTCAGCCGATTCGCCCAGCTGTTTGCCGAGCACAATGGGCAATGCACCGGCCGCGTCGCCCAGCGCACCGCCGACACAGAGCAGATCCCCAGCCCTGGCGCCGCTGCGAAGCAACGCCGCGCCGGTCGGTACACGACCGAAGACCGTCAGCGTGATACTCAACGGGCCGCGGGTGGTGTCGCCGCCGATCAGGCGCATGCCACAGCCAGCCGCCATCGCGTCGAGGCCACGGGCAAACGCGCTCAACCAATCGGGATCGGCAGCAGGAATCGTCAGCGCCAGGGTGAAGCCGATGGGCGTCGCCCCCATACCGGCCAGGTCACTGGTCGATACGGCCAATGCACGCTGGCCAAGCCGATAAGGGTCGCAGGGATCAGGGAAATGCACGCCGGCAACCAGCGTGTCGGTGGATACCGTCAGCTGCTCACCGACCGGAACGGCCAGCAAGGCGCAATCATCGCCGATGCCCAACGCGACTTCGCCGCCAGCCCTGGCACAAGCGGCGGCGGCGAAGTAGTGGCGGATCAGCTCGAACTCACCCATCTGGCAGGCCAGGCTCAGCGCTTGTGCGCGCCGACCTCGGCACTGCGCAGGCTGGGCGCCAGCTTGTCCAGCACACCATTGACGAATTTGTGCCCGTCAGTGGCGCCGAACACCTTGGCCAGCTCGATACCTTCGTTGATCACCACCCGGTACGGCACGTCGATGCGCTGCATCAGCTCGAAGGTGGAGAGGCGCAGGACCGCCAGCTCGACCGGATCGAGTTCTTCGAGCGGACGATCGAGATGCGGCACGATCGCGCCGTCGATCTCGGTCTTGCCGCGGGCGACACCGGTCAGCAGCTCATGGAAGTAGGTGCCGTCAACGCCGGAGAAATCGTTGTCGACGCGGAACTGCGCCTCGATTTCGTTGAGGCTCTGGCCCGCCATGTGCCACTGATACAGCGCCTGCATCGCCAGGCTGCGTGCCACGCGACGCGTCGCGATCTTGCCCTTGGCCTTGGGCTGCGGGGCATCCTGGCTGTCGTCGTGATTCAGGCTCACTTGGCCTCCAGCTGCGCCAGCAGACTCACCATTTCCAGGGCAGACAATGCGGCTTCGGCGCCCTTGTTACCGGCCTTGGTGCCGGAGCGCTCGATGGCCTGCTCGATGGAGTCGACCGTCAGTACGCCAAAGGCGACCGGCACACCGAACTCCATGGAAACCTGCGCCAGGCCCTTGGTGCATTCGCCGGCCACGTATTCGAAGTGCGGGGTGCCACCGCGGATGACCGCGCCCAGCGCGACGATGGCGTCGTATTCGCCCTGCTGAGCGACCTTCTGCGCGACCAGTGGAATCTCGAAGGCACCCGGTGCCCGGATGATGGTGATGGCGTCTTCGCTGACACCATGGCGAACCAGCGCGTCAACCGCGCCACTGACCAGGCTTTCGACGACGAAGCTGTTGAAGCGGCCTACGACCAGGGCGTATTTGCCCTGCGGGGCGATGAAGGTTCCTTCGATGGTCTTCAGGGGCATGGGTGCTTTCTCATCTCTTTAAAGAACGAAGGCGCCGCAAGCTGCGCGGCGCCTCTGATTTATTCAGCGGGCAGGTATTCTACAACTTCCAGGTCGAACCCGGATATCGCGTTGAACTTCATCGGCGCACTCATCAGGCGCATCTTGCGCACCCCAAGGTCGCGCAGAATCTGCGAACCGGCACCGACCGTGCTGTAGGTCGCCGGGCTCTGCGACTGCTGGCGGTTGAGCTGGGCCAGCAACTGCGGGCCGGTCAGCGGATTGCCCAGCAGCAGCACCACGCCGCTGCCGGCCTTGGCCACCTCGCTCATCGCGGCACGCAGGCTCCAGCGGCCCGGCACGGTCACCAGCAGCAGATCGCGCAGTGGCTCCATGTTATGCACACGAACCAGCGTCGGGTCTTCCGGCGAGATCTCGCCGCGCGTCAGCGCCATGTGCACGGTGTCCTCGACCTCGTCGCGATAGGTCACCAGCTTGAATTGCCCCAGTTCGGTTTCCAGCGGCTGCTCGGAGACCCGCTCGACCGTGCGCTCGTGGATCATCCGGTAATGGATGAGGTCGGCGATGGTGCCGATCTTCAGTCCGTGCTGCTCGGCGAATAGCTCGAGCTCCGGACGACGCGCCATGGTGCCGTCATCGTTCATGATTTCGCAGATGACACCCGACGGCTCGAACCCGGCCATGCGCGCCAGGTCGCAAGCTGCCTCGGTGTGCCCAGCGCGTGCCAGCACGCCACCGGGTTGCGCCATCAGCGGAAAGATGTGACCGGGGCTGACGATGTCTTCCGCTACCGCATTCCTCGCCACGGCAGCCTGCACGGTGCGCGCGCGATCGGCCGCGGAAATGCCGGTGGTAACCCCCTCGGCGGCCTCGATCGAGACGGTGAACTTGGTGCCGAATCCTGAGCCGTTGCGTGGCGCCATCAATGGCAGTTGCAGGATTTCGCAGCGCTCGCGGGTCATCGGCATGCAAATCAGGCCGCGTGCGAAGCGGGCCATGAAATTGATGTGCTCGGCGGTCACGCATTCGGACGCGACGATGATGTCGCCCTCGTTCTCGCGGTCCTCGTCATCCATCAGGATGACCATCTTGCCGGCGCGGATGTCTTCGATCAGTTCTTCAGCGGTGTTCAGAGCCATGGTGGCCAATCCTTCTATTCGTTTACCGAGCCGGGTTCAGGTAGCCGTGTTCGGCCAGGAAGCTTTCCGTCAGGCCCGAGGCATTGGGCTCGGCGGCCTTGTCGCCCATCAGCAGACGCTCCAGGTAACGGGCCAGCAGATCCACTTCCAGATTGACCTTCCGCCCGGGGCGGTAGTCGACCATGATGGTTTCGGCCAGGGTGTGCGGAACGATGGTGAGTTCGAACTCCGCGCCGTTGACGGAATTGACCGTCAGGCTGGTGCCATCGACCGTGATCGACCCTTTCAACGCGATGTACTTGGCCAGCTCGCGCGGCGCGCGGATGCGGAACTGCACAGCGCGGGCATTTTCTTCGCGCGAGACCACTTCACCCACGCCGTCGACGTGGCCGCTGACCAGATGGCCGCCGAGGCGGCTGGTCGGCGTCAGCGCTTTCTCGAGGTTGACCCGGCTGCCGGCCTTGAGGTCGACGAAGGCGGTGCGTGCCAGCGTTTCGCGGCTGACATCGGCCCAGAAGCCGTTGCCTGGCAGCTCGACGGCGGTCAGACAGACGCCGTTGACGGCAATGCTGTCGCCGAGTTTGACGTCGCCAAGATCCAGCTTGCCGGTCTCGACCAGCACGCGTACGTCACCTCCCTTGGGCGTCATGGCGCGAATGGTGCCGATGGATTCGATTATTCCTGTGAACATGTGGCCTCCCGTGGAAGGCGGGTGAAACGACGCATATGACGAACTCCTGTTTTGGACAAAACAGGGCGCTGCAGATCGATAGGGAGTAGACGCGCGCACGAACGGCGCCCGTCGAGGCATCCCGCTCTCTCTCATCCGGACTATACCGTCGGCCCCGGAATCACACCGGGTCTGCTGACCTTGCCTGAGCAAGCGCTCGCGGGCTAGACGCGACTGCACATCACGCAGACTGCGTTGCGATCGCCCTCGAAGCTGATTAACCGCAGTCTCGTTGACTGCCGTAAGCCCGCTTTCCGTCGTATCGCGCCTTGCCTGCCCTGCGCTCGCCCACTTTCATGGCCGCTGCGTCATTACCGCCGGTGGGGAATCGCACCCCGCCCTGAGAACGTTGAGCCTTTTCAGGCCCGGCGCAGTTTTTAACATAGATGAGTCGTTTCTGCAGCCAGGAAACGACGTTCTGACCGCACTTCGCGGCCGGGCAACATTTTTTTACATCTTGCGCAACTCCCGTTGCGCCTGTTTGTCCATACGCATCGCGTCGGCCTCCTTTCAGCGCGAACCGCCAGAGCCCGATGCAACGCAAGACGATCAGGAAGGAACGTCACTCCCGCATTTCTTCGTACCGACACGCCGAGCCAGGATTCGCTCGTATTTTGGCGATCCCCCCGCGCAGCCCCGGGCACGATCAGGACGCACGCTCCGAGCCTTCACATGTGCCACGAGGGATGGGTATGTCAGAGGTTACGGCTATGCAAGCATCGGCGGCCGAGCAGGCTGCCGAGATCGATCAACGGGGCTTCACGGTCATCGAACACTACCTGTCGCCCGAGCAGCTCGAGCTGGGGCGCACCTTCGTCGCCCAGCAAGCCGCCATCCAGGGCGGCGAATACTTTTCCATACATGGGATCGAAGCACTGGGCGGCAGCCTGATCGCGGGGCTGGCGCTTTCCACGGCGCTGAAGGAGACGATGGCGGCGCTGTATCGCCTTCAAACGGGACGGGAGCCGGCCGCCACCGAGCAGATCTTTCCGGTGCTTCGCTGCCTGCAGGGCCGCAGCGGACTCAAGCAGTCGCACTTCTATCACTTCGATGCGACGGCCGTGACCGCACTGCTGCCGTTGTTCATCCCGACGCTGGGCACGCACTGCGGCGACTTGATCATCTTTCCCAATGTGCGGCGTGTCCGCTTCAATGCCCTGCGCAACGTCATAGAGAAAGCTGTGCTGCACAATGCCGCCAGCCAGAAGCTGGTGGCTTTTGCGGTACGGCGTGGTTGGCTCCGGCCGATCCGGCTAAAGCTGGTGCCGGGCAACCTGTATCTCTTCTCGGGCTACCGCAGCCTGCATGCCAATGATCAATGCGATCCGACCATGCTGCGTGCCACCGCCCTGTTTCATTTTGGCAATCCGCACCATGAGAGCCTGCTGGCGAGATGGCTGCTGGGCGCCAACAAGCGCCGCGCCAAGCTCGATCACAATGGCCTGCGGCCGGTGAACTGACGCAAGTGCCGCGACGCTTGGCAGGCGTGGCGATCTAGGTGTGCGGGACGGCGGTGATTTTCCAATCGTAGCCGACGGCCCGAATATCGGCGATCCGCAGCTCGCGCGCGTCACGCATCCGTTCCAGCGGCAGGTCGAGCAGCGGTCGCGCGGTCGAACCGAGGAATTTGGCGGCAACGAAGATCTGGTACTCGTCGATCAGGCCAAGGGCGGCGAAGGCGCCCGCCAACCGTGGTCCGGCTTCGAGCAATACCTCATTGGCGCCGCGCGTGGCCAACTCACGCAGCAGCGCGTGCAGGTCGACCTGCCGCGCCGCGCCAGGCAGCGCCAGCAGCTCGTGACCAGCGGCCCGATAATATGCGGCCTGTTCATCAGCGCTGGTTGCGACAAGCGCGGGGCCGGCCTGGAAGAAGGGCGCCTCGAGCGGCACGCGTAGCCGCCCGTCGACCAGCACCCGCAGCGGCGGGCGCTGAAGGGCCAGAGCGGTGGTTTCCTCGTCGAGCCCCAGCTCCGCGGCACGCACGGTCAGCCGCGCATCGTCCATCAGCACCGTATCGGCGCCCGTCAGCACCACGCTCGATTGCGCCCGCAGACGTTGTACTTCGGCACGCGCGGCCGGGCCGGTGATCCACTGACTCTCGCCACTGGCCATCGCGGTGCGCCCGTCGAGGCTCATCGCCAATTTGGCACGCAGGTAGGGCAGCCCCGTCTCCATGCGCTTGATGAACCCGGCGTTCACCGCCCGCGCCTCGCTTTCCAGCACGCCGCTGGCCACCTCGATGCCCACGGAGCGCAACAGCGCGAGACCACGACCGGCCACCTGCGGATTCGGATCCTGCATGGCGGCGACCACACGACCTACCCCGGCCTTGACCAGCGCCTCGGCACAGGGCGGCGTGCGCCCGTAATGGCTGCAGGGCTCCAGGGTGACGTAGGCGGTTGCGCCAGCGGCACGCGCACCCGCCTGACGCAAGGCATGCACCTCAGCATGCGGCTCCCCGGCTCGCACGTGCCAGCCCTCCCCGACCAGCGCGCCATGCTTGACGATGACGCAGCCGACGCGTGGATTGGGGTGCGTCGAATAGAGGCCCTTGCGCGCCAGCTGCAGCGCGCGCGCCATCCAGGCGTGATCGTCGCCGCTCATTCGGTTTTGGCCGGCTCGCGCGACAGCCGCTCGATTTCCTCGCGGAATTCGTTGAGGTCCTGGAAGCGGCGGTAGACAGAGGCGAAACGGATATACGCGACCTCGTCGAGCTTCTGCAGCTCGACCATCACCAGCTCGCCGAGCACACGCGACTTGATCTCCCGCTCGCCGGTAGCACGCAGCTTGTGCTTGATGTGGGCGATGGCCTCCTCCAGCCGCTCGACACTGACGGGGCGTTTCTCCAGCGCACGCTGCATGCCGGCCCGCAGTTTTTCCTCGTCGAAGGGCTGCCGACTGCCGTCCTGCTTGATCAGCCGCGGCATCACCAGCTCGGCCGTTTCGAAGGTGGTGAAGCGCTCGCCGCAGGCGAGGCATTCGCGGCGACGGCGCACCTGATCGCCCTCGGCCACCAGGCGCGAATCGATGACTTTGGTGTCGTGTGCACCACAGAAGGGACAATGCATGGGCTAGAGCTGTCAGACGTCGGGAGAGCCATGTTAGCGCATCCCGTCGGCAAGACAAATTGACGGAATTGCTGCTATACAGGCGCGCATTCACCGCCCTCGAGGAGGCCGTCCGTGCCGTTACGCCCCTTTGCCGTTCCCGCTCTTCTGATGTTGCTGGCCGCCTGCTCGAGCCAGGAAACCCAGCGCCCCTCGGCGCCGGTCACCTTCGAGGAGCCACCACAGGCGACCAGCGTCCTGCATGAACTGCACGGCAGTCTGATCGGCGTGCCGGCCGACAGCGAAGTCGAGCTGGCGCTGCTGGAGGTCAACCGACGCGACCAGCCGGACCGTTTGCTGAGCAGCCTGCAACTGCAGGGTCGCGGCAGCGAGTTGCCGTTCATCCTCAAATTCAACGCCGAAAAGTTTCCAGCCAACCAGCCGGTCGAATTGCGCGGCCGCGTCACCCGCTCCGGTCAGTTGATCATGCGCCTGCCAGCGGTACAGGTGACCAGCTCGGCCAACCAGTCGCTGGGCCCGCTGCGACTGGTCCCGGCGCCATGACCGCGCCCGACGAGCTGCAGACCGGGCTGTCCCGGCTGCTCGGTGATGCGCAGCTCGGCATCGCCACGTTGCCCGGCACGGATATCCAGCTCTGGCTGATCGAGCCGGAAAACATGACGCGCGCGTTCAGCCCCGAAGAGACCCGGCGGATTCTCGAAGACCCGCCCTACTGGTCGTTCTGCTGGGCCAGCGGCCTGGTCCTGGCGCGTTGGCTGGCCGAACGCCCGGAGTGGGTGCGAGGCAAGCGGGTGCTGGACTTCGGTGCCGGCTCCGGCGTTGCGGCCATCGCCGCGGCCAAGGCGGGTGCGACCGAGGTAGTGGCGTGCGACCTCGACCCGACCGCATTGGCGTCCTGTCGGCTCAATGCCGCGCTCAACCAGGTGCAGCTAGGCTATTCGCAGGACTTCTTCGCCGAGCCCGACCGCTACGACCTGATTATCGTCGCCGACGTGCTCTATGATCGCGCCAATCTGCCGCTGCTCGACCAGTTTCTCAGCCGTGGCAAGGAGGTGCTGGTGGCCGATTCCCGGGTGCGCGATTTCCAGCACCCGGCCTATGAACGGCTGGCTGTGCTCGATGCCTGCACCTGGCCGGATCTGGCCGAGCCCGCGGAGTTTCGCCGGGTCAGCCTGTACCACGCCAAGCGGGCCTGAATCGACGACGCGGGAGGGTGCCATGCAGGCCCACACCGACACGCTGCGACTGTTCTTCGCCTTACCCTGCCCGCCAGCGCAGGCAAGCGCCATCGCGCACTGGCGCGACGGTCAGATCGCGGGAGGGCGCAAGGTCGCGCCGGAGAAATTTCACCTGACCTTGGCCTTTCTCGGCGCGCAGCCAGCCGCCCGCCTGGAGGCGCTGAAACACCTGGCCGCAGCCATCGAGGCGCCGCGCTTCGAGCTGACGCTCGACGGCCTGGTCGCCCTCGGCAAGGGATTCGTCTGCCTCCGGCCGCAGTCACCTCCGACGGCCCTGTTGCAGCTGGCGGCGAGCCTTGGCCAATCGCTGAGCGCGCAGGGCATCGTCCTCGACAGCCGCCCGTTCCTGCCGCACCTGACCCTGGCCCGCCAGGCCGAACTGCCCCAGCAAGGCGAGCCACCGGCGTTCAGCTGGGTAGCCGATCGCTTCGTACTTTACCGGTCGGAGAACACGGAGGACGGCGTGTGTTACCGCGAGATGGGCAGCTGGCCGCTGACCGGCCCCGAAGCCGCCGGCGAGGCGACTCCGGGCTAGCGGCTAGGCCGGGATGCGGATCAGGAAGCGAAACAGCGAACCGTGCTGCTCGACCTGGCACTCGTAGCCCTTGGCCCGGGTGTCTTCCGGGATGCCATGCACCGACTGCGAGCAGTCCGTCACCACTTCCAGCAGCTGCCCGGGCTGCATGGTCGCCAGGGTTTCCAGCGTGGCGATGGCGTTGTACGGGCAGTGCTCGCCGCGCAGATCAAGCGATAGATTCGGTGTGGCCTGGCTCACGGGCAGGACTCCTGTTGGATTGGAAACGACGAGCATTGAGGTGCACCAGCAACATCGCGATGGCCAGCCCGGCCAGCGTCAGCAGCAGACCGTTGGCGGGGCCGAACGTTTCCAGCAGGTTGACCTTCGGATAGGGCAGCGCCAGCGAGGTGCCGAGCTCATCCCAGTAGACCGCGACCAGCGTGCCGCCGATGACGTTGCCGATGCCGACCACCCAGAAGTGCACCTGACCTTCCATGGCGCGGTACATCCAGCCGGTCTCGCAGCCACCGGCCACGACGATGCCGATGCCGAACAGCACGCCGCCGATGATGGCATTGGGACCCATCCAGAAGATCTTCGGGCTGGCGCCGAGTGCGATCGCACCGAAGGTGCCGATGCAGGCAACTGCCATGCCCAGCAGGATGCCGTAGGCGGCGCGGGTGCGCCCGGTGGTCCACAGGTCACGCGCCGCGCTGGTAAAGCAGATCTGCGCGCGCTCGATCAGCCCGCCGAAGACCAGCCCGAACAGCACCGCCATGCCCAGCACCAGCGAGGTGTCGAAACGCCAGGCCAGGAACACCAGCGCCAGCACGGCGACCGCGACGCCGAGCCGCGCCTGCCGGGCGGCACGGCGCTGGGTAGCCTGGGGGTCGCTGAACAGCGAACTGGCCTGGCTGCCAACCTTGAGCGGGGTGCCCAGAAACGGCAGCAGGCAGATCTTCACACCGATCCAGGCACCGCCCACCGTGGCCAGCATGAAGGCCCAGGCGTGCAGGGAAAACATCGGGATTCCGGTGAAGAAAGCCGCGAGGTTGCAGCCCATTGCCAGGCGCGCGCCGAAGCCGGCGACGATGCCGCCCACCAGCCCCTGCAGCAGCCGCCGCTTGCTGGTCGGCCAGCGCAGGCTGACGTTGTTGGCCCACAGCGCGGTGCAGAGCGCGCCAAGCAGCATGCCGATGATCATCACGCCGTCGACGCGATCCAGGGGTGTGCCCGACAGCCCGAGAATCTTGAAGTAGCTCCACTCCTGCGGCTGGAAGCCCAGCCAGGCGAGCACATGGCCGCCCCACCGGGTGAACTCACCCGTGACGGCCCAGAAAGTGCCGGTGATCGCAAAGTAGTAAGCGGAAGCGACACCCATGGCCACCAGGGCCGGCAAGGGTGACCAGAAGCGCACGAGGTAGCGCTCCCGGAAATCGGAGAGAAAGGACATGCGAAGCTCCATCTGACGCGCGACTGCAAACGCCGCACCGGTCTAGGAAAGGGTTTTGCCTCGGGCCGACAGCGGTGCCGCAACCCGGGCGGCGCAAACATAGACCAACCGATGGCGACGCGCGAGCGCTTGCTTTCCCGAGGCCGCAGCCCCACTTAAGATGCACGTCTCATTTCGCCCGCCCAACCTAGAGAACAGCATGAGCCAGACGCCCTATATTTTTGACGTCACCAGCGCCAACTTCGAGCAACTGGTGCTGGAGAACTCCTTTCACAAGCCGGTCCTGGTGGACTTCTGGGCCGAGTGGTGCGCGCCGTGCAAGGCGCTGATGCCGCTGCTGGCGAAGATCACCGAGGAATACGGCGGCGAACTGTTGCTGGCCAAGGTCAACTGCGACATCGAGCAGGACGTGGTGGCCCGCTTCGGCGTGCGCAGCCTGCCCACCGTGGTGCTGTTCAAGGACGGCCAACCGCTTGACGGTTTCGCCGGTGCGCAGCCCGAGTCGGCCATTCGCGCCATGCTGCAACCCCACGTCCAGGCGCCGCCGGCCCCCGAAGCCGACCGCCTGGAAACGGCCCAGGCGCTGTTTGCCGAAGGCCGTATTGGCGATGCCGAGGAGCAGCTCAAGCAACTGCTGGCCGACGACAACGAAAATGCCGCCGCGCTGATTCTCTATGCACGCTGCCTGGCCGAGCGCGGCGAACTGGGCGAGGCCGAGGCCGTCCTCGGTGCGGTCAAGGGCGATGAACACAAACAGGCACTGGCCGGCGCCCGTGCGCAGTTGACCTTCCTGCGCCAAGCCAACGACCTGCCGGAAGTCGCCGACCTGAAGAGTCGCCTGGCGCAGAACCCGGAGGACGATGAGGCGGCCTACCAGCTGGCCGTGCAGCAGCTCGCTCGCCAGCAGCATGAGGCGGCGCTGGACGGTCTGCTCAAGCTGTTCGTGCGTAATCGGACCTATGCCGATGGGCTGCCGCACAAGACGCTGCTGCAGGTGTTCGAGCTCTTGGGCAGCGATCATCCGCTGGTCACGACCTACCGCCGCAAGCTTTACCAGGCGCTGTATTAAGCCCGGAAAACAAGCCGCCCCGCAGGACGCGCGAGGAGCAACAGCTTCGCCCCGGGGTCGGGGCTGCTACAAAGGCAGTGCGTGCCAACCCGCGGCGCTCTTTGTAGGAGCCGCGACCCGCGGCGAAAGCGGCCTTCCGGCCCGCTGAAAAGTACCCGCTTCGCCCCGAGGTCGGGGCTCCCACAAGGACAGCGCGTGCCATTTGCAGGAGCCGCGACCCGCGGCGAATGAGGTGGCCGGGCCCGCGCAGAGGCAAAGGCTTCGCCCCGAGGTCCGGGCTCCCACAGGGCTACTCAGCCACTCGTTACTCGATCACTCGGCGATGCAGCCCTGCACAGCGACTCTCCGCCGGCTTGGCGTTAACCCAACATGTCGCGCAATTGCAGGCAATCGCGGGCGTGCATATCGGTCAGGTCCGGCCATGGATTGTCCGGCAGGTTGACCAGTACACCTCGCGCACCGGCCGCTTTGGCACATTCCAGATCGAAGCGGTAATCGCCGACCATCACCAGCTCGGCCGGCGCAACGGACCATCGGTCCGCCAGGTGCAGCAGCCCACCAGGGTCAGGTTTTGGCGGTGCTTCGTCGCGGCCGAGAATGTCGTCGCTGGCGAAATAATCACCCATGCCGACGGCCTGCAAGGTCACCAGTGCCAGCTCATGGGCGTTGCGCGTCAGCACGCCAAGGCGGCACCCACGCTCACGCAGCCAGTGCAGCAGCTCACGTGCGCCAGGCGCAGGCGTTGCGGCGTACGCCAGCTCCCGCTCGTGTTCGAGTAGCCAGGCGCGCTTGCTGGCCGCTTCGTCGGCCGGCAACGCGGCCAGGTGATGGAGGATGTCGTCGTCCTCGGGGATGTCCAGCGCCCGCTTGATCGCCGGGAAATCATGCACGGCGATGGTCAGGGTGCCGTCCATGTCGAACACCCAGTGCCGCGCATCGGCCAGGCTCACTTCCAGTCCTCGCGCACGCGGATCAGCCCTTCCTGGGCCACCGAGGCGACCAACTGGCCGGCGCGGTTGAAAATGCTGCCGCGGGCAAAACCACGGGCATTGCCGGCCCAGGGGCTGTCCATGGTGTAGAGCAGCCAGTCGTCGGCACGTACTTCGCGGTGGAACCAGATGGAGTGGTCAAGGCTCGCCAGCTGAATGAACTTGCTCCAGGAACTCACCCCGTGCGGCTGCAGCGCGGTGCCGATGAAGCTGAAGTCCGAGGCGTAGGCCATCAGGTACTTGTGCAGCGCGGGGTTGTCCGGCAACGAACCGTCGGCGCGAAACCAGATGTGCCGGATCGCCTCGATGGGCTGCGGATTGATCGGGTCCTGCAATGTCACCGGGCGGATCTCGATGGGCTTGGGCCGGCGCAGCTTCTCGGCCACGCGCGGCGGCACCAGCGGCGTCAGCTTGTGCAGCAGCTCCCACTCGCTGAGCAGGTTCTCCGGGCCTTCGACGTCCGGCATCTGCAACTGGTGTTCGTAACCGGTCTCGTCGGCCTGGAACGAGGCGCTACAGGTGAAGATCGTCTGGCCTTTCTGGATGGCGCTGACCCGGCGGGTGGTGAAGCTGCCGCCATCGCGGACCCGATCGACGTCGTAGACCACCGGCTGGTGCGAATCACCGGGGCGCAAAAAATAGCCGTGCATGGAATGCACATGCCGCTCCGGCGCGACCGTCTGGCTGGCAGCGGACAGTGCCTGGCCGACCACCTGACCGCCGAACAGCTGCGGGAAACCCAAGTCCTGGCTGGCGCCGCGGAACAGGTTCTCCTCGATGCGTTCCAGCGACAGCAGGCTCACCAGCGTGTCTAGGGTGTCGGTCATGGTGCAATTCCTTTATTCATGCGGGGCACGGGGCAGGCGAGCAATGGTACGGATTCCGCGGTATCCGCTCCACTGATTGCGCCTAACGTCGAATAGCGAACCACTCGCGGCGCGTCAGCCGATACAGGACGTGGGTGCGCAAGGCATGCCCGTCGGGCAGATCCGGATGCTCGAAGTCGCCTCCAGCATCGTGGCGCATCCCCAGCGCGCGCATCAGCTGCCTGGACGGGTCGTTGACCGCCGCCGTGTAGGCCACGACTTCCGGCAGCTCCAAACGCTCGAAGGCGCAGGCCAGAGAGGCCTGCGCGGCTTCGCGGGCCAGCCCTTGGCGCCAGTGTTCGCGGGCAAGTCGCCAGGCGATCTCGACGGCTGGGCAGAACGGCTGCTGCAAACGGCTCCAGGCCAGCCCGGTGAAACCGATGAAGCGACCGTTGTCCTTGCGCTCCAACGCCCACAACCCGAAACCATGGCGTACGAAGTGAATCCGCCAGCGGGCCATCGCGAGCGCACAGTCATCACGCGACAAAAGCGCCGGGAAATAGCGCATCACCAGCGGGTCGGCGCACAGTTCGGCCAATGGGTCGAGGTCGGTGTCATGCCAGCCGCGCAACCGTAGCCGCGGCGTATCCAGTTCAATGCGTTCCATCGGGTGCTTCCTGCTGTTTCCTTGTAGGGCCTGCTGCCGGATCTGCATACTCGCGGCTGACCATCCGGGCGCCGATCGATGCCGCTACCGCTGATATTTCATGACGACTACAGCCCGCCGTTGCCACCGGGACATCGTTTCCCGATGGAGAAGTTCCGGTTGCTGCGCGATCACCTGGTCGCCAGCGGTTTGACCACGGACCAGGCCCTGTTGCGCCCCGAACCCTGCCCCAGCGAGCTGCTCGTGCTCGCCCATGACCGCACCTACGTCGAGCGCTACTGCACCGGCGACATGAGCCGTGAAGAGCTGCGCCGGCTTGGCCTGCCATGGAGCCCGCAACTGGCCCAGCGCACCGTACGCGCGGTTGGTGGTTCGCTGCTGGCTGCCGAAATGGCGCTGCGACACGGGCTGGCCTGCCACCTGGCCGGCGGCACCCACCACGCTCACCATGATCATGCCTCGGGATTTTGTATTTTCAATGACCTGGCGGTGATCGCGCTGTCGTTGCTGGAAAGCGGTCGCGTCGGCCGGGTGCTGATTTTCGATTGCGATGTGCATCAGGGTGACGGCACCGCACGCATTCTCGAGCAGGTCCCGGATGCGGTGACCGTGTCACTGCATTGCGAGAAGAATTTTCCGGTGCGCAAGGCACGCAGCGATTGGGATATCGGGCTCGCGCCGGGGCTGGGCGACGCCGACTACCTGAAGGTGGTCGACGACACGCTGAATTATCTGCTGCCGCTGTACCAGCCGGACCTGGTGATCTACGACGCCGGCGTCGACGTTCACCGCGACGATGCCCTGGGTTTGCTCAACCTCACCGATGAAGGGCTGGCGATGCGCGACAGCGCGGTGATCGAGCACTGCCTGGGCCGGGACATTCCGGTGGTCGGTGTGATCGGCGGCGGCTACGACAAGGACCGGGCACTGCTCGCCCGGCGGCATGCGCAACTGCATTTCAGCGCCGCCGAGGCGTGGCGCCGCCACGGCTTGGGTTGAACGCAGCCTGCCCTCTCAACCCAGGCGGCCCCGGCCCAGTGGCGCGCATGACCGGTGACCGGCCCAGCCGCTACAATGCCCGCCTCGCAACTGCCGGCTGTCACCATGCCTTTCGCTGAACCCCGCGTCGCCATCATCGGCGGCGGCCCCGCCGGATTGATGGCCGCCGAAGTGCTGAGCCAGGCCGGCGTCGCGGTCGACCTCTACGACGCCATGCCCTCTGTGGGCCGCAAGTTTCTGCTGGCTGGCGTCGGCGGCATGAACATCACCCATTCCGAAGCGTTCGAGCCCTTCGTGGCACGTTACCGCGAGCGCGCCCAAGCCCTGCGTCCGCTGCTCGAGGCCTTCGGCCCCGAGTCATTGCGTGAATGGATCCACGGGCTGGGCATCGATACCTTCGTCGGCACTTCCGGGCGCGTCTTCCCCACCGACATGAAGGCCGCCCCGCTGCTGCGGGCCTGGCTGCGCCGGCTGCGTGATGCGGGCGCACAGATCCATACGCGCCACCGCTGGCTGGGCTGGCAGGATGACAGTCGCCTGCGCCTGAAAGGGCCGGACGGCGAATTCACCATCGGCGCCGACGCCGTCTTGCTGGCCCTGGGCGGTGGCAGCTGGGCGCGCCTGGGCTCCGATGGCGCCTGGGTGCCGCTGCTGGCCGAACGCGGCATCGCCCTCTCCCCCTTGCGGCCGGCCAACTGCGGCTTCGACGTGGAGGGCTGGAGTCCACATCTGCAGCAACGGTTCGCTGGCGCGCCGCTGAAAACCGTCAGCCTCGCGCTCGCCGGGGGGGCTCCACGCAGGGGCGAATTCGTCATCACCGCCAGCGGCATCGAAGGCAGCCTGGTCTATGCGCTGTCGGCCGAGATCCGCCAAGCGATCGAGCGTCATGGCCGCGCCACGGTCACGCTGGACCTCCTGCCGGACCATTCGCTGGACAAGATCACCCGTGCGCTCGCCAAGCCTCGCGGCTCGCACTCCATGGCCAAGCACCTCAAGCGCCAGCTGGGCCTCGACGGCGTCAAAGCCGGGTTGCTCAGAGAGCTGGCGCCCGCGGACGTCTTCGATGACGCGCCGCGTCTGGCTAGCGCGATCAAGGCGTTGCCGATCTCACTGCTGCGTGCCCGCCCGCTGGACGAAGCGATCAGCAGCGCCGGAGGGGTGCCGTTCGAGGCCCTGGACCAGGGCTTGATGCTGCACCAGCTCCCGGGTGTGTTCTGCGCCGGCGAAATGCTCGACTGGGAAGCCCCCACGGGCGGCTACCTGCTCACCGCCTGCTTCGCCAGCGGACGTGCCGCGGCGGTCGGCATGCTGCGCTGGCTAGCGGAACGTGAAGCGCGCGGCTGAGGCGACGGCAACCACGGCAACAGTGAAGCTCAGAGCTGCCTGAACAGCGCCACGGCAACGATCCCGGCGGCAATCGCCGGGAGCGGCTTCTTGAGCAGCAGCATGGTCACGGCCGTCACCAGAAACGCCAATCGCGCACCGTTGTCACCGTTCACCGCCATCGGCGTCAGCAGTGCCACCAGCACCGAACCGGACATCGCCCCGATGAACTGCTCGGTCCTGCGGTTGATGGGGACGAACGACATGACGAACACACCGCCCCAGCGCGTCACCAGGGTAACCACGGCCATGACCAGGATGATCACCAGCGCGCCGGATCCTGCGGTTTCCAAGGTCACTTCGCGTTCTCCATCCACAAGGCCCCAAGCAGGCCGCCGGCCAGCGCACCGACCACCACGTGGCTGTTAGGTGGCAGGTACCAGTACGCCAGCATCGACGCGCAGCCTGCGACGATCCAGATGATCAGCATCCGCAGGTCCTTCTTGCCACCGACTACCATGGCCAGGAGGAAGCAGCCCATCACCATGTCCAGCCCCAGACTGACCGGATCCTGGATGGCGCTGCCGAAGTAGAGTCCCAGCCAGGTGCCCAGCACCCAGAATGTCCAGAGCGCCAGTCCACCGCCGAAGAGAATGCCCAAGCCCGGCTTGCCCTGACCGAAGGCCTGCATGGACATCGCCCAATTGGCATCCGAAACGACGAACATGACCGCATAGCGCTGGGTCGGCGGTAGATGCCGCAGATAGGGATACAGCGTGGCCCCCATCAACAGGTGTCGGGCATTGACGGCAAACACGGTGACCACCAGCGGCAACACCGGGACATGCGTGCCCCAGAGTTCGAGCGATGCGAACTGCGATGCGCCGGCGAACACCAGCGCGCTCATCAGCAAGCTGGAGCCATCCCCCAGCCCGGCCTGCGTTGCCGCCAGCCCGAATGCGAGACCAAAAACGATCACGAACAGCGAAATGGGAGTCAGCTGCTTGAACCCGGCCCAGACGCTCTGAGCACTCAGTTCATGCAACTGGGCATCGGCATTCGACAAAACCACCTCTCTTGCCCTACGCGGGATGATCAGAATACGGGCGCAACGGTCAGCGACCCTTGCCCAGTATGGCCAAACCCGACCGCCCGGTGCGACCTGGGCCCGCCGTCTGGCTAACGCTTCTTGGCTGGCTTGCCGCCGCCCAGGCTCGGCACCTTGCGGATCGGTTTGGCGTTGGGTTTTTCGCTTTCGTCGAACCAGTTACCCAGGTGGATACGCCCCTTGGCGGCGCCGGCCTTTGGCTGCTTCGGTTTTTTCGGTTTCTTGACGATCTGCCCGCCGGGCTGTGTGGTCGGCACGCGGTGGTCAGGGACAAAGCCCGGCTCGTCATGGCGCGGCAGCACCTGGCCGATCAGGGTTTCGATGGCCGCCAGCTGATCCACCTCATCGGCGGCCACCAGCGAGACCGCCTCGCCGGTGGCACCGGCACGTCCCGTGCGGCCGATGCGATGGACATAGTCTTCGGCGACGATCGGCAGGTCGAAGTTGACCACCTGCGGCAGGTCGTGGATATCCAGGCCGCGTGCGGCGACGTCGGTGGCCACCAGGATCTGCACGTCGCCAGCCTTGAAGCGCTCCAGCGCACGCAGCCGTGAGGCCTGGGGTTTATCGCCATGGATCGCATCGCTGCTGATACCGGCGGCCTGCAGTTCAGCCACCAGCTGATTGACGCCCTTGCGCGTCTTGACGAACACCAGCACCTGGCCCCAGCGCTTTTCCGCCAGCAGATGCAGGAACAGCTCGGACTTGCGCTTCTTGTCCACCGGCACCAGCCACTGCTTGACCGTCTTGGCGGCGGCATTGCGCGGGCTGACCTCGATGGACAGCGGATCGCGCAGCAGCTTCTGCGCCATCTGCCGAATCGCATCGGAGAAGGTGGCGGAGAACAGCAGTGTCTGGCGTTTTTTCGGCAAGGCGCTGAACAGTGCATCCAGCTCTTCGGAAAAGCCCAGGTCAAGCATGCGGTCGGCCTCATCCAGCACCAGCGCCTGTACCTGGGTGAACTTGACGGCGTTCTGCCGGTACAGGTCCAGCAGCCGGCCGGGCGTGGCGACCAGTACGTCGACGCCCTTGCGCAACGCCATCATCTGCGGATTGAGACTGACGCCGCCGTAGACCGCGTAGCTGCGCAGCGGCAGGTGCTGCCCGTAGGTGCGAAAGCTCTCGTGGACCTGCTCGGCCAGCTCACGGGTCGGCACCAGCACCAGCGCGCGGGTCGAATTGCTGGTCACCTGCGGGCCTTCCTGAAGCAGGCGCTGCAACAGCGGCAACGCGAAACCGGCGGTCTTGCCGGTACCGGTCTGCGCCGCAGCCATCAGGTCGCGGCCCTTGAGCACAGCGGGAATGGCCTTGGCCTGGACCGGCGTCGGCTTGGTGTAATCGAGCGATTCGAGGGTGCGCAGCAGCGGATCGATCAGGCCCAGGGAGGCGAAGGTCATGGCAGGAACCGGGAATACGAAAACGAGGGGCGCAGTTTACTCGGAAAGGAAGCTGGAAGCTGGAAGCTGGAAGCTGGAAGCTGGAAGCTGGAAGCTGGAAGCTGGAAGCTGGAAGCCAAGCGTAGGGTGGATGTCGCTGTTTACATCCACCGTTTCTCCGGCCGTCGGGTCGGTAAGGCGTGACCCGACCTACAGCCGGAGCCCATCAGCGTGCGATGAGGTCGAACCTGGCGACAAACGCGGCGCTCGGGCTCACGACGTTCCACAGCTACTAGCGCAACAGCAGCTTGCCTTCGATGGGCACGTATCGGCTGGCGGCACGAATCAGCGAGTTGGCCGTCAGCCCCGGTGCGCCGTAGACCGTCGCCTCGGCGCCGCCAGCGCGCACCCGCTCGAGCAACAGATCGAAATCGCCGTCGCCGGAGGCCAGCACCACTTCGTCGACCCGTCCGGCCGCGTCCAGCACATCGATGGTGATGCCGACATCCCAGTCGCCTTTCGCCGAACCATCGCTGCGCTGGATATAGGGTTTGAGCTTCACGGTGAAACCCAGATTGCGCAGGATCTGCTGGAACTGCTGCTGCTTGGCGTCGCCCCGCTCGATCGCATAGGCGTAAGCCTCGACGATCTCACCCCGTGCGCTGACGTCTGCCCACAGGGCGGCATAGTTGAAATGGCAGCCATGGGCCTGGCGCACCGTGTAATAAAGGTTCTGCACATCGGCAAACAGGGCGATCTTCTTCACGCGGCGACCCGAGCGGTGAAAGGGCAAACAGTATGGACGGCAACGTCACGCATGTCGCCGATCGGTTGCTTGGGCTAAAGTGCCTGCCCTGTTCTTCGAGAGTTGTTCCGCCTGCGATGAATGTCCTGTCCATCCTCCGTGACGCCTGGTTCTTCTACTCCCGCAATCTGCTGTCCATCGCACGCCTCTGTCTGCCACTGATCGTGCTGGAAAGCTGCACCCGGGTGGTCGTCAGCCGGCTGTTCGGCGAGAACGCACCCGCGGCGCAGGACCTGTTGATCGGCATGGTGTTCTACCCGCTCTACATCGGCGCGTTGATCCTGTTTCTCGACGCCCGCAGCCGCGGCTACTCACCGCCGCCGCGCGAAGTGCTGAAACGCGCCCTGCCGCTCTGGCCGTCCCTGGCGGTACTGGCCGGGCTGGGTACGCTGCTGATCATGCTCGGCGCCTCGCTGTTCGTGCTGCCGGGCCTGTGGGTGATGGTCAAGATCGCCTTCGCCGAGTACCTGCTGGTGCTACGTGGCCTGACGCCACTGGAGGCACTGAAGCAGAGCTTCATGCAGACACGCGGCCATTTCCTGCTGTTGCTCGGCTGCATCCTCGCCGTGCTCCTGCCGTTGTGGCTGCTCGAGGCCTGGCTGGCGGCGCAGCTCTGGACCGAGCCCGCGTCTGCAGGCCCCTTGAACGTGGTGGTCGACAGCGCCGTCGGGTTGCTGCAACTGCTGGCGACCGTGGTGCTGTTCCGCTGCTTCATGCTCTGCACCGCTGCAGAGCCCGGGCTCGACGAGAAAAGCTGACGGCCGGGCGGCGCAGGGCAATCGCCCGGACTAAGCTTGCTGGCCCGTCCCTTTCGCAGAGCACGTCATGGCCAGCCAGAACCCCAGCATCCTGTCCCACGTCTCCCTCGGCAGCAACCGCTTCGAACAAGCCGCCAGCTTCTACGACCAGGCGCTCGCCACCCTGGGCTGCAAGCGCATCATGGCCCACCCGGGCGCGATCGCCTGGGGCCGCGAGTATCCGGAGTTCTGGTTGCAGACACCGATAGACGGCCAACCGGCCACGGTCGGCAATGGCACCCATATCGGTTTCTTCGCCGCCGACAAGGCTTCGGTCGATGCCTTCCATCGCGCCGCGCTCGCCGCTGGCGCAACGGATGAAGGCGCGCCGGGCCCGCGCGAAGAATACGGAGAGCCCTATTACGGTTGTTTCGTGCGTGACCTCGATGGCCACAAAATCGAGGCCGCCTACTGGGACCTCGAGTTGATCCAGAAACTCTACGGCGATGCTGACTGAGTCAGCGCGCGTCCGCCGACACCCGGGCGCCGGCCAGACGCGGCAGCAGCAGGTGCTCGAACAGCCGCGGGAAGCAACGCGCCACCAGCCGTGCCCGCCAGTCGAGGTTGGACAGGATCAGTAGCTTGCGCCGCTTCAAGGCGCCCTGGTAGATCGACTCGGCGACGTCCTTCGGCGATGCCACGCGCCCGACCGCCAGTACCGGTTGCGGCGCCGTGGAGCCATCGCCGATCAGCACGTTCTTGCGCAGATCGGTCGCGGTATAGCCGGGGCAGACCAGCATGACGTTGACCTCTGTGTCGGTCAGTTCGCTGCGCAGTGTCTCGAACAACCCATGCAGCGCGTGTTTGCTGGCGTTGTAGGCGCCACGATCGGGAACCGGGGCGTATTGCGACAGCGAGCTGAGCACGATGATCTGCCCGCCCCGTGCGATCAGGCTCGGCAACGCCGCCTGGGTGCAGTGCAGCGCGCCGTAGAAGTTGACCGCCATGATCCGTTCGAACACCGCCAGGCTGGTTTCGGCGACGCGGCTGCGGTGGGTGATCCCCGCGTTATTGATCAGCACATCGATGCCCCCGAAGCGCTCGATCACCAGCGCGACGGCCTGCTGCACCGCGGTGGCATCCGACACGTCGCAGCGCAACCCCAGCGCATCGGCGTTGTGGTGATCGACCAGGTGCTGCACCAGTCCGTCGAGGGCGTTCTGCTCGAGGTCGAAGATCACCAGACGCGCACCGGCCTGGGCCATGCGCTCGGCCAGCGCGCGGCCGATTCCGGCGCAGCCACCGGTAATCAGCACCACCTTGCGGTCGAACACCTTACTGGCGAATACCTTGCGATACATGAACTGCTCCACCCGAAATTGATGACGGCCTCGCCTGCCACGACCGAGGCGCCCCAACGTCCAGCATAGCCAGCTTGCCGCCAAGCCGCCCCCATCCGGGACCGCCAGCTTGTGGACAGGCCCGCCCGCGGCGGCCATGCTTGGGCGTGCTCAACCACAAAGGGCAGTGAATTACCTTGAAGCCTTTATTCTGGATGGCGTGTGTGGCGGCGCTGGCAGGCCCTTGCTCGGCGGCGAGCGACGCCGGCCGGCCACGCACCCTGACCGTCGGCTACTACGATTTCCCGCCGGCAATCTACAGCGACTCGCAAGGGCGGGCAAAGGGACCGGTGGTGGAGCTCACCCGTCGCGTCCTCGAGCATGCCGGCTATCAGGCACGCTTTCGCGGCCTGCCCAGCGCGCGCCTGTATGCGGCCCTGAAGGATGGCACCATCGATCTCTGGCCGGGCGCCCCGGGGAAACCGGAGCTACGGGCCGACACCCTCGAAGGCCGTGAAACCCTCGGCCAGATCAGCCTCAACCTCTACTACCGGGCCGACACGCCAACGCCCGAGGTGCCGGAAAGTCTGCGCAAGCGGGGGGTGATCGTCATCGGTGGCTATAACTACTGGCCGCAGGTGAACCGGATGCTGTCGGACCCGACACTGAAGATTCGCCTGCACCGCACCAGCAACCACGCCTCGGCGCTGGAAATGCTCAAGCATCACCGCGCCAACTACCTGCTCGACTATGCAGTGCCGGTCAACCAGACCGTACAGCATCTGGCGATGCCCGAACTGCGGCATGTCGAGCTACAGAAGCTGGCCGTTCGCTTCATCGTCTCGCGCCATGCCGATGACAGCAGGACCATCGTCGATGCCCTGGATCGCGCCTATGCCGAGCTGGTGGCGGCCGGCCAGGACGTCAGCCTGCCGGAATAAGACGTGCGGGAGCGCTCCGCCACAGGCTGCGGGCGAAGCGTACCTGGCAGGTGTCAGGTCCCGCGCGGCTTGGCCCGCGCGGTCGGTTCGGCGATCAGCGGATCGTCTGGCCAGTAGTGTTTCGGATAGCGACCCTTCAAGTCCTTCTTCACGTCCAGGTAGGTGTTGGCCCAGAAGCTGGCCAGATCCTGCGTGACCTGCACCGGCCTACGCGCCGGCGACAGCAGGTGCAGCTTGACCACCTGACGGCCACCGGCGATGCGCGGCGTATCGGCCAGGCCGAACAATTCCTGCAAGCGTACCGCCAGCACCGGCGGCGACTCGCTGTAATCGAGCCGGATCCGCGACCCCGAAGGCACCTCGATGGCCAGCGGCGCGAGCTCGTCGAGACGCTGGGGCAGCGGCCAGGGCAGTAGCGTGGCGAGCATGCCGCGCAGGTCCAGCGCGGCGAAGTGCGCCAGCCGCGAGACCTTGCCCAGATACGGCAGCAGCCACTCTTCGAGTCGCGCCACAAGCGCCTCATCGCTGACGTCCGGCCAGTCGCTCGCCCCGGCGGAGGCCAGGTCGATCTGCCTGAGCAGCGCTATGCGCGCCTGCCACTGGCGCAGCTCCGGCGTCCACGGCAGCAGCTCCAGGCCCTTGCGCCGCACCAGCCCGAGCAGGGCGCGACCGCGCGCCTCCTCGTCCAGGCCCGGCAGCGGTTCACGGCTGAGCACCAGCTCGCCAACACGCCGCTGCCGCTCGGCCCGCAGCACACCTTCACGCTCGTCCCACTCCAGCTCGTCGCGCACGCCGACCTGCTCGGCCAGCACGTCATCGAACAGTGCTGGATCCAGCGCGGCGGCGCGGTAGATGCGCTCCTCACGCTGGCCCTGGCGACTGCCCAATTCGGCGATCACCAGCCAGGGTTCCTTCATCAGCGCATCCGGCTCACCGAATACCGCCGCGCGGCCGTTGGCCAGGCGGTATTCACCACCCCCTTCCCGACGCTGGCGGGCGATGCGGTCGGGATAGGCGAACGCCAGCAGCGCGCCGTGCCAACGGTGATCCGACGCATCCGCCGGGGCCGGAACCGTCGGGCCACGCAGCAAGCCACGAAATTGCCGGGCGAGCTGCCGCACCCGCTGCGCGCCTGCGTGCCGGCCCGCACTGCCATCGAGCAGCCCGAGACGGGTCGAGATGTCCGCGCCGCCGGTACGTTGGATATCGCGCTCGACCAGCAAGGCGGCGATATCGGCCGCCAGCGATGCCAGCCCCAGTGCCTGGCCGCGCAACAGGAGATGGGCGATACGCGGGTGTGCTGGCAGTTCGGCCATGGCCTGCCCGTGGGCAGTCAGTTGCCAGGATCCACGCGCCGTGCGGCTGAGCGCCCCGAGCCGCTCGAGCAGATCCTGCGCTTGGGCGTAAGCGGCGGCAGGCGGCGCATCGAGCCACGCCAGCTCGTCTGGCTCGGCCCCCCAACGCGCCAACTGCAACGCTACGCCGGCCAGATCCGCCTGCAGGATTTCGGCATCGCCATAGGCCGCCAGCTGCGCATGTTGGTCTTCGGACCAGAGCCGGTAGCAGGCACCAGGCTCCAGGCGCCCTGCCCGCCCGGCACGCTGGGTCGCCGAGGCACGCGAGATGCGCCGGGTTTCCAGCCGCGTCATGCCGCTGCCCGGGTCGAACCGCGGCACCCGCGCCAGGCCGGCATCGACCACCACGCGTACGCCCTCGATGGTCAGGCTGGTCTCGGCGATATTGGTCGCCAGCACCACCTTGCGTTTGCCGGCCGGCGCCGGCTCGATGGCCGCGCGCTGGGCCGCCAGCTCGAGCTCGCCGTGCAACGGGCACAGCATCACCTCGTCTCGACCCGCCAGCTGCTCGGCCAGGGCGTCGTTCACGCGACGAATCTCGGCCTGCCCCGGCAGAAACACCAGCACGCTGCCGGCTTGCTCATCCAGCGCCTGCAGGATCGTCTGCACCACGCGTGGCTCGATGCGTTCGCCAGCCTGGAATGGTCGCCCCCAGCGCTGCACAACGGGGTACATGCGCCCCTCGCTGCGCACCACCGGCGCGTCCTCCAGCAGACTCGACAGCCGCGCGCCCTCGAGGGTGGCGGACATCAGCAGCAGCTTGAGCGGTTCGTCGCGCAGCAGCACGCGCGCATTGAGGGTCAACGCCAGGGCCAGATCGGCGTCCAGGCTGCGCTCAAGCACTTTGCCACTTGCCAGATGTTGTCAAACTCTTCCAGTATCCTTCTATTCCGGGCATTTCATGGAAATAATCTCAAGGATAAATCTTTGACAGTCATCAAACATATGCAGTCGTTGGTGAACTATCGCTTTAGCGTCATACCTCCAGATGTCGTGGACCTCATGCAGCGTTGCGCCGCGATCAACGCTGCGGAAAAAGCTACTCACCTCGTGAAGGTCTTCGAAGCCTACTGCCAAGTCACCGGCACCGTGATCACTTATCTGTCTCTCTCCTCCCCATCATTTCTTAATGTCATGAAAGGCTTTCTCGGATCGTTAGCCGACCAATCTCTGCTCGTCCTAAACGGTACGAGCAGACAGCGCTACGCCAGGGGATTCGTCATGCTGTTGGATGAAATGCGTAAGGAGATCCCACTTTTGCCCTCCTTATCTCGAATGCAGGTTTATCCCCGTTACAACCAGCACGTTTGGGAGCAGGAAAAGCAGCACCTCGACGCAAAGTCAGTTCGCTACTGGAATGGCTGGCCTGTTCAAGGCCGCAAAGAAGCAATCAGCTTCATTCCGATCAACCTAATCTGGAACTCCCACGGCGAGGAGTTTGCCGAAGAGATTTATAAGAACTATCGCCAGAATGCGCAAAAACATCTTGCACCTGCGCACTCTGACTTCAATTTGTTTTTGCTCTTTCTCTCACAAAATGCTGAGCGCTGGCCCAGTACCAGTTTCCAGCACCCTATGCAGATCAAGAATCTCTTCATCGATTACTTACTCTTCAACTTCAAGCAAGCACTGGAAGTAGGTACTGACATCGCAAATCGGACGCGTTCCTATGCGAAGTTCATCCATACTATAGATGAGGCGTTCATCCAATCGGGAATTTGGACCCGGCCATTCGCTGGTGAGTTACCGCGCCCGACTTCCGCCTCTACGCCTGGCTCCCATACCAATCTCAGAACGACAGCTGATGGCACCATTGTTAAAGACAAGCTCATAACTTCCGTACCGCTGCAGCTAACCGACTCCGAAGCAATAGAAATAATATTTAAAAGAATCCTAGAAGATAACCAGATAGTAGTGAAATGGGCTGAAAAACGACTCTTTAGCATCCGCAAGAAACAAATCAATCGAGATCAACTTTCGCTCACAGGGACACCAATCACAAAAATAAGCCGACGACTTGCAAGCATCAATGAAGTCGGAGAGAACAACTTATGTGCAACATTCAAAAAATTTGGGCTAGCTTATCTTAGAGAGCATGCAAACAAGATTCTTTGGCAAACAACGAAAGATGATGCAGCCAAATTATTTGCCCTCCCCAAACCCAGCGACTTCTTCGCCCTGCAGTTGCTACTCACTTACCATCATCCCTGCTTGACAGAAAGCTTCTTCGATAACCTCGAGCTCTACGACAAACGGGGAAATCTTTCTGGATTCCTGAAGACAGACAGCGGCTATCAACTTATTGGATACAAAGATCGCAAAGGAGGCAAATTGAGTGAGCAAAAAATCGACCTTACTCCTCGGCAGGCCGTATGGGTTCGCCGAGTAATTTCACTAACTGAACCCCTTCGGGAAGAACTTCGCAATGCAGACGATAATGCATGGCGGTATTTATTTATTCACTGCCAGCGAGCCATCTGTTATCCAAAAAAGCCGAAGATATTCAAGATCAAGCCATGCATGATAGATCGTCACCAGCAGATAATTGACGAATTTTCAACTATTTCTGGCCGAGACGAAAACACCATCCGAGAGTTTATTTCACGTGTTTCGGTGACATCGCTGCGAGCATCCAGTGGAGTTGAAGTTTACCTAAAGACTAACAGCGTAGAAACTATGGCTAAGGCTATCGGGCATACTGGATATAACTCTTCTTTGCTGAGTAGTTACCTACCGGAACCTATCCTTGCATTTTTCCAGACCCGATGGATTCGAATTTTCCAGCGCGGCATTATTTGCGAAGCCATGAAGGACAGCCCTCGCTTACTAGAAGTCGCAAGATTCCAAAACATGGAGGAACTTCATGAGTTCCTAAAACACCATGCTCTACGAGAAATTCCAGATCATATCCGGAACCCCGAGCACATGAAAATGGCGGATTCAAAACAGCGGGACATCCAGCATATTGACCAGGCTGATCGTGTACTTATCTCGATCGACAGCGGAGTGCTTACTGCCCTCCTTTCATTAAAAGAAGCCGTTTGCAGCGCTAGCACCCCGTCCAAACTGTGCTCTAAAGCTATTTACTGGTCGAATTTCACCGACTTGGTAGTACGAGAGATTGAAGATGGCTACAACAGTGACCTTCAAGATCACCTACACATCGCGCGAAAGCACGTCAGCGCTTCACACATGGAGCATCTGATCTATGCATCTACCCCCTGAACTCGATTTTCTTTCGCCTTTTCTAATCAAGGCTAAAGAAGAATATCGATCGGCCTGTTGGCTTCTCAGCGACTTCGATGATCCAGTGTGGAGGATTAGCTTTGAATTCAAAACATATAAAGAGCTTGACTGGAGGGTAGTATTGGATGACGGAAGCACTCTTACGGAATCCAGACACAAACAACTGCTCGACAGCTTCAAGTATTACTTGACGTCTTGCACACGCATTTCTTCCAGTTTTCTTGCAGAAGCGAAAGGTCAGCGACAGCAGCACAAGCGCTTTCGCGCTGCTTGTCATATCATTGACTTACTGCTCATAAATAGCAAACGCTACAAGCTATCCTCTCATGGACTTGGCGGGCTTACGAGTAGTAACTTAATTGAAATTCTAGAGACGATAGCATCAACCCCACATACTACAGAGTCAATATACAATTGGACTAATCGAGCACGCGAATACTGCCTTGATTTAGTTAAACGCACCGATTCCAACGAGATCTCAATCGTACTGAAGAGCCTTCCAGAAATTGGATTGATCACTAATGAGCAATTGGACGATGACATACTAGGAATATCTTATGACCTAATTCCTCAGGTACGGGCGGCTCTATACTTAAGAAATTTCTATCACAACCAAGTTCCCTATGGCAAACAGCCGAATACCTTTTTGCTCGCCCAGGATATTTACCATGATACCCTACGAGGCAAGAGCCTCGCCAAGCCCGTTCACCCAATCCTCTGCTTCAACAGTGACACCAGTACTTTTAAAAAGGAATACCGAAGTGCGCCCGTAAAAAGTGGGCAGCATGAGAGAATGATAGACAATACCTACTATTTCTATCGTTCAACTTTATACAGCCTTGGGTTGTTACATGAAATCCCGCTTCCAAGCCCTCCCCTAGAGGCCCTAATTGAGGCTGAACGCTATATGCCTGATTTGTCGACCCTGGGTAGGTTTCGCACTGTTCCGTCCGACATCGTATTCAAGGCTGTACGTCAAGCGATAGAGTTCCACCTCGATCACGGACAAGAAATCACTAAAGCTTTCTGTCGAGTTGCACTCGAGTGCCGCAAGCGCAACATATCTCCAAGCTCTCTTACGCATGAAGAGGTACAATATCTAGTTGGTCAAAAACTGGCATCTCTGGGAGTAAATAGACTATGTCTTTCGACTCGTGTGCGTGGTTCAGCCAAGTCCAAAACTCGCTCCAACGTGAAGGGTAAAAAAAACGAGTATTTCGAAAACCTAAGACGCAATTCTGGTCTATATGAACTCATAATGGTTTACATCGGGTGCATACAGTTGACTATTGGCGTGCTTATGGCCCGACGCGCTAGCGAGTTGTATGAATTAAAAGCAGCCGATTGCCTTGACGAAACTGAGACGTGGCTCATGTTTAAAAACGCAAAGAGCACTCGCCACCTCTTCGGTCATCGTCGCAGGCAAGCGCGCCCCATCGAACCCATAGCCGTAGACATGGTAAAGACTCTCATTAGGATGCAGAAGGTTCTGCAACGGATAGGTTACATCCGTAAGCTTAAAACCCTTTTCGCCGTTCCTACTGTAACAGGCGCACCGAATCTCACGGAATCGTCCGTTACCGTGTACAACCGCAACCTCGACATGTTCTGTGACTATTTCGAAACACCTCTAAACGCAGCTGGTGAGCGATACTATTTCCGCCAGCACCAAATGCGTCGTTTTTTTGCAATGTTGTTCTTTTACTGCGGCAGTTTCGCCAAACTCGACACGCTGCAATGGATGCTGGGACATGCGGATCCAAAGCATGTCTACCATTACATTACCGAATCAACCGACGGATCCGTGTTAGCCAGTGCCAAGGCACACTATGTAGCCGAACAACTGCATATGGGCAATGTTGAGAATTACCTCGCCCTCGCCGAATTACTCAAGAAACGGCACGGGACAGAAGACTTCAATCTGATAGATACCCATGATCTAGAAGACCAGATTCAAGACTTGCTAGTTGAGGGCTGGGTGGAAATCGAGCCGGAATTCTTCACGGATCACCAGGGCCACAAGTTCAAGGTAGTGGCCCGCCTGATTTTAACTGAGGAAACAGCATGAGCAGGGCGTCGCGAGCAAGCCTAGTGGCTGCCGGCGTCAAGGCGCTTCATGTTCTGCTTGTGCAGATCATTCAACGGCCAGTGCAATTCAGTAAGGATGCCGATCTCCACCTCGCCCTAAAAAGCCAAGGAAGTCTCGCAAAACTCGAGCGATCTATAGCGAGCGAGAAAGACGAGCCACTAATAACTTACCCTATGAGCTTGAACAGCCTGAAGACACATGCTAATGAAAACCTAGTTGGTGGCTTCAAAGCACTAAATGATCTACGCCTCAAAGCTCTCGAGGCGCTTGAATTTGCGGAGAAACGGCAGCAACACGCCAATAAACGAAGCAAGTCAGGGTTAACAAGAAAGGTCGAGCAGCTGGAACAGGAACTGGAGATGCAGCGGCAGACGAATGTGATATTGCTTCGCGCACTATCCGAGTCAATGACTCAGCTCACCAACATACGCGACGCAGCGGACGACAAGATCCGAGCAAAGCGGACCCACGATGCCCTCCACACTTTACGGGCCATATTGAGCATGGGCATGCCACCGTTCAATCAAGTAGAAAATTATTCCGAAGCTCACGCTCCGATAGCGGACGTTGCCAATATCTCGGACTACCGCAAAGGCTAGCGCATGAATAGTCGATTAACCCGTAAGCTTTACAGCCTCTTGGGCGAATTCAAGACATTCAGCCACTTTTCGGTCGACCGCTTGAGTACCCGTGATGCCACTAACATGCCGTTTATGATCTGGCCAAACGGTTCGCCCTGTTTAATTGGCAACCTGTATATGCAATCCCTGTTGAGTCGCAAGGGACGTGGAAAGCAAGGGCTATCGCGAAAGGGACAGAAAGGCGGATCAATGGGAGAGTACGCCTCAAAATTGAGTCAACTGCTACGAAAGTGCTATCGAGATAGTCTCGACCCCATCACCCTGCAAGATGGAAAGTTTACTGATTACATTGATGAGATTCGAAAGGAGACCTCGAGTTTCAATCCGGCGGTAACAAAGAAATCGGAGACCTCAGTAGTTGCCACGGGAAAAGTTTGGCTAGATTTTCTAGGCTTCGTTGGCCGATTATATGGCATTCCTAACTTTGTTTCTCCTGAAGGGTCAATACGGGCCAGGGAGGAAAAGTATGTCGCCGCGTCCCGAAATGGGAGAAATATCTATCGGACTTACTTGACGCATCACTCGTTCGGAGAGTCGCACAGAGAACACCGCAGAAACCCGATCACGAAAGAGCAGATTCAGCAACTGAAAGCCGCCATCCGGAAGGATAAGAGCCCTGCGTTTGTGAAGGTAAGACGTGCCTGCATGATTGAACTTTTCAGCGATACAGGTGGAAGGCGCACCGAAGTTGCAAACCTTAAGGTGGATGATGTACTGAGAGCATTGGAAATGGAACATCCCGTACTACGCCTGGACACGCTCAAACAGGCCGAGGGAGCCGAGCGCTACGTTCCCGTCTTTTCTACTGCGCTAAAAAAACTCAAACAGTACATAGAAGTGGAGCGACGCAAAATCATGCGCACTGTGTACAAAGGCGTAAAAGATCATGGGTATTTCTTCGTCTCTGCGACAACGGGTCGCCCGCTCACAAGCGGCGCAATATCAAACGAGATCAATCATCTGCGCAAAGTAGCCGGCATCGAGTCCCAAGTCTGCGCGCACATGTTCCGTCATGCCTTCATCACCAATCTCTTCATTCGCTTCATCAAACGCCACCAACTCACCAATGAAGACGACTTCCGGCGTGCGCTACTTGATAGCCAGACATTCCTGGCTGAGGTAATCAGTTGGACAGGTCATCTCACATCACAATCGGCCGAGTACTACATCAACTTGGCCTTCCGCGATTTGGCTGGATACACGGAAACAGTAAGTTCAGTTCACCTGGTCATGGCGATGGACAAGTACTTCTCAGAGGAGAACGAATTGCTCGCCCTCCTTGAAGAAGGTATGCCGGTCACCGAGTACATTCAGCGACTCAAAGTGCTGCAGAAGATGGCGAATAAGGACTTTGAGATTGCTCGCCAGCGGGAGTCTTCACTCACTCGCACATGAGGGGCGGGCCGTGGGATCTACGCCAGTTCTGTCATGCACGGTTGCGCTTTTCGTAAGGTCTAATCGGAGCGTTGAAGGATGGTATAAATTTCTAGAATCGCACGCAGCCTAGCATGAGCCAGTTGTTCTATTTCTAATCTTTTGCTTGCAGTACCCAACAAAGTAACTTACTTTTTTAATTCACCAGCATTAACATTAAGGCAATACCTATGGCTTTCTCGGCTTAGCTCTTGCAGTAGCCTCGGCCACAAGTGGATCCTCAGGCCAGTAATGCTTGGGGTACCTACCTCGTAAATCTTTCTTCACTTCCGCGTAGGTATTGCGCCAGAAGCTCGCCAGGTCCTGGGTGACCTGCACAGCAGGTGCAGCTTGACGCCTGGCGACCGTTGGCGATGCGCGGGGTATCGGCCAGGCCGAACAGCTCCTGCAGGCGCACGGCGAGTACCGGCATCTCGTCGCTGTAGTCCAGGCGGATACGGGAACCGGACGGCACTTCCAGCGTACGCGGCGCCAGTTCGGCCAGCGGCCCCTCGAACAGCGCCGGGTCGAGGTCGGCGGCGAGGTAGATGCGCTCCTCGCGCTGGCCCTGGCGACTGCCGAGGTCGGCGATCACCAGCCAGGGCTGTTTCATCAACGCATCCGGCTCGCCAAAGGTCGCCGCGCTGCCGTTGGCCAGGCGGTAATCGGCACCGCCCGCGCGGCGTTGCTGGGCGATGCGGTCCGGGTAGGCGAAGGCCAGCAGGCAGCCGAGCCAGCGCGGGTAATCCGGATCGGCCACCGGCTCGCTGGCCGGGCCGCGCAGCTAGGAGCGGAACTGCCGCGCCAGCTGGCGGGCGCGCTGCACGCCGCCACGAGCGCCGCGCGCGGCCTTGTCGTCACCGGCCAACAGGGCCAGGGGGTTGTCCTGACTCTGTAGAGCGCTACATTCACCTAGCCTTCGAGAAGGTATCGAACTATCACACTACGGTTTCCTCGGTTTACATGATCAAGGCGATTGAAGTCTTTGACCAAAGCCAAGAGAAACTTCTGAACGACTTGAAGGCAGGAATGCCTGTTGCCGAGTACGCAACAAAGCTTGCAAAGCTCAAGAAGTTTCGTAATGAAGACTTTGAAATTGCCAAGGCACGCGCCACGTAAACTTGGTCGCTTCTTATCTCGATCTCTAGATTTTTCTTGGCTTCGCTCGGGCGGCAGTCATTGCTTTCTAGGCTTACTCCTAGCGGTTGGTTCTGCTTCCATAGGGTTATCAGGCCACCAGTGTTTGGGGTATCGACCCTTTAGATCTTTCTTTACTTCAATGTAAGTGTTGGCCCAAAAGCTGGCGAGATCTTGAGTAACCTGTACGGGTCTGCGGGCTGGAGACAGTAGATGCAGTAGCACCCCCTGACGGCCTCCTGCTACACGTGGAGTGTCAGCCAGGCCAAACAGCTCCTGTAGCCTCACAGCAAGCACGGGTGGGTGTTCTGAGTAATCAATCGCAATGCGCGAGCCAGAAGGCACCTGCAGCGCTTTGGGGGCAAGTTCATCGAGGCGTGCAGGTAACGGCCAAGGCAGTAAACCAAAAAGGATGCTTCGGAGATCCAAGTCGGCGAAATGACTGAGTCGGCTGACTTTATCCAGATACGGTCCCAGCCACTCTTCAAGTGAGCTCAGGAGTGCGGTATCTGACAGATCAGGCCACTCACTTTCACCCTTTTGCTCGAGATCCAGACCACGAAGAAGAGACACTCGTGCCTGCCACTGACGAAGATCCGGTGTCCACGGTAGCAGCTCCATGCCCTTGCGACGTACGAGGCCGACCAAGGCCTTAGAACGAGCCTCTTCATCAAGCCCAGGAATGGCCGCTCGACTCAGTACCAGCTCACCCACACGCTGCTGACGCTCGGCTTTCAATACACCTTCGCGTTCATCCCACTCGAGTTCATCACGCTGGCTTACCTGCTCGGCAAGCAGAGTGTCGAATAGCTGGGGATCAAGTGCTGCGGCAATGTAGATGCGCTCCTCTCTCTGACCTTGTCTGCTCCCAAGATCTGCAATGACTAGCCAAGGTTCTTTCATCAGTGCGTCAGGCTCGCCAAACTGAGCGGCACGACCATTTGCCAATCGGTACTCAGCTCCACCATCGCGTCGCTGACGAGCAACTCGGTCGGGATAAGCGAAGGCCAAGAGCCCCCCTTGCCACCGTGGATGATCAGGGTCTGCCACAGGCTCAGATACCGGACCGCGTAGATATCCCCTGAACTGTCTCGCTAGCTGACGGGTTCGTTGAACAGCCCCTCGACTAGCGCGTGAGGACGCTTCATTACCCAATACACTAATACGATCATGAAGGTCGGCGCCGGTACCGCGGAGGATATCCTTTTCTCCAAGCAGCGCCGCGATGTCACAGGCGAGGTTACCAAGTCCGAATGCTTGGCCACGGAGCAACAGATGCGCGATTCGAGGATGTGCAGGTAACTCAGCCATAGCTTGGCCATGGGCAGTAATAACACCACGCTCATCTAATGCTCCTAGCCGGATGAGCAGGTCACGAGCTTGCGCATAAGCTGCTACAGGAGGCGAATCTAACCAAGCCAAATCGTCAGGCTGCACGCCCCATCGTGCTAGCTGCAGCGCGAGTCCAGATAGGTCTGCCTGCAAAATTTCGGCAGCGTCGTATGCAGCAAGCTGGTCATGTTGCGATTCCGACCAGAGTCGATAGCAAACACCTGGTTCGAGGCGTCCTGCGCGGCCAGCACGTTGCGTAGCTGCCGCTCGAGAAACACGTTGCGTATCCAGGCGAGTCATACCACTGACAGGGTCAAAGCGCGGCACGCGGGCCAGTCCAGCGTCCACTACGACGCGAACGCCGTCGATGGTTAAGCTTGTTTCGGCTATGTTGGTGGCAAGCACCACTTTGCGTTTGCCTTGTGGCGCGGGTTCGATAGCAGCTCGCTGGGACGATAGGTCAAGTTCGCCATGGAGCGGACAAAGCATAATGTTCTCTTGGCCCTTCAGTTGATCTTTCAACTGCTCGTTAACCCGGCGTATTTCAGCCTGACCGGGAAGGAATACAAGGATGCTCCCGCTTTGTTCAGATAGGGCCTGCAGGCAGATCTGAATCACGCGTGGCTCGACGAACTCACCGAGTTGATAAGGTCTCCCCCAATACGTGGTGACCGGGAACATACGACCGTCGCTCGTCACTATTGGAGCGTCGTTCAGGAGCTTAGAAAGGCGATCCCCCTCAAGCGTTGCAGACATGAGAAGGATCTTAAGAGGTTGGCTTTCGTCCCTCAGAAGCTCACGGCCGTTAAGGCAAAGTGCTAAGGCTAAATCTGCGTCGAGCGTACGAAGATGGTATTCATCGAAGATGACAACCCCAACACCGTCGAGGGCAGGATCCTCTTGTAAACGACGGGACAGGATGCCCTCGGTGACGACTTCAACTCGGGTTTTCGGACCGACTTTGCTTTCCAAGCGAATCCGGTACCCGATGGTTTCACCTACTCTCTCACCCAATTCGCTAGCTAGACGCTCAGCCGCAGCTCGAGCAGCAAGACGCCTCGGCTCGAGCATCAAGATGGTTTGGGTTCCAAGCCATGCCTCATTCAATAGAGCGAGGGGAACTCGGGTTGTCTTACCCGCTCCTGGAGGAGCTTCAAGGACAGCTTCATTTCGCTCTGCCAATGCTGAGCGAAGGGCAGGCAGAGCAACGTCGATAGGGAGAAAGCTCATACGAATTTTACAGTACACAAGGAGGACTGACAGAGATGATCACGCATATCAGAGCGAATGGCTCCTTTCTTGTGAAAAGTGCTGGAAGGTCTGATCGCCACACACATCATCACCATCGAGGCCGAGTGATCGAGTACGCAAGTCGCATCCACGTACGCTCACACAAGGCTCAATGTCGACCGCATCCATGCCGGCATCTTGCAGGCCCGGAGCTTCATCAGCTCTTCGCCGCTCAGCGCTCTAACAATCTTGGAAACCACATTAGCGGACAGCCCTTCTTTCCCGATGTAGTAGAGAGCAGTAAGCGCCACACCTACCGTCGTGCCGGCGTGCTGCAAGCGATCCTTGGATACGTGGCGGAGGCGAACCACCGCATTGCCAACCTTGATCTCGCGAGTAGATCCGCTGGTGTAAAAGGTCGGCAACACCTGCATCTGTGTGCTGAGGCCCAACCTCCGAACAGCCTCCGCGCCGTGTATCTGGATCGTCTCGCCGCTCGCCTTCGTGATGACCTCCATGACAGCCAGCGGACTCGGGCGCACCACCCTGCCGGTGTACTTGCTCATTTTGGGGCGCATGTAGACACCGCGAGCTACTCGCTCCAGCGTGCCTGATTGCACCAGCCTAGAAAGCGCTTTATCAATCGACGCACGGGAACCGATCTGCGCGAACACCGCGCCGGCAAAGGGCCTCCCCTTTGGCATGTGCTTGACTCGATTTAAAATAGCTTGTGCGACGGACATATGAGCCCCAAAAAGTCAGAATCCACATATTTTCTGACGCCCACAAAAACTATAAGCCCTGCCAAAAACGGGACCTCCAGGCCAGCCACAGGGCACAGAGGGACAGCAAGGTCAACACTCACTGTGCGGCCACGGAACCGGTCCCTCACACAGCCTCGCTGAGTAATCAGTCAGGTTCGACTAGAGCTCTCAACTCCTCACCAACCTTCTCCAGGAGCTGCTCAAAACTTTCAGGAGCTTCGGATCCAAGCAAGTAGGTCAGGGCCAAGAGGGTGACCGGATGAGTGTCGAGCACCGTGCAGAGGCTATCGAGCTTTTCGAGAGTCGGGCTCGTTGCCCCGCGCTCCAGCATGCTGACGAAGGTACGGCTGCTAACGAGCGAGAAATCTTCCTGCGCCAGCCCCCTACGGTGCCGCACGAATCTCAACGCTTTCCCGAACGAATCCCGGACTTCCATTTTGCTGCTCCGCAAAATGGAAAGATGAAGCGCGATTGAACAATATATGACTACAAAATATATTGTGCACCAATCAAACACAATTCTCATTAGGTGATTGCCGCGTGTTCAAGACCAGCCGAAATGCGGAGCTGCTCCCCGGACTCTCAACAGCGCCAGATGGCGTCCAGTTCTGGTCATATGTCGAGCTAGAGGTGACCTGGCTCTGGTTCTATTTGCAGATCGTTGAGGACGATGGAAACGAGGCCTTTCGAAGCATGCTAATGGTCCCGTCGGTTCCATTGCTGGAACAGGTCATAGCTGCGCAGACTGAGCACGCCTGGCTGGAGCAGGCGTATCTTGTGAATCCAGGGCACATGAACAAGGCTGGTCGTTGGATGATGGAGCCATTGCTGGAGATTAGCTCCATTCGAGACGCTCAAGGTAATGTGCTTGGGCATCAGTACAGAGTGGAAGGCGATCGCACGTACTCAACCTCAGCGAGTCAGCCTCTCGATACTCGGATGAGTACCCACGTGATCTTCTCTGCGGCATTGCATCTGCGAGGCTAGGTGCGTATTTCGGCCCATCGTGACCGGCCTTTTCGCTAACGCATGACCACTCATTTCGCTAACAACGTGACCAATTTCCAGCCTACTTCGAAACAGGCGGTCACGGTTTAGCGAAATACTTCCCCCCGTTGCGCATGACCTGACTCGACCGCCATGTTGCGTAGATACAGGAGCTACCACCATGCATGCAGCATCCAAAACCCTTGCATTCTCAAAGGATCAGGGCAGCGTGATTCTCCGAACGGCACTGAGAATCCTAGAGAAATGGAAGTCTACTACTGAGCAGGTGTGCAGTATTCTTCGTGTCTCGCGCAGCAGCATTTCCCATGCTCAGCAGGGCAAGGGCGTGGAACTCGACTTCGATCAACTGGAGCGGGCCAGCATCGTATTGAACTGCCACGCCAGCTTGCGACTGGTCTTTGATAACCCTGAGAACGTCTACGGTTTTGCGGGCAAGGAAAACCACAACGATTTCTTTAATGGCCGTAAACCGTTGGAAATCATGGCGCAGGGCGACCTCATGTCCCTGTTCGAGACTTACAAGGGGATTGACGCCCTTTGTAGGGCTGGTGAGCTTAACCAAGAGGGGATAGGTCGAATGCAAACGGTGGTCAGCAACAAAGCAAGTGCTGATCAGTGAAAGAGGAACCCCGCCGCGTCAGGATAGTTGTCGTGTGAGCGTGTCATGCTGCCTTTGATGATTGCGGCAGTACCGCCTCCCGTTCCGGATTGGCGCAGCAAAAGACTTGATTCGAATTCGGAGGAAACATGGGTATTTCGTATTACCTTGCATGTTTGGAGACCCGGCAATATGTCTGGGTTGGCAGGCTTGAGCCACAGGGGGCGGTGCCGGTGGCGGACGCCGGAGGCTCCATCGCCATGTTCGCGCTGGAGAATCGGAACAAACCGTTGATCGTCGTGAGCGAAAGCCATCCGATCCTCGAAGAGGGAATGGAGTGGTCGCCGCCGGCAACGCAAGAAACGTGCAGGGGACAACCTTGACAAACCAAAGCCAACCGCATCTCCAGACACTCGTCGCATTTCCAATCATGGCACAGGTCGTCGATGGACAGCTTGAAGTGTTGGCGCTGATGGGAAATTGACCCAGTCGGATTGCTGATTTCTGCATCTGCAACTGTCGATAAGTTTATCAGCGCAGTTGCTTTTGAATCCTCCCTTCGATAGCCCAGTTCAGTTGTCGAAGACCTGCCACATCCACCGCTGGCATGGTGCACCAGACCATGCTTGAGCTGACGCAGCGGCGCTTGCAAATTGGCAAAAGGCACTCCGTTGTGCAGTGCCCCCCCGCCGCCCTCTTTAATACGAACACGAGAACTGCCCGATGACAGAGCCCCATAAAGACACCATTTGCGATGTATGCGCTACCAGTACGAGGGTGCCGGGATACGGCGAGCAGTTCGGGACGCTCCAGGCGCTCTGGGGCTATGGCGCAGGGCATGATGGCGAGCGCTATCGAGTCAATCTATGCGAAAGTTGCTTTTTCGCGGCGCTAGCGTTTTTGAAGCAGGAGCGCCGCACGCAGAATCTGTTCAGCGATGAGCAGCCCTGCGAGGAACGCCCATTCGGACTAGTCGCCTGTGATGACTACTTTGGTGATTCGTAGCCATATCGCAGAGATGAGGTTGTTGGCTCGCCAGCATCGAACTCAGGCCATGTCAGCACCACTCCTCGCTACAATGGCGTCACCCGCAATCGCTCTAGGGATCTCGCTTGACTGACGCAAAACTCATTGAAGCCGAGATGCGGCGCGCACTTGGCCTAGACCCCGCTCCTTCGAAATCGAAGCAGCCAATACCCAAACAGCACTCCACCTTCACACTCGTTGAATTGAGCGTGCGCAAGAACGGTGGCTCGCCATTCCGCTTCGAGCACAGCTCCCGCTCCATCAGTACACTCGCTGCCCAACTCGAGGCCGAGAAAGCGGCTCGAGAGAAAGGGTATGAAGTCTGGGTCGTGTTGGATATCAGGCAGGTTTCATCATAGAACTGAAACAGTCGCCAGTCAGGCCAATCTCGCTGACTGCTCTGGGGCAATGAACGCCTGAATCAACTAGAGCGAATCAATTCGCACTCGGGCAGCTCTTGGCTTATACCTGTTTCTTCCAGGGTAGGCTGCCTCAAGCGCTTACGTTACCGTCCATAACTGATCAATCCGCGTCGTATTGCTCGGGCTCATCATCTCCCGCCGCATGCCCTCAGTCCGGTTTCACCGGCACCCCTGCAGATCGCATGGTTCCCCGTCCCCATCGCGCATTGATCGCATCCATCACGCCCATCACCCGCTCGGCAGTCACTGGCGGTGTAGCGACGCACGGGTCGTCCAGAGACAGGGTGACCTCGATGTGATCCTCGGCCGGCGAGGGGAAGCCAGAGGCGATCGGACTCAGGAACAGGGGCAGCCGCTGGATGGACGCGCGCAGCGGGCCGAGCGGTGTCAAACTCATGATGACGGCTTCAAAAATACTGTATCTGTTGCTGCCGATGCATTTTTGACCCACATGCCGGTATTTCATTGCCCCAGTTTCGAACGCTGAACTCGCTGTTGCATTTCAACTTTTAAGACTGCTGGGTTGGGTCTGCATAGCGTCGGCACCCGGGTCAAAAAATCATCGGCGGCAACAGTTACGTATCTAGCCGACCGCCAAGCGAACCGGAAAGCCATTGCAAATATCGGCTTGGATCAGCATGTGCCATGGGACATGCTTAAACAGCTGAAGGCCCATCAGCCGCGAAACTGGCAATACCTGATCCAACGCCATCTGTCCGAGGGGATCAAGCAGGAAAGCGGTGCCCAGTACATGACCGTCTTCTTCATTCGTCCGGCCGGCAGCAACCCGATGGCCTATTGGTTTATCCATCTGGCGAACAACTACCGCGCTAATGATGTGATGAAGAAGATCCACTGGAAATACGGCAACAACTTTTCCCATATGCTGTCGCCTTCCAGCTTTTTTGGTTACGACGCCAATCGGGATATCGCCGTGACAGGTCAGCACGATTTGCTGCTGGATGAGCACCACTTCGACGATGCCACGGATGACCGCATCCGTGGCGAGCTTTCAGAGCTCTTGCCTAAGCAGGTCTACGAGGTTGAACGGCAACCTTTTCTGGGCCTGATGAGTGGATTGACCAATTACACCATGGCTGACGAGCTTCGTGTAAAGCAGGCGCTCGGTATGGCTGTCGCGACCGGTGATCTGCTGGCGATCGGCAAAGATGGCAAAACTAAGCGCCGCAAGGGCACAAGCATCAAATCTACTGACATTTTGATAGCGCCCCCGCAGCGACCCATCTTCTTCCTGCCGCCACTGAATAAGTATAACTCAGAAGGCTAGGCTCGGCCCGGGACAGACCAGGTAGAGTAGTTGGCCCATCGAGAGAAGATAGCTGCTATTACACTCTAGGCGTCTGGCGCGTCGATCAAATAGCCCATCCCACGAGCTGTTTGTATGAGCTTCGGCTCGAATTCATCATCAATTTTCGCTCTCAGCCGCCGTACCGCCACCTCGATCACATTGGTGTCGCTATCGAAGTTCATGTCCCATACCTGGGAGGCAATGAGCGATTTGGACAGGACTTCCCCGCGACGCCTAAGCAATAGCTCAAGAAGTGCGAATTCCTTGGCGGTTAGGTCTATGCGTTTCCCCGAGCGCGTAACCCGACGTCTCAGCAGATCCATCTCAAGGTCGAGGAGCTTGAGTATCGTTTGGTTGGGAGCATGGTTGCCGCGGCGAAGCAACGTACGGATCCTGGCGAGCAATTCGGAGAATGCAAACGGCTTGATAAGATAATCATCAGCGCCCAGCTCCAACCCCTTTACGCGATCCTGTACCCCATCTCTGGCGGTGAGGAAAAGCACGGGGACCTCATTACCGGCCGCGCGGACTTTCTGTAAAACCTGCCACCCATCCAAACCAGGCATCATCACATCTAAGATGAGCAGGTCGTATGCCGCATTAAGCGCATGCTGAGCAGCATCGGTCCCATTCAGAACCCGATCGACAGTGAAGCCCGCCTCAGTGAGCCCCTGCTGTAGGTAGGTGCCCGTTTTCGGCTCATCTTCAGCAACAAGAAGCTTCATTGAAAGTACTCCGCCTGCATTGAGATCACAGTGTGCCGACTCTCAGATCTTGCAGCCAGTACCTTACAGAAACGTAATGCCCGCATCATCTGTCTGACAGCTTGTAGCGCTAACGTCTACATCAGCAGTTGCTCCCACACTCTGCTTTTTGGCCTTTTCCATGCTCCTTTGGCCTATCGGCGCCTAGATGGCGCCTTTTTTTTGCCGGCAGGAAACAAGGCCTATTGTCAGAACGAAAAGCGCATACACGCTTTCGCTTTCGCTAACTGCTTGCCTGCATTACTGACGAAACCGTAATGTCTAGATCAGGGATCTGACAGGAACGCTCGGTTAGCTTAGACACAAGCCCTAGCCCAAGACTCTGCTTAGAGCGGTGCTGGGTAGTTCATGTCTTTCAACGAGGTAACAAGCGATGAAACTTTTCAGATTTCTTTCCGTACTGCTCGCCATCGCGGCAAGCTCTACCTATGCGATGGCAGAGGGTGGTGGTGATCGTACCTTTGCTCGTCTGGAGCAGGCTCGCCAGCTAGCGATCGCTAGTTATCAGGCTGACAAGAAGGACCAATCTCAGGAGGTAGTCTCAAAGGCAGCTTCAACGAAGCACGCTCACGCTAACTGCTAATGCGAAGCCTTATGCAAATTTAACCATGCGGCTCTGGTAACTATGGCAGCTTCTACGAACGTTGTAGCTGCCATGGTGTTGCCACTTGCAGCCTCAGTTGGAAGAACTAGCGAAGTCGTATTAGCCGCTCACATTTTTAAGCGGCATCGCCAACTATGCGACATAAATTGGAAACAATAGAAGCGTGGTCGAAATATAGTGATTGGAAGGCAGCCGCTATTAGATTTCTGATGTTCGACTTTCAATGAGCATCATTGCAGCCACATCCTTCAAATAAATCAAAAGTTCCGTCCCAAGGTAAAGCTATTGCGCAGCCTCCATACAGAAATCGACGTGGTCAGGTGATTTCTTGATCGCTTTTGATGCGTTTTAAGCTTACAAAAATGTAATCACGCATCTTTCTCAGGCATGCCATATTTACGAATAAAGGCGAGTCGCTTGATAAGACACCGTGCCCGAGCTTTTAAGATCAATTAACGCTGGCAACATCAACCCTCAGGGCTGGTTTCGGCTTGGCTCCTTAGCTTGATTGGAACGTACACATGCAACGTAAAACCTCTAGGCGAACCTTTGTTAAAGGCTTGACTGCCGCAGGCCTCCTTGGCGGTCTTGGTTTGTGGAGAGCTCCGGTCTGGGCAGTGAGTAGCCCCGGCCAGCCCAGCGTACTAACCGGCACGGAGTTCGATCTACTGATTGGGGAGACGCCGGTCAACATCACCGGCGCGGCTCGGACGGCAATGACCATCAACGGCACTATTCCAGGACCGCTTCTTCGTTGGCGTGAAGGGGATACGGTCACGCTGCGGGTCAGGAATAAGCTGAGCGAAGATACATCCATTCACTGGCACGGCATGATCCTGCCGGCCAACATGGATGGCGTGCCTGGACTGAGCTTCCACGGCATCGCTCCCGATGGCATGTATGTCTACAAGTTTCAGGTTAAACAGAACGGTACCTATTGGTACCACAGTCATTCAGGCCTACAAGAGCAGCTTGGTGTCTATGGTCCGTTGGTCATCGATGCGAAGGATCCCGAACCGTTCAGCTATGACCGCGACTATGTGGTGATGTTGACTGATTGGTCCGATGAGGATCCTGCTCGAATCCTTTCTAAGCTCAAGAAGCAGTCCGATTATTACAACTTCCATAAGCGCACTGTCGGAGACTTCATTAACGATGTGAGCGAAGACGGGTGGGCCGCAACGATTGCAAATCGGAAGATGTGGGCTCAGATGAAGATGAGCCCCACCGACCTCGCCGACGTAAGTGGCTACACCTATACCTACTTAATGAACGGCCAAGCACCCGACGGGAACTGGACCGGTATCTTTAAGCCCGGCGAGAAGCTTCGTCTGCGGTTCATCAACGGCTCGGCCATGAGCTATTTCGATGTCCGCATTCCAGGGCTGAAGATGACTGTAGTCGCAGCCGACGGCCAATACGTCAACCCCGTTAGCGTCGACGAATTCCGCATTGCCGTGGCAGAGACCTACGATGTGATTGTCGAGCCTGCAACCGAGCAGGCTTACACGATCTTCGCCCAATCGATGGACCGCACAGGGTACGCCCGTGGCACGCTAGCGGTTGCCGAAGGGCTGAGCGCTCCTGTTCCAGAAACCGATCCTCGACCGCTAATCACCATGGACGATATGGGGATGGATCACGGCAGTATGGGCGGTATGGCGGGCATGGACCATGGCGGCGGCATGCAGGGCGACATGGGTGCGATGGACCATAGCAACATGTCCGGTATGAACCACGGTGACATGCAGGGAATGGGCGGCATGGGCGCAATGTCCGGAATGGATCACAGCAAAATGGCTGGGATGTCAGGGATGGACCACTCTGGGATGGCGGGTATGAGCGGAGGTATGCAATCGCACCCGCCCTCAGAGTCCAATAACCCACTGGTGGATATGCAGACCATGAGCCCGACTCATAGGCTAAACGATCCCGGTATTGGCTTACGAGACAACGGCCGCCGAGTCCTGACCTATGGCGACTTGAGCAGCACTTTCCCGGATCCGGACGGCCGCGAGCCAAGTCGGACGATCGAACTCCATCTCACCGGCCACATGGAGAAGTTCTCCTGGTCATTTGACGGCATAGAGTTCTCTGATTCAGAGCCCCTGCGGCTCAAATATGGCGAGCGGGTACGCATCACTTTGGTCAACGACACCATGATGACCCATCCGATTCATCTGCATGGTATGTGGAGCGATCTTGAGGATGACAATGGAAAGTTCATGGTTCGCAAGCACACGATCGACATGCCTCCAGGTTCGAAGCGCAGCTACCGCGTGACAGCCGATGCACTCGGGCGTTGGGCTTATCACTGTCACCTACTGCTTCACATGGAAATGGGCATGTTTCGTGAAGTCCGAGTGGACGAGTAAGAGGAACTTTATATGGGAAATTTTATGAAGCGTAAAACTCTTATCGGCAGCGCGTTAATGTTCAGTCTGCTGGGCGTAATGAATATATCAGCTGCGTTTGCAGAGCAAACGCATGATCAGCACAAGCAACCATCGGCTTCGTCGCAAAATTCAGGCAACAAGCCGGCATCTCAGACACAAGGCTCCTCTAACTCAGAAATGGACCACGGCGACATGGGTCATGGCTCGATGGACCATGGTGAAATGGACCATGGCAAGATGGATCATGACCCGAAGGCTACTGGTACTGAGGTGGATTCGCACCATGACCACTAGACCTTCTCGCTTTGCTCTGATTGCGCTCGGAGTTTCGTTGAGCGCAGCGGCTGGAGGGACAGCCAACGCTGCCGAGATGATGGATCATTCGATGCATCAAACCCCTCCTGCTGAGGCAGCTCAAGCCCCTGCATCTTCAGCGAAGCCCGCAGCTAAGAATCATGGCTCCGGTGGGCAAACGGACCATTCTGCGATGGGTCATGGTGCGATGGACCATAGCACGATGAACCATGGCCAAATGAAGCATGACGATACGCTCGAAATGCCCGGCATGGTTCATCCCTCGTTCATTCCAGTATTGACCGATGCGGATAGAGAAGCGGCTTTCCCTGGTCTTCAAGGTCATACAGTCCATGACAAGTATCTGGCCTGGTTCCTTCTGCTAGATCAACTTGAGTACCAGAACGCAAATGAAGGTAGCACCCTCAGTTGGGAAGCTACTGCCTGGGTTGGTGGCGATATCAATCGGTTCTGGTTTCGCTCGGAAGGTGAGCGAACGAATGGCGTTACTGAAGATGCGGAAATTCAGGCGCTCTACGGGCGTGCCATCAGCCCCTGGTGGGATGTGGTAGCAGGTGTTCGCCAGGACTTTAAGCCCGAGTCGCCGCAGACGTGGGCGGCTTTAGGCGTCCAGGGGATGGCTCTGTATAACTTTGAGGCGGAAGCCACCGCCTTCGTCGGTGAAGGTGGGCAGACAGCAGCACGTTTTGAAGGCGAGTACGACATTCTCCTCACTAACCGGCTGATCCTCCAACCGACTGCCGAGCTCAATTTCTATGGCAAGGACGATCCTGCGCGCGGAGTAGGCGCTGGTCTCGCAAACACAGAGGTGGGGCTCCGCCTCCGATACGAAATCGTTCGTGAGTTCGCACCGTACATCGGCGTCACGTGGAGCCGGGCATACGGTAATACCGCCGATATGGCGAGAGATGAAGGCGAAGACGTAGATGAGGCGCGGTTCGTTGCTGGCATCAGGCTTTGGTTTTAAGGACCCTAGATGAAAAGAATAATTATTAGCTTCGCTGCCTTCTGCGCACTAGGCCTGTTGGTGGTGGCCGGTGTTGTTTTCTCGGGACTAATAAACGTTGCCGCGGATGATCCTCATACGGGAGCCGTGCACGCTTTCTTGGAAACTGCTCGCAATCGCTCGATTGAGGTTCGCTCCGAAGACATAGTCGTGCCATCTCTCGACGATGAAGACCAAATCCGCGCCGGGGCGGGGAACTACGACTCGATGTGTGTGGGTTGTCACTTGGCGCCAGGCATGGCTGAGACCGAGCTAAGCAATGGCCTTTATCCCGCTCCACCCAGCCTGGCTGAAGCGGGGCTATACGGTGACCCAGCAAAAACATTTTGGGTCATCAAGCATGGCATCAAGGCCACTGGGATGCCTGCGTGGGGTAAAAGCATGGCTGATCCGTACATCTGGGGAATGGTGGCTTTTCTGCAGAAGCTTCCTGAGCTAGATGAAGGAGCGTATCGAGCACTCGTTGCGTCTAGCGGTGGTCACCAGCATGGTGGTGGGGAGACCCCAGCTGGGCATGGTGAGCAACACGGCGAGATGGCCTCGGGCGACCACCATCAGGGCGACAGTGGCGGCTCGGATCACCACGGCTCTAGCAGCTCGGGTGGAGCACCCGGCCAACCAGGCTCCGGGCATCATGGTGGTAAAGAAAGCGATGACCATCATGCGTCAGACCAGCCACAGACGGCGGAGGAAAGCACTGACAATGACCGTGCCGATGCGGAAGGCAAATCCTCTGCAAATAACCATGTGCACGCAGACGGGAAGCAACACGAGCACTAACGTCCGATATGTGTGTGCCTAGTCGGTTCTGACTAGGCTCTTTGAAAGGCGCCTCAGCAAAAGCATAAGGGTCGGCTCTAGGCCATCCTGGTCGACGCAACGGTACCGGAGGCCTCTGCAATTGCTTTCTAAAAGTTAGGCCGCAAGGCTAGTTGCCCATATGGTTCAGCGGCTTTCGCTCCGGCCGTTCTCTAATGGATGCTCCCAGTCCTGGCGACAGGGAGCCCCCCATTTCCCACTCAATCATCTCGCACAGACTAGCGAAGCCGTACAGGCAATCTGACTGCCACATCGCCACCAACTGCGCCCGCAGAGCCCCGGTGCGGTTGGATTTAACTTACAACATTGTAATGAAGTTTTTCGAAACGGGCTCGGTAGGAGCGTGTCGTAATTCAGTGTCTGCTAACAGGCTGATGAGCCGTATCGGTCAGTAGGCACCGACGACATACAACTGTCGAACCCTGGAGAACGCAATGACAAACTCAATGTTCGCTTCCTGTATCCAAGCTTGTTCGAACTGTGCCCTTGTGTGCGAAACGTGCGCCTCTGCTTGCCTGCGTGAGGATGACGTAAAAATGATGGCACGCTGCATCGAGCTTGACCGCGACTGCGCGGACATTTGTAGGTTGGCCGCCATACTGATGAGTCGCGAAAGTGATTACGCTAAAGAATTTTGTGCCCTTTGCGCCAAGATCTGCCGTGCATGCGGAGAGGAATGCGCGAAACATCAAGTGGATCACTGCCAAGAGTGTGCCAAAGCGTGCATGAAGTGCGCTGAAGAATGCGAGCGCATGGCTGCGTAACATTCGCGACTTGCTGCTCTGGCAAAGCTCGTCATCTCGTTGCCAGAGCAGCTTCGCCAGAATGACCTTATATCCCAGCATGTGCAGTTGAAGCTAAGCCAGCTGACTTGCTAGCAGAAAAGGCCTAGATATCCGCTGGCCGAGCTCACCCAAACCTGCACGCGGTCGCAACACCGTAACGCTTTTTCTCTTGCCGCAACGTAACCAATACTCAGTGCTGGGGACTAAATTTATGGAGCATCAAGGGGAATATCTACGCCAAGGCGCCATGTCGTCCGATATGGGTATGGATGTGCATATGCAGATGATGGAGCGGCGCCACATCGCGACGCTTTGGTGCCACTTCGTCAATGTATTGCTCGGCTTTTGGGTGCTGAGTGCGCCCTTCATATTCGGCTACATGAACGTAGCGCCGGGCGACCTCGACCTGCCACGCCTCGCAACCGAGCGTGATCTACCCGAGGTCGCCACTCGCGCGCTGCTGATGACCTGGAACGACGTCATCAGCGGCGCGTTGATCGTGTTGTTCGCCATCCTCTCGCTCAAACGGATCAGCTGGGCGCAATGGGCCAACACGATTATGGGATTGTGGTTGATGTTCGCGCCGCTGCTGTTCTGGACTCCTTCCCCGGCGAGCTACGGCAATGCCTTGCTGGTCGGCGGGCTGGTAATTGCCTTCTCCACTCTGGTGCCGATGATGCCCGGCATGAGCATGTCCGGGATGATGCAGAAGGCCGCGGTTCCACCGGGCTGGGATTACAACCCTTCAACCTGGCTGCAACGCCTGCCAATAGCTATTCTCGCCGTGATTGGCATTCTGCTCGCACGTTATCTAACCGCTTATCAGCTTGGCCATACCTCGAATGCCTGGGACCCGTTCTTCGGCACCCAGCCCAACGGCACGGAAACCATCATCACGTCCGACATGTCGCGCGCCTGGCCGGTGTCCGATGCCGGGATCGGTGTGATGGCCTATATGATCGAGCTCCTCATGGCGGTGATGGGCGATGCCCGGCGCTGGCGGACCATGCCGTGGATGGTCGCCGCGTTCGGCGTGGTGGTAGTGCCCCTGGGCGTCGTGAGCATCTTCTTCATCATCGCCCAGCCGATCTTCATCGGTACTTGGTGCACGCTTTGCCTGGCTCAAGCCTTGGCTATGCTGGTGATGATGCCTTACGCGCTGGATGAACTGGTTGCCATGGGCCAGTTCCTCAAGGATGCGCGGCGCCGTGGCAAACCGTTTTGGAGAACTTTCTTCAAAGGCGATGCGATGGAAGGCGCCCGTGAGGACAATACGCCGGAGTTCGACGGCAGCCTCTCCTCGATGACTCTCAGAGGCCTTCGCGGAGTGAACCTTCCCTGGGGGCTCGCGCTGCTGTGCATTCTAGGCGTCTGGCTGATGTCAACCCGCCTGATCTTCGGCACCGACGGCGCGATGGCCAACAGTGATCACCTGATGGGCTCGCTGCTGCTCACCGTCTCGGTCCTGGCGTGCGCCGAAGTGGCACGGCCGCTGCGTTTTCTGAACCTGCCAATCGGTGCCTGGCTACTGGCATCACCCGCCTTCCTCGACGGTGCAGGGTTCGCCGCGACCGTGGGTAGTCTGATCGCCGGCGCGCTGGTGATCGGCCTGAGTCTGCCCAGAGGTCCTATTCACCATCGTTATGCCGGCTGGAATGCGTTGTTGCGGTAGCCAACCTTCACCGAACACAAAGGAGCCCCGGACATGACTGACCGTGAACAGACCGCCGTGATCTGTGGCGGGACCGCAGGCGTAGGCCGCGCGACGGCTCACGCGTTCGCCCAGGCGGGCTACCGCGTCGCCGTGATTGCGCGTGGTGAGCAGGGCCTGGCGGACACTCGCAACGAGCTGGAAGCGGCTGGGGCGAAAGTTCTGGCAATTGCCGCGGATGTCGCCGACCCCGAAGCTATCGATCAGGCGGCCGATCGGATCGAGGCGGAACTGGGGCCGATCGAGATCTGGGTCAACGCGGCGATGGCGACGGTGTTCGGCCCGGTGAACAAGATCAGCGCGGCGGAATTCAAACGTGTGACCGACGTGACCTATCTGGGCTTCGTGCATGGCACGCTGGCGGCGCTGCGGCATATGGAGTCTCGCAACCGCGGCACCATCGTCCAGGTGGGTTCGGCGCTGTCCTATCGCGCGATACCGCTGCAATCGGCCTACTGCGCCGCCAAGTTCGCCATTCGTGGGTTCACCGACTCGCTGCGCTGCGAACTGATCCATACCAACAGCCGGGTGCGGCTGACCATGGTGCAGCTGCCAGCGCACAACACGCCGCAGTTCGACTGGTCGCGCAACAAGATGCAAAAACGACCGCAGCCGGTCCCACCGATCCATACGCCTGCTGTGGCAGCGCGCGCGATTGTCCGCGCGGCAACCGATGCGCCGCGCGAACTGTGGATCGGACGCGCCTCTTTTCAGGCGATTATCGGCAACATGTTCATGCCCGGCCTACTCGACCGGATGATGGCCAAGCAGGCCTGGAGTGGGCAGATGACCGACTCGCCGGCCGGTGATGAACAGCCTGACAACCTGTTCCATCCCGTAGAGGGCCTGCACCGTCTCGAAGGGCGCTTCGGCGCGCAGGCCAAGGACAAGGCACTGGGCCTCAGTTCCGAATCCGTGGGCAAGCTGGCCACGGGCGCCTTGGCACTGGTAATGGTGATTTGTGTAGCGGCAGTAGTTGCCATTGCCCGCTAGCTAGCTGGGTGGCAACGACTAGACCATGCAAGAGCGCGTTATAGACCGGCTACAGCTACGTTAATCAGCAGAGCCGAGGCTCAGGGCGGCGTTTATCAAACCGACATGAGAAAAGGCCTGAGGTACATTCCCTAAATGCTGGCCGCTTCGGGTGTCGAACTCCTCAGCGAACAGGCCGTGCTCACCCTTGCGTTGCAGCAGCTGTTCGTAAAGTTCCTTTGCCTCTCGAGGCCGGCCGGTTTGCACTAATGCCTCGACCAGCCAAAAGCTACAGATGAAGAAGGCGCCTTCTCGGCCCTCTAGCCCATCCGAAATTTCAGCAGGGTAGCGCCGTAGCGCGCCGCCGCCTTCGTCCAGTTGTTTGCGGATCATATCGACCGTATTGACGAAACGTTCATCGCCGCCTTCGACGAAGCCAACACGCGCTAATAACAGGAGGCTAGCATCCAGCCTATCGTCATCGAAGGCCCGGACGAAGTTATTGCCGTCGGCGCTGAGACCACGGCGCAGGACTAACTGACGTAGAGCCTCGGCCTGATTGACCCAACTTTCCTCATCTCCGTCTAGGTCATGGCGGCGCTTCAGCCATAGCGCACGCTGTAGACCGGCCCAGGCCATGACCTTGGAGTGCACATAGTGGCGCGGCGCGCTGCGCATCTCCCAAATGCTTTGGTCAGGCTCCTGCCAGTGCGCTGCAATGAAATCAGCAGCGGCGCGCATATGAGGCCAGTGCGCCCGCATCGCATCGTCGCCCATGCTATCGCAGATGCTCACGCACTCCAGCAACTCGCCATAAACATCCAGCTGAAACTGGCCATCAGCAGCGTTACCCACACGCACCGGCCGCGAGCCGCGATAGCCATCAACCCCTTCGATATTACGTTCTGGCGGTGGCGCAGCTCCGTTTACATCGTATAGCACGGCCAGCGGCGTCCCATGCTGCTCAATGGTTCGCTGCATCCACTGGGCCCAACAATGTGCCTCATCCCGACAACCGAGGCCGAAAAGAGCACCAAGTGTCAGCCCCGCATCTCGAAACCAGGTGTAGCGGTAATCCCAGTTCCGCTCCCCGCCCAGGTGTTCAGGTAGGGAAGTGGTTCCGGCGGCAACGACCGCTCCGCTGGGTGCGTAAATCAATAACTTAAGGCTAATCGCGCTGCGTACCACGGCGCCTCTATATGCTGCGGGGCACTCCAGCGCTGCGCACCAGTCGCGCCACGCAATCAGGGTCGCCTCAATCCGCGCGGGTACAGATTCAATCGACACAGGAACGGGTGGGGCATCTTGCTCTAAGGAAACGCTTAGAGAAACTCCCGCACGCCCTCCTGCATCTACTGAGATCGCTCCCTTCCAGCCTTCGCCGTCCGGATACAGTGCGCAGTCCGCTTGAAGCAACAGCTGTTGACCCATATAAGAATAGGTTAACCCTTCGGCTGAAATGCTTGCCTCACCGGCTACGCTTCCGAAATCTGGACGCGGCTCAAACTGCAGAGTGAACTCACAGCGGCCAGCTAAGCCGTCTACCTGCCAAAGCAAGCGTTGCTGATCGTCCGATCCAGGCCACTCCATACAAAGCGTGACACGGGCGGACCCGGACGCGCTGTGCACTTCGAACTCTAATACTGCAGAATCGTCCAGATAATGCGTTTTGACGTCACCCGGTGTCGACAGCTGTAGCCGCCCGCCACGTTGACGGTCGAGCAGCGGCCAAATCATCGGTGTGGCATCGAAGCGCTGGGGACAGAACCATTCCACGTTGCCATCTGGGCCCACCAATGCCATGGAGCGACCATCACCGATGGCCGCCAGCGAAGCGATCGTTGGATATTCTGCCTTTCCAGCTGCCAGTTGCTGATTAATTCTCATAGTTCTCTTCGTGTCGGTGCGCTTACAGACGGTTCAAAGGCCAGTCTGGACTGCTGCTTCAAAGCGGCAGGCTCGCGTTGAGGTAATAAATGCATTGAAGTTGGCATGAAGAGTAACCCGACGTACGCCGGCTTATTTTTAACCATAACGATGTCGCTTTTCGAAGCGCAAGCCGCGCGAAAATACAAGAAACAGATTATTAGTCGACTGCACGATTAATCAGTAGTTTCAATTGCGATTGTGATTTGTCAGACTCGATAGATCGAATAGCAAAATCTTTTCCAAGCATGCATTCGTATAGCTCAATAATTCAGTTCTATGCTTACAGAAATGTAATCAAGTTTCCGCGCCATAAATAGATTGATGATCTAGCCTGAAAAGTTCTATTCGCCTGTCCTGCGGCGGCGCTGGCACAAGGCAGTCGTACAACACTGGAGTTACGGACCATTCGGCCGTATGACTTTGCCAGGAGAACCAATAATGGTTTTGCGAATCTTCTCATCGCAGAGATTGGCTTTGCTGCTGCTTCTGCTTACCGCCCTGCAACTCAGTGGCTGCGCCGTTTCCCCACGCCTGAAACCAAGCGACCAGCCAAGCGTAGCTGGCAAAACCTTCGTCATCACTGGTGCCTCCAGTGGCTTCGGTCGCGGCGTGGCGCTCAGGCTTGCCGCTTTGCAAGGCGACGTGGTGCTGGCGGCCCGCCGAACCGCGGTGCTCGAAGAACTGGCTACGCAGATACGCGAGGCAGGAGGGTCGGCACTCGTAGTGACCACCGATGTGAGCAAGCCAGCCGACATACAAGGCCTGGCCCAAGCCGCCATCGAACGCTTCGGCAGTATCGACGTGTGGATCAACAACGCAGCGGTCGGAGCACTGGGGCGCTTCGAAGACGTCCCCGTCGAGGACCATGCGCGGGTTGTGGACGTCAATCTCAAGGGCGTGATCTACGGAAGCCACGCGGCCATGCGCCAGTTCAGAACTCAGGGCTTCGGCACGCTGGTCAACGTCGGCTCGGTCGAGAGCGAGATACCGCTGGCTTACCATGCCTCCTACGCAGCGACCAAAGGTGGAGTGATGAATCTCGGGGCAGCAATCGCCGAGGAGATTCGCCTGAGCGGCAGCGAGACTATTAGTGTCGCCACTGTTATGCCCTGGGCTGTGGACACACCGTTCTGGGAACACGCGGCCAACTACACCGGCGGCACGCCACGCATGGCCGCAATGGACGGCCCTGAGCAGGTGGTTGAAGCCATCGCCTGGGTCTCGGTCAACCCGCGCAAACGTCTGCCGGTAGGCTGGAAAGCCCGGGGCGCAGTGATCTCGCATTCGCTGTTCCCCTCTCTCACCGAGCGAATCGCGGCGAACATCGCGCACCGCTGGCAGATCGAAAAAGCTCCGCCAGCACCGCCAACAACGGGTTCGCTTTACAAGCCAATGCACTCTGGCACTGGTGTGGAAGGCGGCGTGCGTGAACGTATGGAGCGGGAAGAGACTGCACGAGAGCAATCGAAATAACGCCGGCTATTACCGGTTGATCGAGCTGGCTTGGGATGAAATACCCGTGCTGGTGATTTCTGGTAATGAGCTACCAGTTTATGCGGGTGAGCGGCCGCTCGGTCAAAAAACCGATAGCTTACAAAAATGTAATCACTAGCTCAGCTTCATGACAGGGTAGATTAACTAATCTGCAGAAGTAGATGGTCCAAGACACGGCATAAAATGGTTCTAGTCCATTGAAACAGGCTCAGTAGCAACGGCCGCAGCTTTCACTACGGAGGTCACCTCTATGAAATCGTTGATACCTTTTTACCTTGTCGGATCGCTGATGCTGTCTCCCATGGCTTTGGCTGAAGGAGGAAGCGACCGCACTCTCGAGCGCCTTCAGCAACTGCGCGATAAAGCTGAAGCGGTTTTGGTTCAAGCAGAGAAAGCGCCAGTCTGCGAGCGCCAAATGCATATGAAAGAACATATGGGAATGCTCGAAGAAATGATGAGCCAGCTCCATAAAGATCATCCAGGACCAAACGTCTCTACCGAGGAGCATTTGGCTTGGATGGAGAAGCACGACAAATTGGTAGACGACGTACTGGAACAAATGATTCGCGAGCATAAGCTGATGACGGCTGATAGGGAGTGTCATCAGTAATAATTCTCTACTCTTCCAGGATTACGATTACAACGCTCTCTGGCTCTGCACCGCCCGACCAGGTGCCAGGTCGGGCGTAAATCCTATGGGGCTGATCGACGTAATTCTGATCAGCACTGGTTTTCTCCCAACTTGATAGGATCGTTGATGAGGATTAGTTTCGAAAAGGCTGTAGGCGGGCCAGAAAAAACGCTCCTCTACACTGCCAAAAGAGCAGAGGTGCTGAGCAACAATATAGCCAATGCTGATACACCCAATTTCAAAGCCAGGGATTTGAATTTTGCCTCGGTGCTTGCCGCTCAAAACAAGCAGGCAATTAACACTGAGTTTTCACTGGCCAAAACTAACCAGAGTCATATAAATACTGGTGGCTTGGAGGTTACTCTTAGCGATGCGGCCCTACTCTACAGGGTTCCCAATCAACCGTCGCTTGATCAGAACACAGTCGACGTTCAGGTTGAACAAGCAAAATATGCGGAAAATTCGATTCGTTTCCAGGCTGCATTTACTCGGCTGAACGGCGCATTCAAGGGTTTAATGATGGCCCTGAAAGGTGAGTGAAAAAGCAATCTTCCTTTGGCTCTGCGCCCGTAAGGAACCTCTGGGCTGTGCGAGACAGGCTCTCACTCGCTTTTAAACAACAGTCCCTCAATTCGATCGTGTTCTTCCCGTGTCGGTAGAGCGGTTGAATCTACATTGTCATCACTATCCGACTCGTCGTTTTTCGGCGAACCACGTTCAGGGTGGTAACCGCCATCTGCGTCGAACGCTACCCACCCGTACCACTCTCGGATGACCTTAGACGGTTGGCCGTCTTCCATTGCCACATACCAGTCCGCCAATCGAAAACGCTTACCGGCAAGCTTCGAAGTAGCCCTTTCGGCTCGAACCAACGCGAGATAGAGCGGGTGCGGCAGCTTTTCTATGGCTCCGGTTTCGTCGAGCAAGAAAGTGAACGAGGCGTGCGATAGTTGCTTTGTGGAACCGGCCAGCTCCTCTTCCTCGCCTAAGGTAAACACAGGAGCAAAGCCGCCCCCCTCCGTTCGAAAGTTGGTCGTTTGGCCTTGGTAGACCCTGGCAGCGTTCCACTGCACCTCGCCAGCATAAGCGTACGCGCGCAGGTCAAACTTCATTGGTCGTACCTGAGGGTCGGCGACGGTTCTACGCTCGCCAGGAGCTATAAGGGACTGGGCCAAGTAGTTTCCGCCAATGATTTCTTCCCAAACCCGCTTGGTGAGCTTGTCTCCTCGGTACGCACCGCGACTACCAAAACCGCTGACAGGCTTGAAAAAGAGGCTACGGCGGTTTTGCCAGAGGTGCTCCGCATTGCGATGCTCGACAGGAACCGTAAGCGGGACGTACTGGGCCAATACGGCTCGGACTTGCTGATCGACGCCAATCTCTTCCAAAAAACGTGCGTTGGTTAGGTCAACCAACCGGCGTTTGTCGGCATAAAGGGCATAGGCCTGAGGATGTGGCGTTACCGTCACGACATCAGCCAAATAAGCGCTGCGCAGCGCGCTGCAATTGTCGCCTTCCAGATAGAAATCGGTGAGTCGGTTGTAGACGAGATCCACAGGCTTCCCGTCGACCAAGAGGCACTCGTTGTGAAAGGCCAGATCGGCTGGGTCCGCGATTAGGCAGTCGATTCCTGCTGACTCGAATAACCGCTGAAAAAGAAGGAACTCCGGATACAGGTATTGGGCTTGTGGGCTTTCATCCAAGATCACCACGCGCGTGAGCGGACGTGGCTCGCCGCTCGTAGACCATTCCTGGGCGAACATATCCAGAATCGAACGCTCGAAGCCGCCGGGTCCTTCCTGACCTGGCGAAAGCCCGACTACGCCGCTGCAACAACTACGCTGCGCGCGGGCGAGCAATACGTTTAGCATCGCTCCGCCCGCATTTGTGTTTATTTCGATGAGCCCAAGCTTGTCATCATCCAGATGGAAGTCGTAGCCAAAGAAGACGCCGCGCGCGCCCCGAGGATCGTGTCGGGCAATAGGAGGTGCAGAATCCAGAGCATGCTCACGCCAACCGGGCGAGCTCACGGTCTGCTCGATGGCCTGAATAACCTCATTAACCTGGCGCAGCCGCAAGGATGAAACAAAGACCGGTCGTGCTGCAAACACATGAGGGCAACGTGACTTCAATAGCTCCGACAGCTCTGAATTCCCAAGCTGTTCGGTCAATGAGTTTACGAGCGCAGCTTGATCTAGGCTTACGCAGAAGCACGCTTCGTTGAGCGCTGCGGCTGTCGTACCGCATTTTCTCGATGAGGACGCTTGCACGGGAACCTCCAGAACCAAACATACAGCTTCGAAAGTCTCGGCCTCTTTCGGTTCAGCCTGGCGTTTCTATGAGCGTAGGTCAGGGTCGTTGCTGGCACTCTGCCATTAACTAGACATAAGCTTTGGAAGCGTCATTGTGAAAGTCGTATGCCCCTCAGCTGATTCGCAAGCGATGCGCCCTTTGTGCGCTTCGACTATCGAACGAGTGATAGCCATGCCGAGGCCCGCATTCATGGTGGTTCCTTCGCGCCTTGCGGTGTCGACCCTATAGAATCGATCAAACACTCGGGCCTGAAGCTCGGCTGGAATCGTTGTGCCTCGGTTGGATATGGCTGTGCAAACCGAGCCACCGCTCTCGCTTATTTCAACGCTGATGGTGCTGCCTTCCTCTGCATATCGAACTGCGTTAGAGACTATGTTTGAGACGGCCCGTCTCAGCATCGATTTATCGCCATGTACCGATCCATCGCCTGAAAGCGCGATTTCTACCTTTTTGTCCTCGGCTGCAAGCTCGTAATATTCGATAACGCTCGCGGTAATCTCAGCCATGCTGGCATCTTCGGCATTGGGCGTAATCTTCCCGTTGTCCGCCTTGGCGAGGAATAGCATGTCATCGACCATCTTTGACATGCGCCTAAGTTCTTCGAGGGCGGAATACAAAATGTCTTTGTAGTCGGTATTCTCGCGGTCGCGCAAGAGCGCGACCTCCATTTGGGTAAGCATGCTGTTCAGCGGCGTTCTTAGCTCATGCGCGATATCCGCTGAGAAACCTGACAATCTGAGAAAAGAGTCGTCCAAGCGCGAAAGCATTTCGTTGAAGTTGTCTACGAGTTCATGCAGCTCGCCTGGCACCGACTCGGTAGGAATTCTGGTATCTAAGCAGTGGGCGGTTACCGTAGAAGAAGTCTTGGACAGTTCGTCTATTGGTTTTAAGCCTTTCCTGATCAGAACAACACCTAACGCGCCACTCAGAAGTGCACTAACGACAAGCGTATAAGCAAACCACTGCTGAATCATATCGAAGAAGTGGATTCGGTGCGTTACATCCAAAGCCAAATAGATAACAGTGTCCTGCCCTTCTACCCACCGATTTACTTTTCTGGTAATTCCGCTGTACTGGTGGCCACCGAAACTTACCGTCCAGCGTTCCTCTTGGATGTCTGTGACAAGAGGTAGCAAGCTCTCAGACAGATTGTGATGGGAGTAAACCGTCTTACCGTCTACTACAACCGCAGTCGCGAAGCCAAAGGAGTGCTCAATAACGGCATCGATCCTTGAAGCGGTCTCAGGCCCGAATGCTGAGCTGTTGAGTAGCGTACGCTCTACTGCAGCGGCCTTTTCATTAAGCACTTGTGCATCTTTGCGTTCGAAATGGAGCTGACAAAAATAATTAAAGCTGATTGCGGCCGCCAGCAGCACAACCGTAACCACGAGCATGAAAGCTATCGCCATTCTGCTCGTCAGTGACACTTTTCCCATCAGTACGGTCCTGGTTAGGCCATCAAGCACAAAAAAGCAGGTGGGGCACCCCCCACCTGCTTCGATCATTGTTACTCACACCCTCATATCCTATGCTGCGTCTGGATTTTCGCCATTTTGCGAGTGGTCGGCTTTGGCGGCCCCCATCATCTCACGACACTCTTTCATCATTCCACGCATGTCACCCATCATTTCCATATGCTTGTCGCCGCTCATCATGCCGGTTTCTGAATGGCTTTGGTCCGCTTTATCTGCCGCTGCGAAACTCAGTCCGCTCGCCAAGGTGATTGCGATTGCTGTAACGGTGATGGCCTTTCGCATGTTAAATCTCCAAGTTCAGTGGGTTATTCGCTTTTGCTTAACAAGGTGTTTTCGCCAACGTTGGGCTCCTTGGGCTTGTCGCACTTACCGCTAGACATATGCTTCATGCATACGACCATCATCAACAAGCAGGGCAAGAGAAAGAGCAGGCTTGGCAGCGTTGTTGCCAACGCCGCAGTGCTTTGGTTCAGTAGCATGTAGCCAACCACAGCTGCGGTTAACCCCGTTACGACCGGATTGCGCTGCAGTACGCTTTTAATCTTGGATATTATGCTGCTCATCTAACTATCCCTCGGATATTAAGCTTGGCAGATTAGCCATTGTTCACGCCAACTGGGGTGCTCAGGAACTCTACCGTATGGATCTTCCCGTCGGGGGTCTTGACCTTCATCTCATACGTCTGGACTTGGGCACTAGTTCTATAGTTTTGAATCATTCGAGTCGTGCCGGTCGCCCCTGCAGGTGCGATGCTCAGCACTTGACCCTCTTTGACAAGCTCCTTAAGGGTGGGCTTTGCTCCTGCCGAGTCATTTAAGCGATTCAGCGTACGTTCGCTTCCGCCTTCGGCCATTGCAAGCGAGGAAGCAACGGTCAGAATAAAAGGAACGATTACTTTGGTTATGCGGTTCATGGTTTGCACCTCTTGGTTAGTTGATGCCTGTAGATTAAAGGCTTGCTACTTACAAGAAGCTGTTGCCAAGGTTACAAAGCGGTAATCGCTTCATTCTCGTGTTGGTACGACCGCCGCGCCTGCGGCGGTCGCTTTCTGCTCTTTACTGCTTTTCGATGCGCGTAATGGTGGAATCCATACCTTTCGAGGAGAACTCGAATTCGACCTGGTCCCCTTCTTTCAGCGTTTGGAGCTGATCAGGCTTCGCTTTGAAGCCCATCGTCATAGAAGGCCAACCCAGCGCTTCGACCGGGCCGTGTGCAATGGTCACGGTGCCGCTCTCGGTGTTTACTTTCTTGACTGTGCCGATGGCTGTAGCGGTCTGTCCCGCCGACTTCTGGTCCATTGGCATGTTCATGCCTTTGTGATCCATCGGCATGCCGTCCATTGGCTCCTTGTCGGCGGCATAGGCGACTGGCACCAGGAAGAGTGAGGCAAGGGTGATGTGCTTAATGTTCATGGATGTTCTCCAGTGGGGTTGGTTGCTTGCTGGGTGGTAACTCGCAATTGCCGGCGGCGCATCAGCAGGTAAGCTGCCGGCAGAACGAACAGGGAGAGCAAAGGGGCGGTGATCATCCCGCCCACCATGGGCGCGGCGATGCGGCTCATGATTTCGCTGCCGGTTCCGCTACCCCAGAGGATGGGCAGCAGACCGGCGATAATCACTGCTACGGTCATGGCCTTGGGGCGCACCCGCTGCACAGCGCCTTCGCGGATTGCGTCGAGCAGTACGCCTTCGCCATGGGCTCCAGCGTTAACCCGATCTGTCCATGCCTTCTTCAAATACAGCAGCATAATGACGCCGAACTCAGCAGAAACGCCTGCCAGTGCGATGAAACCGATTCCTGTCGCTACGGATAGGTTGTACCCGAGCAAATAGAGGAACCAGACGCCACCGGTTAGGGCGAATGGCAGCGTGGCCATGATCAGCAACGCCTCCCCAAAGCGCCCAAACGTGAGGTAGAGCAAGACAAAAATGATGAGCAAGGTAGCCGGCACGACGAGCTTCAGCTTCGCGTTAGCTCGCTCCATGAATTCGAATTGGCCGGAATAGCTGATGCTCATGCCGGATTCGAGCTGGACCCCTTTGCTGATCTTTTCCCTCAGATCGCCCACCACAGCCGCCATGTCGCGGCCACGAACATCGACGTAAACCCAGCCCGACAGCCTTGCGTTTTCGCTTTTAAGCATGGGCGGTCCGTCTGTCACCTGTACTTTGGCCACGGTCCCCAACGTGATCTGGCTGCCTTGCGGCGTGTAGATCGGTAGGTTGCGCAGATCGGATATCGAGTCGCGCCACTCGCGGCCATAGCGGAGGTTGATCGGATACCTGGCGAGCCCTTCCACGGTTTCACCAATGGTTTGACCACCGATGGCACCGGCCACGATCGATTGCACGTCCGCGATATTCAGGCCGTAGCGTGCGGCGGCGACACGATCGATATCCACATCGATATACCTGCCGCCGGTCAGTCTCTCAGCAAGCGCCGAACTGACCCCAGGCACCGTTTTGGCGATTTTTTCCACTGCCTGGGTGGCTTTGTCGATCTGTGCCAAGTCAGTGCCATACACTTTCACCCCGATCGGGCTCTTGATACCCGTCGCCAGCATATCGATACGGTTTCGAATCGGCGGGATCCACAGATTGGCTAATCCAGGTACCTGTACGGTGCGATCCAACTCCTCAACCAGCTTGTCAGGCGTCATCCCAGGGCGCCATTGATCCTTCGGCTTGAACTGAATGGTCGTCTCGAACATTTCCAGCGGGGCGGGATCTGTAGCGGTGTCGGCTCGACCAGCCTTACCGAACACGTGTGCAACTTCTGGAACCGTTTTTATGAGCCGGTCCGTCTGCTGCAGTAGCTCAGAAGCCTTCTGAGCGGAGAGGCCTGGAAGCGCAGTGGGCATATAAAGGAGGTCACCTTCATCCAGCGGGGGCAAGAACTCCCCACCAAGGCGAGAGGCCGGCCACAAGCCTGTCAGGAAGACCAGAACAGCCACCAGCAGAGTCATCTTGGGCCAGCGCAGTACCGCGTCCAGGGCCGGCTTGTAGATCCAGATGAGGCCACGGTTGAGTGGATTACGGTGTTCGTCAGGGATTTTGCCCCTGATCCAATACCCCATGAGCACCGGAACCAGCGTGACAGACAGGCCCGCGGCGGCTGCCATTGCATAGGTTTTGGTGAACGCCAGTGGACCGAACAGCCGGCCTTCCTGCGCCTCCAGGGTGAACACTGGTATGAACGACAGCGTGATGATCAGCAGGCTGAAGAACAGTGCCGGCCCCACTTCAACAGCCGCGTCAGTAATGACCTTCCAGTGCTCCTGGCCCTTCAAGGTGGAGTCAGGATGCCGCTTGTGCCAGGCCTCAATGTGCTTGTGGGCGTTTTCGATCATGACGATTGCTGCATCGACCATCGCTCCGATGGCGATCGCGATGCCACCCAACGACATGATGTTGGCGTTGATGCCTTGCCGCTGCATGATCACAAAAGCAATCAGGATGCCGATCGGCAACGACACGATGGCGACCAACGACGAGCGCAGATGCCACAGAAAAATCGCGCAAACCAACGCAACGACAATGAACTCCTCGATGAGCTTGTGCGTGAGGTTTTCAACGGCACTGTCGATCAGCTTGCTACGGTCGTACGTCGTGACGATTTCGACGCCTTGGGGCAGGCTCGCTTTCAGCTCATCCAGTTTGGTCTGAACGGCAGCGATGGTTTCCCGAGCGTTCTTGCCGCTCCGCAGGATCACCACGCCGCCGACTACCTCACCTTCACCGTCAAGCTCGCTGATGCCCCGGCGCATTTCCGGGCCGAGCTGGATATGCGCAACGTCCCCTAGCGTCACTGGCACGCCGCCGTCGAGACGCAAAGGAATGGCTCGAAAGTCTTTGAGTGTCTTGAGATACCCGGTCGCACGGACCATGAACTCGGTTTCTGCGAGTTCCAGAACACTCCCGCCGGTTTCACGGTTGGCTTCATCGATCGCCTTTGCAATCTGCTGCTGCGTCACGCCCCGGCTGGCCATCCGTATAGGATCCATTACGACCTGGTACTGCTTGACCATCCCGCCTATGGGTGCGACTTCCGCCACGTTGGGTAGTGTCTTTAGTTCATAGCGCAGAAACCAATCTTGCAATGAGCGCAGCTGTGAGAGGTCATGCTTGCCCGTTCGGTCTACCAAGGCATATTGGTAAATCCAACCGACACCTGTGGCGTCAGGCCCCAAGGCGGGTTTGGCGGCGGCAGGGAGCCGGCTCTGAACCTGACTCAGGTACTCCAGCACACGTGAACGGGCCCAATAAAGGTCTGTGCCGTCTTCGAACAGGACGTACACGTAGCTGTCCCCAAAGAAGGAGTAGCCGCGAACCGTTTTGGCACCGGGAACAGACAGCATGGTCGTCGTAAGCGGGTAGGTGACCTGATTCTCGACAATCTGCGGCGCCTGCCCTGGGTATGGCGTGCGAATGATGACCTGAACGTCGGAAAGGTCTGGCAACGCATCGACAGCAGTGTTCTTGACCGACCAGATACCCCAGGCCACCGCGAACAAAGTGGCCAGCAGGATCAGAAAGCGGTTGGCTACTGACCATCGGATTATGGCTGCAATCATTTCTGGCCCCCGAGCTTCTCGATGCGCTCGATGACCAGGCCTTCGTCGCTTTCACGCACGCCCACACGGACGCGGTCGTCGACTTGCAAGCCTGACAGCAGGGATTGATCCGCAACCGGAAAGGACATGGTCATCCCAGGCATGTTCAGCGTCTTGAACGGCCCATGCGACAGGCCAACCATGCCATCTTCCAGGCTGACGATCGTACCTTCAGCCTCGTGCAGCGCAGGTTCTGTAGAAGTTGCAGGCTCCTCCAAACCCTGAGCGGTCAGCCCGCGTAGGCTCGCCTCTGAATCCAGGAGAAACTGACCGGACGCCACGACCTTCTGACCGGCTTCCAGCCCTTCAAGCACCTCTGTCTGGTCATCGAATTCCCGGCCTGTGCGAACCTCAATCGGGCGGTAACGGCCTTGATCCTCGGCCAGCATCACCAATGCGCGCCGACCGGTGCGAATGACCGCCTCGGACGGGATGACCAAGACATCTTCGACGTTGCGACTCAACGTCACCTCGGCCGTCATGCCGGGACGAAGCCGTTGTTGCGGGTTAGGTAGCTCGACCCGGACACGCACAGTGCGGCTATCCAGGTTGGCCTGCGATAGTACCGTCTGGATCGTTCCTTCCAGCGTTTCACCCGCAAAAGCGGGCAGGCGCGTTGTTACTGATTGCCCTGGCGCTAAATTTGCGATCCGCGCCTCTGGTACTGCAACTTCTAGCCAAACCGTGTCCAGCCCGTTGACGCGCGCAAGAGTAGCGCCGGCGGGTACGGTCATGCCCTCGCGAACGTCGAGGCTGTTCAGCACGCCGCCTATTGGACTCGTCACTGTCCAAACGGGGCGCGCTTTACCAGTTCGTTCTAGCTGCACTATGACTTCTGGCGGCATGCCAGCAAGGCGCAACCGCTGGCGAGCCGCTGCGAGCAGCTGGGGTTGGCCGACCCCTTTGAGCGCCAGGTACTCTTCCTGTGCGGCAGCCCATTCGGGAACCAAAAGATCGGCTAACGGCGCGCCTTTTTCGATGACATCCTCCGGTGCTCGGTCGTAAACGCGCTCGACAAAGCCACCGGCACGCGCCTGCACAACCGCCACGTCTCGCTCGTCAAACATCAACGCGCCTGTCGCTTCGAGCGACTGGCTGATCGATTCACGCGTTACGGTTGCCAAGCGCACGCCGAGATTCTGCGTCACGCTCGGGTCGATACTGATCGATGCCCCGTCGCTTCCCTCATCTGCATAGCGTGGAATCAATTCCATATCCATGAATGGCGACTTGCCCGGCTTATCGAACTTTTGCTGGGGGACCATAGGGTCATACCAATAGAGCACTTCCTTGTCTTCTTCTGCAGGCGATTGTCCGAAGGCTGCGGTAGGCAGACCGATTAGCGCTGCAGCGCTAATCATCAGAGGCAGACTGAAGGCGAGTACCAGCCGCTTGTGTTGGAATGTCATGGTCGGGTATCTCCAAAGGCGAAATGCAGGCGGGCATTGCTCAACGATCGATCGCGGGCGACGTCAATACGCCGTAGCCGGGTCTCCACAAGCTGTCGTCGCGCTTCGATCACAGCGGTCAGCTCACCGCTTCCGGAGCGGTAATCGGCCATGGCAAGGCGGACCTTCTCTTCAGCGAGGGGTAGTAAGGTTTTGTCGAGGCGGATGAGTGCGCGGTCCAGACGCTGATACTCAGCGAGGTCAGTACTCAGCTCTTGGTTGTACAGGCGCAAGGTCGCTTGGCGCTGAGCCTCGATCTGGGCAAGGCGAGCTCGTTCGGCCGCGATCTTCGGATCCTGCCGAGAGCTGGTAAACAGCGGCAGGTCGAAGCTGACGCTGAGGTTCACCATGTCGCCGTACTCACGGCCACGTCGCAGGTAGTCGATCCCCCAGCTCCAATCCGGTGTTTTCTCTGCGATGGCCTGGTGAACCTTTGCCTCCGCTTCACGAGTCATCGGGTCGAAGGCGAGTAACGCCGGGTGCCGGTTCAGGTTGTGCTGATAGTTATCAACGGCGGCAAGCCATTGCGGCCAGTCACCTGTAAGCGGCTGGCCTGCTAGCTCGCCTATCCAGCGCCGGAGGCCGGCCCGCGCAACAGCCTGGTTACGCAGCAGCTCATCCTCTTGTTCAGCCAGCAATGCTGCCTCTTGCCTCGGAAGTACGCTGTCTGCGGTTTGTCCGCTGCCGCCAGCAATGCGGGCCTGAACAGCCCGCGAAAGGAGCTGATTCTCGCTGTAAAGCTGCTTGAAAAGGCTTAGCTTCTGCTCGACCGCGAAGCTAGCGATCCATGCCTCGGCGGTTGCTTGGCGCACACCGAGACGTTCAACCGTTTGCTGGGCGTTTGCGAGCGCAACACTAGCCTGCGCGGCCTCGACACGAGCGCGCCTTTTCGCTCGGTTTGGCACATCTTGCATGACCCCAACCATTTGCATGGTCATGGCCTCTTGCTCCAACTGCCAGCGAGCGTCACCTTCGATGGGCACGCTTTGCAGTCCAAGCTTAAGTTTAGGGTCAGGAAGCTCGCCGGCAGGGATTGCAGCGCTGCGTGCGGCCACCAGGTTGGCGGCTTGCGCATGCAGCGAAGGCGCGTCTTGCTCGGCCACGCTCAGAGCTTGTTCTAAGGTCAAAGCGGACGCTAACCCTGGAAACGAGAGCGCGCCCATGATCAAGGCGGCCACGTACGGCGGCGCCCAATAAATACGGGGTTTCATTTGCGAAGGATTCCTGATCTTTCATGCGAGCCAAAGGCGCGCGGTAGCCGGCCCGAATGCTCACTCGGGCGGTTCCTATAATTTGATCGGAATTAGACGCGGGGTGGATGCCAGACGGCGTCTAAAAGGCTAGAGGGGATCAGGCCGTTATAGGGAGTGGTCACGGGTTTAGCAGCAGGCATCAGCTGGGCTTTTATTGAGACAAGCTGAAGGATACTTGCAGTTTTGCATTCTTGGCCCGTCTTGCAGACGGTCGCCGTTCCATGCTCATTCGCTTCACAGCACTCGGGCTCAGCGCCGCTGACGCCAGCCATCGACGCGTGGCTGGCTGCCATAGCCTCTATGCCTACCCTATCAGGCATTACGTGATGCGCTGACGACCCAACCGGCATGAGCAATTGCGCCATCCCGTTGATCGGAAGCGCGAGCACTAGCAGCAGGACAAGGAAGGAGCGCATGTAGGACTTCATATTTCCAGCTTACGGGGCAATTCATGAGCAATCAATGAGGCTTCGGTCGCTTCGCAACCGAAGCCTAAGCCTAAGCCTAAGCCGACAGGCTTCAAACTACACGCGTTTGACGGAGCCGGAGTGCGTTGAACACAACCGATGCTGAGCTGAGGCTCATGGCCAGGGCAGCAATCATCGGAGACAGCAACAGTCCGAAGAACGGATAGAGCAGACCTGCGGCAATCGGGATGCTCAACCCGTTGTACATAAAGGCAAACAGAAGGTTCTGACGCATATTGCGAACCGTCGCCACCGAAAGCGTGCGCGCGCGCAGTATCCCCATCAGGTCACCTTTAACGAGCGTAACTTGGGCGCTGTTCATGGCGACGTCAGTGCCCGTGCCCATCGCTATGCCGACATCAGCCCTGGCGAGCGCCGGCGCATCATTTATTCCGTCGCCTGCCATGGCGACTACTTTACCTAGGGCTTGTAGCTTAACCACCAGCGCCTCCTTGTCCTGCGGCTTCACTTCGCCATGCACCTCATCGATCGATAGCTCACGAGCCACCGCGCGGGCAGTGGTAAGCCCGTCGCCGGTGGCCATGATGACTTGCACGCCCTCCGCTTGGAGCCGCGCTACAGCTTCCTTGGAAGTCGGTTTGATTGGGTCCGATACGGCCAGCAAGCCGGCAAGTGCCCCATCAACAGCCAGGTACACAATGCTGGTACCGCTCTCGCGCATTTTTTCTGCCTGATCTCTCAACGGCTCGACGCTCACACCCGCATCTTCCATAAGCGCGGTGTTGCCTAGTTGTAGCTGCTTGCCTTCCACCAGACCACGGACTCCGATACCTGACCCTGACTCGAAGGTCTCTGGCTTCGCCAGCTGGATACCTTCGCTTCTGGCATGGTCTACGATCGCGAGGGCTAGGGGATGCTCACTACCTTGATCCAAGCTGGCAGACAAACGGATGACTTCCTGCGAGTCAAACGGCGTGACGCCTATGGCCCGATCGAAGACAGGTCGGCCCTCGGTCAAGGTTCCTGTTTTATCGACAATCAGCGTGTCTACCTTACGGACGTTCTCGATGGCGCCTGCGTCTCTGAAAAGCACTCCGCTTCCAGCCGCTTTGCCTGTGGCAACCATGATCGACATAGGCGTTGCAAGGCCAAGTGCGCAAGGGCAAGCAATGATCAGAACCGCAACTGCATTGATCAGGCCGAATACCCAGCCCTGCTCGGGTCCAAACAGGCCCCATGCAAAGAATGTCAGCAAGGCGATACCAATGACCGTCAGCACGAAATAACCCGCAACCGTGTCCGCCATTCGCTGCATGGGTGCTTTGGAGCGTTGCGCATTCGCAACCATCTGGACGATTTGTGAAAGCATAGTCCCGGAGCCAACCCTGGTGGCTCGCATGACAAGCGAGCCGCTCGTGTTCATCGTCGCGCCGATAAGCGAATCGCCTGTCCGCTTCGTCACCGGAACCGGCTCGCCCGTTAGCATGGATTCGTCGACGGCGCTCTCGCCCTCTAACACCTCTCCATCAACGGGTACCTTTTCACCAGGACGAACGCGCAGATGGTCGCCCTCGTGAACATGTGTGAGCGGGATGTCCTCCTCGGAACCATCCTTGGCGATACGGCGAGCTGTTTTGGGTGATAAGCCAAGCAGGGACTTGATTGCGGAAGATGTCTGAGAGCGGGCCTTCAGTTCGAGCAGCTGACCTAAAAGCGTCAGTGAAATGATGACCGCTGCGGCTTCGTAGTAAACGCCTATCCGGCCGCCCACAGTGAATGACTCTGGAAATATGCTCGGTAAGACGGTTGCTACGATGCTGTAAATATACGCAGCCCCTGTGCCAAGCCCGATCAACGTCCACATGTTTGGGCTGCGATGCTTAACTGATGCGAAACCGCGCACGAAAAATGGCCAACCTGCCCACAAGACAACCGGGGTCGTAAGGGCTAGTTCAACCCAGTTCTGGCTAGCGCCGTGAAACAGCGGTATCGCATGTCCCGCCATTGCCAACAGGGTTACTGCTACGGTCAGGGGCAGAGACCACCAGAATCGCTTCGAGAAGTCCTTGAGTTCGGGATTCTCCTCCTCGTCGAGTTCAGGGATCAGCGGTTCTAATGACATCCCGCAGATAGGGCAATCACCTGGCCCCATTTGGCGAATCTCAGGGTGCATTGGACAGGTGTACTCGGTCGTTACATCACCGTCGGGTGCCTTCTGTGCCGCCGACGTAGAAGCCTGAGACGACGCCCTATGATCCTGCTGTGCAGTGAGATATCTAGCAGGATCAGAACGAAACTTGGTCTGGCAACCCTGGCTGCAGAAGCGGTAAGTGCTTCCCTGATAGTGCTCTTGATGCTCGCTGTCCTCTTTCACCTTCATCCCGCAGACGGGGTCTGTGAGTCCTGCAGAGCCTTTCGTTTGGTCAGGCTGATGATGGCAATGCGAGGAGGTCATGCGGGCTCCTTATGGATTGGTTAGCAACGAACAGCCTACTGCGGGGACGTTTGTGGTTTTTCCGATGCTTACAGCGTCCGACAACCAATATATGCAAAGCGTCCTGACCAAAGGCTGAAGTAACCATTACATTTCTGTCAGGTTCTCCGGTATGTCAGGTCGTACGAATGCTGAAGCGAGCTGCTGAAAAAAGTAGCTCGCGCGAATACCGCTTGCTGGCCTAGCCTATGCCTCCCTTATCCGAAGCCCGGCCGCTTTCTTTTAATGAATACCGAACCGTGCAAAGCCTAAGCGCAGGTGCTCTGTTTTGATAGAAGCCGTAATTTTTGATGTCTATGGCACACTCCTGCAAATCAGTGAACGACGGCGGCCATTTCGCAAGCTCTTAAAACAGGTACGCAGCCAAGGTCGTCAACCTAGGGCCGATGATGCCAGGACATTGATGACACGAAACTTGGGGCTGGCCGGCGCCGCCGACCTGTTTGGTACACAACTAGGTAACGATGAGCTTGCTATTTTGGAGCTTGATCTCTACGCGGAACTGGCCAGCGTGCGTCCCTATGATGATGCCCTGCGGGCACTGGAAAGCCTTAAGAGAGCGGGGCTGAAAGTGGCGCTGTGCTCCAACTTGGCTACCCCCTATGCCATACCTGCCAAGTTGCTACTGCCTGAGTTTGACGCCTATGCCTGGAGCTTCGAGGTGGGCGCGATCAAACCGGAGCCAGCGATCTACGAACATCTGCTAAAGCGGTTGGGTTGCAAAGCGTCTTCCATTGCAATGATCGGCGATACATTGGAGGCCGATGTGTTCGGTCCCGAAAGGCTGGGAATGCATGGCTTCCACCTCCAGCGCGATGCCATCCGTGGTCCTGACCGATTAGCTAGCCTGATCGAATTTGCAGACCACATTTTGGGCACGGGGACTGTCACTAGAACGTAGCACTAGCGCACATCGAGGTCGCCTCCAGCTATCGGCCTTCAGTTCAAGCACTCACAACTCGCTTGTAGTGCTTTTCCTGACGATGGCGCTCCCAAAGTCCGTTCGCGCATTGGCCGCAGCGGTTGTGATCACTCAGGCATTCGTAGAGCTGATTGGTTAAGCGGGGCTACCACCAACAGCGTGAAGGAAAGCCGATCAGTGCGGCTTCGTCTCGCTGATGGACTTTGCAGCCCACGTTCTACAATACCCACCATCCGCTAACGGCTAAAGCTGCGTCGCCAGTTTTAGCTGACGCCGCTAGACCCGGATGGCTTAGAGGCATGACGACGCCTTTTTCTGTAACGGGAGCTTCTTTAGCTCTTGAGCGCCAGAATACGCCGAGCGCCGTTTAGAACGATGAATCCCACAACGGTACCGATAATCAGGTCTGGGTAGTTTGACCCAGTCCAAGCGACGAGCGCTCCGGCGACTATAACCCCCATGTTGATGACCACATCATTGGCGGAGAATATCCAGCTCGCTTTCATGTGAGCACCACCTTCCCGGTGTTTGGAAATCAGCAGCAAACAACCCGTGTTGGCGAGCAATGCCAGGAACGCGACGGCCATCATTATCAGCGACTCGGGCTCGCTGCCGAATATAAAGCGTCTGACCACCTCTACGAGCACGCCGAGGGCCAAAATCAGCTGGAGCACACCAGCAAGGTGTGCAGCACGCACCTGCAGATTGACGCTGCGCCCAACCGCATAAAGGGCCAGGCCGTACACTGCCGCGTCAGCGAACATGTCGAGCGAATCGGCAATCAGACCTGCGGACCTGGCGATCAGGCCAGCAGTCATCTCTACCACGAACATGAAGGCGTTGATGCCTAGCAGTAAACGTAGGGAGCGGGATTCCTGTGTAGAGTTCGCCGGATTCTCGGCGGCTTTGATCATCTCTGGGTCTGCCGCGACAGTTTTCTGAAGAGTGGCGCCTAGCCCTAACGTCGCCAGCTTTTTGGTTATGGGCTCAACGGCACTGTCATGCATGACATCTAACCGACGGTCCGACAGATCAAAAGTCAGCTTCCGAACTCCGTCCAAACCATTCAGCGCCAAGCGGATCATTCGCTCTTCTGATGGACAATCCATCTTGGGCACGGCGTAAACACTGACCCATTGCCCCGTCGTATCGGAAGGGTTTTGCACATCGGCATCAGCGGCTGGCGTCGCATCGCAGCCGCAGGGACCATCGGACTTGCTCATGATACGGCTCCACTTGAAATCGAAGATGGGATCATTAAAAGCCTTATAGCTACTATAAGGTCAATAACGCAGAGCCGATGAGGATTCACACGATGCGCATTGGTCAGTTAGCAAGGCTAATAGGGATTGATACACAGACGATCCGCTTCTATGAGCAGCAGGGCTTGTTGCCACCGCCTGATCGCCAGGCGAACGGCTATCGTGTCTACACCGAGAAGCATGGCGAGCGGCTAGCTTTCATCCGGCGCTGCCGAATCTTGAATCTGTCACTTCCAGAGATTCACGCACTCCAAAGCTACCAGGATGACCCTCGCCAGCCTTGTACGGCCGTCAATGCCTTACTCGATGATCACATTTCTCAAGTCAGATCCCAGATAACCGCTCTGCAATCACTCGAACGACAACTCGTTTCACTGCGGGCTAATTGCAACGATGGGCGGGAAGTTGAGGCTTGCGGCATTCTCGCCGGAATTAGCGAGGACGCATGCATTAAATGAACGGCGTTGGGGCTTGCGGGCCTGGTTACCCGGCCAACGCGCATGCCCTCGAAATGGTTGTTTGTCCCTGTGGTTTTTGCCCCTTCGTAGTGATGGCTGTCTCCGTGCGGTATCACTTTGAGTCAGGCCTGCCGAGGAAACGTGAGTTCAAACGTGGTCCGACCGTCTTTGCTGGCGACGGCCACGTGGCCTTTGTGGAGGTTCATCACTGAGCGGACAATCGCTAGCCCCAATCCTGCCCCGCGAGGTTGTATGCCGTTAACGCGGTAAAAGCGGTCGAACAGATGTGGGAGATGATCCGATTCGATAGTCGCGCCATGATTGGTGACAGCCAGCGAGACGATGTCTACGTCCTCCTCAAGGATCTTAAGTTCGACCGTACTGCCAGTATTTGAATGCCGCAGCGCGTTGGATAGCAGGTTGGAAATGGCCCGCTGGACCATAAGTCGATTTCCCAAAATCATGGCATCGCCCGTTACTGTCGTAGCGACTCCCGCTTCTTCGGCAAGGACTTCGAAGTATTCACATACGCGCCTCGCCTCGCTTCCTAAAGATAATTGTTCGAGCTTCAGTGCTGGGCTGGCGTGGCTGGCCTGGGCGAGAAACAGCATGTCTGACACGATTCGATCCATGCGTTCGAGTTCTTCAACCGACGACTCGATCACCTCCCGATAATGCTCCTTGCTTCGCTCACGCACCAAAGTCACCTGCGCCTTGCCTATCAGGTTGTTCAGCGGAGTTTTTAACTCATGAGCCACATCGTCCGAGAATTGTGACAGTTGCTGAACGCCGTCATCGAGTCGATGAAGCATTACGTTGAGGCTGTGCGCCAATGCCTGGAGCTCTTGCGGAAGCCGATCGGTGCGGATTCGAGGTGATAGATCCTGTGTAGATACCTTAGTCGCCAAGGCCCGGAACTTGCGAAGCGGCCGCAAGCCATTTTGGGCGATTAGCCATCCAGCCAATCCGATCAATATCAGTAGCATCGGCACGGTCACTAAGGCCGAGCGCAGGAATGCAGCCACCAGCCGTTGATCGGCACTGCGATCTTGCGAAAGTAAAAGCGTCATTGGAGCCAGTCCCGGGACTTGGATTTGCTTGCGCCCGGTTAGCATCTGCACGCCATCTTTCGTTGTCCAGCCAAGATAGTCGCCGTCCCTGCTCACGAGATCCAGCTGCTGCGGCGCATTGGCGAATCGGCCGATACTGAAAATGGGTGATTTCGCTGTATCGCCGATGACCGTAATCGAAAGGTTGTCATGGCCGAGTACGGTATCGCTCAATGCGTGTTGCCAGGAGCGGCCCATACGGGCTTTGGTGTCTTCGAGGAGTCCATGATCGATCTGAGAGAGCTTGGCCGTCACTTCCTCCTGGGCGCGCAGTTCCAGTTGGCGCACCAGTACCCAGTAGCTCAGTGCAATCAGCAGCGCGACCAAAGCGGCGCCGGTCAGTGTGATTTGAAGCGCGAGACGCGATGCGAGGCTGAGTGGCTTCAAGGCCGCGCCTCCAGCACGTAGCCCACACCCCGGATGGTGTGTATCAGGCGATCGCCGAAGGGTTCGTCCACTTTCATCCGCAGGCGACGAATCGCAACATCCACCACATTGGTATCGCAGTCGAAATTGATGTCCCACACCATGGCAGTTATTTCCGTACGCGTGAGGACTTCGCCAGTCCGGCGCATGAGCAGATGCAATAACGCAAATTCTTTGCTGGTGAGGTCGATACGCTGACCGCTCCGGTAAGCCCTATGCCGGGCCGGGTCCAGTTCGAGGTCGGCTACACGCAGGTTGCTCGGAAGTGTGACTGCCTCGCCTCGCCGCAACAGTGTCCGGATACGGGCAAGCAGCTCGGGGAACTGGAACGGCTTGACCAGATAGTCGTCGGCGCCCGATTCCAAGCCGCGGACTTTTTGCTCTAAGCGGCCATTGGCAGTCAGCATGATGACGCGTGTCTGCTTACGCCGCCTGATGAGTTCGAGAACCTCCCACCCATCCATGGTTGGCAGATTCACATCTAGCAGCACGATGTCATAGTCGTTCTGCAGTGCCAGGTGAAACCCATCGAGGCCATCACTTACGCAATCGACCAAGTAACCACATTCGATAAGACCCTGCTGCAAGTATTCCGCAGCTTTGATCTCGTCTTCGACAACCAGGATGCGCATGTTTTGAGGTAACTCGGCAAGGAGGTGCGCGGTAAGCGGAACCAAAAAAATCCATGTAGTAACTAGGTCAAGACGAAAGCGGCTTGGCTCTAGCGTGAAAGGCAGAGGCGAAAAGATCTGCCCAGGGAAGCGGGAAGCACTTTAACGCGGTAAAAGCCCTGTGAGGGCTATCTTGCGAATTTGTAATCTACCGGTCATTTGGTTGACCCGCAGCGCGAGCGGGTGCACCAAACGAAAAAAGGCGCCCTGATGGGCGCCTGAAACACATCTTCAAACCAAGGGAGCAAAACTAAAGAAGATGTGGTGTTGCTCATGGTGTTTCACAAGATCGAGAGAGGGTACTCGGCGATGAATCGGACCTCATCGAGGTCGGACTCGAAAGCAGTCGCCCGCGTGGTAGCCTGGCGCACCCGCAGAGACAAATCCTTGAGAGAGCCAGTCTGTACAACGTAGCGGGCTTCGACGTCGCGTTCCCAGCGGTTCTGTCCCGTCAGCGGCGCACCGTTATCGTCTTGGCGCATGTACACCTCGTTCGCGTTGCTGTAATCGGCGCCCCAACCGCGGGCGTAGCGGGTCATGAAAGTAAGCCCGGGTATGCCGTACTCCGCCATGTTCAGGTCGTAGCGCAGCATCCAGGACTGCTCTTTAGGTGAGTTGAAATCACTGTACTGAATGGAGTTGTTCAGGTAGATCGAGTCCGCCTGGCGCAAGTAGTCAAAGTCGTTGTTACCGTTGTTTCGCTGATACGACGCCGTGACGGTGTGCGCGCCGAAGGCGACACCCAGGCTGGAGCTCCAGATGTTGTTGTTGAACTCGCCCAGCAACTCACGGCCTTCGTCGGTTGCCTTGTAATAGTTGAAGCTGGCCAGCAGCGCGACGATATCGGAGAGCGGATAGGTGGCCGACGCACCGAAGTAATGCTGGTTCCAGGCATCTTTGAGGCGGCTGGTGTACAGGCTAAGACTGATATTTTCATTCACGCTGTAGTCACCGCCTGCGTAGCCGAGCCAAGGCGCGTCTACGCCCCCGCCGTAGAAGGTGACGAAGTCTTCGTTCATGTTACTGGTGTTGGGCTGGCTCATCGCGTGCAAGCGGCCTCCCTGAAGGGTGAGGTCGTCCAGCGAGTTGTTCACAACGGTGACACCCTTGAAAGACTCCGGCAGCAGCCGAGAGTCGCCGAAGTGCACGACAGGTGTAGTGGGAAATACATCGCCGGCCTTGATCTCGGTGTCCAGCAAGCGTGCTTTCACCGCGCCCCCCACCCGTGTGAAGTCATCCTCAGGATCGCCAGCGCTGTCGTGGGGAAGCAGGTCGATGCTGCCGCCCACACCGGAGCGCCCCGAACCGGAGTCGAGCTTGAGGCCGAGCATGGCGAAAGCGTCGAAGCCAATCCCTACCGAGCCTTGGGTATATCCGGACTCGAAGAAGGCCATCAATCCGTGGGCCCATTCCTCGGAGTAGCCATTGCCGGCGGCACTCTCACCGTCGCGAAAATCCCGATTGAAATAGAAGTTGCGATTTATCAGCGATAGCGTGCTGCCTTCGATGAAGCCCTCGGCTGTTTCCGATTGGGCAAAGACCGGGGCGCTGCCCAATGCCAATGAAAGGGCTGTCAGCGAAAAAACGGCCTTTTTGCTCATGATGATGCTCCTTATGTACGGCAGGTCAGTGCTCGAATGACGCCTTTCGCCTTTTTGTTTTTAGCGCTTGGCCATGTTCTTCCCCTAGAGATGACGGCAGGATTAGCGGCAAATGACTATTTTGTAATCTGAGGAAGCCCAATCGCGCACTCCTTCGATTACAGATTTGTAATGTTGCGGTCACCAGGTCGTTATCCACACTTATTTAAAGTCACCACCCCATAGCCATCAGCTATCTCGCCGGCTTGGCAAGGCTGATAAAAACGCTTTCGTGTATTTGTCTACTAAATTCAGGGCGAATCACTATCGCAGTAGAGGCGCATGTGTTTCGCGTCTTGGCGGGGGTAGTTCTTATGATTGGATTCGACATCTAAACCAGGAAGTCATCGTTTTGCCTTGGATGAGAAAAATAGTTTTGCTGATGTTGCTAGCCTTGTTCCCATTGCAATCATCATGGGCAGTTGTTAGCACGAGCTGCAGTCATGAGGATGGTTCGGCAGCAAATCATCTTGGACATCACGAACATCCGCACGAGTCTCTGGGTACTGACGAGGAAGGATCGTCAAAAGCCGCAAAAAAAATCAGTCTGGATGGAGACTGTGTCTTTCATGGCGACCATATCAAGCCGCTTATAACGAAAGGGATCTGTCCTGGTTCGGTATTATCAATGAGCTTGAAACCGTTTCCTTCTGCTAGCTACGCATCGGCTGAAGCGGGGCGTCCTGAGAAACCTAATTGGCGCATCGGTGCAAAACCGGTGGGACGCCAAAGTAACCAGTAAGCGCCATTTATCTGTATCTGACGTCTCACCGAACCTTCCCTTTTTTTAGGAGATTTCGGTGCGAAAAGCTCTTTTCTCGCTGGGGTTGACGACGTTGTCGTGCAATCTCGCCTTTGCGCAACCCTTAGAGTTGCCGACCTTCACACAGACCTTACCTGTCGGTGTGTCAAATACATTCCCCGTTGAGTCTGTCGAATCCATAAGCTTTCTACGCGCCTTGGAACTCGCTAGCTCTGCAAGCCCTGAACTGGCTGTTGCAAGACGTGAGCTGGCTGCTTCTCGCGCATTAATTAGCCAAGCCGGAGCACGTCCGAATCCAATATTGTCCGCTAGCCAGGAGGGAATCCGGGGCGATGCCCCGGAGACCACGCTTGAACTGAGCCAAGAAATAGAGCTGGGTGGTAAACGTTCGGCTCGTATTGAGGCGGCGCAACGAGCCTTGGACGTAGCAGCTGCTGACCTACAGGACGCCCAAGCTCGACTGAGGGGGGCAGTGATGGGCGCGTACTACGATGTGCTTACTGCTCAAGAACGGCTGGACCTCGCTCAGGCTGCTTCAAAGCTTGCGAAGCAAGCAGTGAACGTGGCCAATCGACGTGTGAGGGCCGGCATGGTTTCTCCCGTAGAGGAAACCCGGGCGCGGGTTGCGGCTACTGGAGTGCAAGTAGAGCTTGCCCAGGCCACAGCTGAACTCGAAGCTGCGCGCACTCGGCTGGCGGCCAACTGGGGAAATCCACAGCCACGCTTTGAGCGAGTAAAAGAGCCGGCAGAGGCAGTGCCTCCTCTTCCCGAGCTAGCTGAGCTTTATAGCCGTTTGAACGATTCCGCCCAACTAACCCGCGCGCGTCGGGAGGCTGAAAGACGTCGGGCTGCGTTAAAGCTGGAAAGGACGAATCGCTTTTCTAACGTGACGGTTAGCGTAGGTGCCCAACGCTCAGATGAATATAACGGCACGCTGGGATTGGTGAGTATCTCGATGCCCCTGCCGTTGTTTGATCGAAACCAAGGCAACATCGGAGCAGCGCAGGAACGGGCCTACCAGGCGCAGGACGAGCTCAACGCCGTCCATATACGCCTGAAAAGCGAACTTTCCCAAGCGCACATGCGGCTGCGCACTGCTCGCCAGCAGTTTGAACTGTTGCGCAACGATATGCTCCCCAGTGCCCAAAGCGCTTATGAAGCTGCCAGCAAGGGGTTCGAACTTGGAAAATTCACGTTCCTTGACGTACTGGATGCTCAACGCACGCTTTTCCAAGCCCGATCTCAGTATCTGTCTGCGCTATCACAAGCTAACCAGGCGGCGGCAGAAATCTCGCGAATTGTCGGAGATGGGTCGGCCGTTATCACCTCGGCCACTCAGCCATAGGAATCCATATGAAAAGTAAATCGAATACATCTTCCTTGGCTGGTCACAAGAAGCAGATTTTTTGGATCGTCGTCATATTAAGCGTGGCACTTATGCTTGGCGGATTGCTTCTTCGCAGTAGTCCAGCTGTGCCCGATGCGGGCGACGCACATAGCGAGCATGGTGACGAATCGGAGCATGAGGATGAAGGGCATTCGGATGAGGATGCAGAAGCCGAAGGAGATCATGGCCATGATGAAGGAGGCGCCGATAGCGATCACGAGGTCGGTGCGGCAGAGAAAGATGAGCATGAAGATGAGCCCGAGGGAGCGGAGCATACTGAAACAGCAGAGGTAGAACTCTCAGAGACACAAATCCTAGCCGCCGGCATCTCACTGGCAACTGCTCAGCCCGCAAAGATAAAAAGCGCAATTGAGCTGCCTGGCGAAATTACATTCAACCAAGACCGCACAGCGCAAGTTGTGCCTCGTCTCTCAGGTGTCGTTGAAGCGGTCAAAGTCGATTTGGGCGAACAGGTGAAACAGGGGCAAGTACTTGCTGTGATCGCGAGTACAGACCTGTCGGAACGTAGAAGCGAGTTCTACGCGGCGCAAAAACGTCTTGCATTGGCTCAAAAAACCTATCGACGCGAAAAGGAGCTATGGGAAGAGCGTATTTCTGCGGAACAGGATTATTTACAGGCACAACAGGCTTTACGGGAAGCAGAGCTGACTGTTGCGAATGCAAACGCACAGCTACAAGCGCTTGGCAGTGATGCTGGCAAGCCAGACGCATTGAGCCGCTACGAACTCAGGGCGCCGTTCGATGGGATGATCGTTGAGAAGGACATCACGCTCGGTGAGTCAGTCAATACCGATGACCAGATATTCATCATTTCCGATCTCTCCACCGTGTGGGCAGATATCAGCGTTCCTGCCAATGCACTCAGCGCGGTACGAGTAGGCAGCAATGCCGTTATCGAGGCCACAGCATTCGAGTCCAGTGCCAATGGAACCGTTTCTTATGTCGGCTCACTTGTTGGTCAGCAAAGCCGCGCCGCTACCGCCCGGGTCACACTTCCCAACCCTGAAGGGGTTTGGCGCCCCGGCCTGTTCGTCAAAGTGCAGGTAGGCGCTGGCGAAGCATCCGTGCCAGTCGCAGTAAGTCCTGATGCGATCCACACATTGGAAGAAAAGCCGGTGGTGTTTGTACGGACCGACCATGGCTTTGCTGCTCAGCCAATCGTGAGTGGCCGCAGCGATAGTGACGCGGTCGAAATCAAGGAAGGCCTCCAGCCCGGAGCGCGCTATGCCTTGGATAACAGCTTCATCATCAAGTCCGAGCTTGGCAAAGCCAGCGCCTCGCATGCTCACTGATACGGAGTTATAGAATCGTGTTCGAACGTATCATTCGTTTTTCTATCGAGCATCGCTGGTTGGTTATGCTAGCCGTGCTTGGCATGGCAGCGTTAGGAGCTTACAGCTACCAAAAGCTGCCTATCGATGCTGTCCCGGATATCACCAACGTACAGGTGCAAATCAACACTGCGGCGCCAGGTTATTCCCCGCTGGAAGTGGAGCAGCGTATTACCTACCCGCTCGAGACGGTAATGGCTGGGCTGCCCAAGCTCGAGCAGACACGATCCTTGTCTCGATATGGACTTTCTCAGATCACAGTTATTTTTGAGGAAGGCACTGACATCTATTTTGCCCGCCAACTTGTGAACGAGCGCCTGGGAGGGGCCAAAGATCAGCTCCCAGATGGCGTCACTCCAACACTTGGCCCTATTTCCACTGGGCTTGGCGAAATCTATTTTTGGACGGTTGAAGCTGAGGAAGGTGCCACCAAATCGGACGGTACGCCGTATACCCCTGCTGACTTGCGTGAGATTCAAGATTGGATCATCAAACCGCAAGTCCGAAATGTACCTGGTGTTACTGAGATCAATACGATCGGAGGATATGCAAAGGAATATCAGATCGCCCCCAACCCAGACACTTTGCGGTCGTTTGGACTAACACTACAAGATTTGATCGAGGCGGTTGAGCAAAACAATAACAATCTAGGTGCCGGATATATTGAAAAGCGCGGCGAGCAGTATCTTGTTCGCGCTCCAGGGCAAATGCAGTCTGTGGAGGACATCCGCGATACCCTTATTAGCAACGTTGACGGTACCCCAGTGCGTATCCGCGACGTTGCGACGGTCGAGGTTGGAAAGGAGCTCCGCACTGGCGCAGCCACCGAGAATGGCCGCGAAGTGGTACTAGGTACGGCCTTCATGCTTATCGGTGAAAATAGCCGAGTAGTTTCAAGGGCTGTCGACGACAAGATGAAAGAGATAAACCTTTCGCTTCCGGAAGGCGTAAAGGCAATTACTGTCTACGATCGAACTGTACTCGTAGACAAAGCTATATCCACCGTTAAGAAGAACCTCACTGAGGGTGCCATTCTTGTTGTGGTTATACTTTTTCTCTTCTTAGGCAATATCCGGGCGGCGATCCTAACCGCGCTTGTGATACCGCTTTCTATGCTCTTCACGTTCACCGGCATGGTAGCCAATCAGGTCAGCGCCAACCTGATGAGCCTAGGCGCATTGGATTTCGGCATCATTATCGATGGAGCCGTGGTGATTGTTGAGAACTGCGTGCGTCGACTTGCACACGCTCAGTCCCATCACGGACGGGCATTAACACTGTCCGAACGGCTTCATGAAGTATTCGCTGCGGCAAAGGAAGTGCGTCGGCCTCTATTGTATGGGCAGCTGATCATTATGATCGTGTATCTGCCGATATTCGCCCTTACAGGGGTAGAAGGTAAGATGTTCACGCCCATGGCGTTTACCGTAGTGACAGCGCTATTCGGGGCGATAATCCTTTCGGTGACGTTCGTCCCGGCGGCCGTTGCGCTCTTTATCGGTAAGCGGGTTACGGAAAAGGAAAACTTTCTAATCCGCAATGCTAAACGGGCCTACGCACCTGCGCTCGATGCGGTAATGGCCAACAAGCCAGCAGTGCTCACCTTTGCGGTAGTTGTAGTCATACTTTCTGGCCTCGTAGGGTCACGTATGGGCAGTGAATTCGTGCCTAGCCTCAACGAGGGAGACTTCGCTATCCAAGCCCTTCGTGTACCAGCTACCAGTCTTAGTCAGTCTGTAGAGATGCAGCAGCAGCTGGAGCGAAAGCTTATGGATGAGTTTCCGGAGATTGAACGCATATTTGCGCGAACTGGCACTGCGGAAGTGGCATCGGATGCTATGCCTCCAAATATCTCTGACGGGTACGTCATGCTGAAGCCACAAGAACAGTGGCCGGATCCAGGCAAGTCGCGTAATCAGCTCTTAAGCGAGGTGCAAGCATCCGCCGCTGAGTTGCCGGGCAATAACTACGAGTTTTCCCAGCCGATTCAGCTGCGTTTCAACGAGCTGATTTCCGGAGTTCGTGCCGCGGTAGCCGTGAAAATCTATGGTGATGACATGGACGTTCTTAACAGCACGGCGGCGGAAGTATCCGAGGTGCTAGGACAAGTACCAGGCGCTTCAGAGGTTACGGTCGAGCAGACGACTGGCCTTCCCATGCTCACGATTGATATCGATCGCGATCAGATCGCACGATACGGCCTGAGTCTAGATACCGTCCAGCAAGCGGTTGCAGTAGCTATCGGTGGCCGAGAGGCAGGCACCTTGTTTCAAGGAGATCGGCGTTTCGATATCGTGGTTCGTTTACCGGACGAGATACGCAGCGATCTCGCCGCAATTGAGCGGCTTCCAATTGCCCTTCCAAGGGAATTAAACAGCACCATAAGTTATATCCCCCTCGGCGAGGTGGCCACCCTGGATTTGGCCCCCGGTCCGAATCAGATCAGTAGAGAAGAAGGGAAACGGCGAATTGTCGTCAGTGCAAACGTCCGTGGTCGTGACATTGGATCATTCGTATCTGAGGCAGAACAGAAAATCCAGGCCCAGGTAGATATCCCGGCAGGTTATTGGATCGACTGGGGCGGTACCTTTGAGCAGCTTGAATCGGCAACGAAGCGGCTGCAGATTGTCGTCCCCGTGGCGCTGCTCCTGGTCTTCATTCTGCTTTTCATGATGTTCAACAATGTCAAAGACGGTTTGTTGGTCTTTACAGGGATTCCATTTGCGCTCACCGGAGGCATTGTTGCGCTGTGGCTCAGAGATATCCCATTGTCCATTTCAGCAGGTGTTGGCTTTATTGCTCTGTCAGGCGTCGCCGTTCTAAATGGCCTGGTAATGATCTCCTTCATCCGTAGCCTACGGGAGCAAGGTTTACCTCTGGACACTGCGATCCGCGAAGGTGCCCTTACCCGGCTACGACCGGTATTGATGACAGCCTTAGTGGCTTCACTCGGGTTCGTTCCAATGGCCTTGAATGTGGGTACCGGTGCAGAGGTACAACGTCCCCTTGCGACGGTGGTGATCGGGGGGATTCTCTCCTCAACGGTGCTAACGCTATTAGTTTTGCCGTTGCTCTACCAGATGGCTCATCGACGCGAAGACGAATTGGAGGAGCAAGAAATCGCGTTGGCCGCTGACAGAACAAGCTAGAGATTGGATGGCGGCACACAACGCCCCGTTCTTGCTAGCTAGCGAGAACGGGGCGCGTTAATTATCGGAGCGCAGTTTCATTAGCGGCGCAGCGGACAGCACAGCCTTTGTGGCGCAGTCTGATGCATCTAAGCGGTAAATAAAAAATTGCTCAGCGCTTAGTGCGTATGACTTTCGCTACATACGCGTCCTTGACCTGATGGCTTTCACCCACGGTGAGCTGACGAAGGATTATGCAAACAGCGACTGACCTGCCCCGGTCGGCAGCAAAGGGCGATAGCTACGACAAAGCCCTGGCTGGAACGATCAGCGGGCTGTGCAAGGCCGAGCTGACACCGTCAATCATGGGCGAACCGTGAGGCCTTTGAGATAGCGACCCAGACATGGGTGCGCTGTACGCCACAGCGTCTGTTCAGCTCACTCGGACATGATCCTTGCGAAGGCTAATAACAACAGATCAGGCAATGGCGGCCTGACTTAAACGAAACGGCTTATATAAATTCCGGGCGATTCGCTGGTAGCGATGTTGCGGGCAAGTTATGGAAACAAAAAAGCGCCCCGAAGGGCGCTTAGAGTGCAACTGCTTCCAAAGGAGATTGGAAGCTGCCGGAGGCGAATATCGTTCAGATATGAAGCGGTTAGTCAGCTTTGGTTTCTTTCTTGCTTTCCGTATTGTTCTGATCTTGGCGGGTATCCTTAATCTGTAATTCGTCTATTTTTCGTTTGGCGGATTCGGTTCCGTGAATTCGTTTTTGATCTGCTCGGAATTTTTCATTAAATTTAATTGAGCGGTCGTAACCATCTTCTGCATAAGACAATGCGGAGCCGCAGATTACCAAACCAACAACAATAGCTTTCAACAGATTCATAGGGCAGTCCTCGCTAAATTCAAAGGTGGCTTGCTGAGCTTTCTCGCTGAGCCCTGCAGGTTCGAATGAATTTTGCGTGATTGAAGTTAACAGCAGCATGAGCCAAGCATTACATTATTGAAATGTAATGCTTCCATTGCGCGGTGACATGAGCGCCTTGCTTCGTCATGTCAGCACCGAGGCGCACCAATCTGCAAGGGCCTATCCTACGAAAAGAATGATTGGAAGATTACAATTTTGTCATCTTCGGATTGACGCCGCATCATCTATCATTAGCGAGCAACGTCGTTTAACGTTTGAGAGGGATCGGCCAGTTATCGGCAAGTTTCAGACGATAATGCACGAACTCGCTTGAGAGTGGTCGCATTTCTGTCAGTGTGGTTTGGAAGGCCAGATGGTATTGGTGCTAGTATTATCTATTACTTTTTTGGGCTCCCTATCCTTGTCTTATGTTATTTAAGGACGGTTAAAAACCAATGGCTCACGAACATAACCATAACACCGAAGCCATAGGCGATAAGCGTTTAATCGCTGCCATTGGCGTTAATACTGTGCTAACTCTGGCACAAGTTGTTGGAGGAATACTTTCTGGCAGTTTATCGCTCATAGCTGACGCGCTACATAACTTGAGCGATGCCGCATCACTGGTTATTGCGCTCATCGCACGTAAAATCGGTCGCAAACCGCCAGATGCTTTTAAAACCTTCGGCTACCGACGCAGTGAAACCATAGCGGCTTTGATTAACTTGGTCACGCTGATTATCGTTGGTCTCTACCTCATCTACGAAGCTATAGGTCGGTTTTTTGCCCCACAGCCCATTGAAGGATGGACAGTGGTCGTGGTGGCGGGAATAGCCTTGATTGTAGATGTCGTCACGGCCTTGCTCACCTACACAATGTCTAAGAATAGCATGAATATAAAGGCGGCATTCTTGCACAATGTGTCGGATGCGCTGGCCTCCGTCGGTGTTATTATTGCCGGAACATTAATCCTTCTGTATGACTGGTATTGGACAGATACTGTACTGACGCTGATGATTGCTGGTTACGTGCTATGGCAGGGCTTTAGCATGCTACCTAAAACCATTCACTTGTTAATGGAGGGCGCACCAGAAGGAGTTTCCATCACTGATATAATCAATGTCATGGAGCAAGTGGACGACGTTGTGAGTGTTCACCACGTACATGTCTGGGAAATTGCCGAACATTCAACTGCATTGGAAGCTCACGTTGTCATCAAGAAGGCTAGCCTGCCCGAAATTGAACGAGTGAAGACTGATTTAAAACGTGTACTTCATGAGCGATTCAAAGTCAGCCACTCGACACTTGAAATGGAGCTAGACGGCAGTGTTTGTATCGACACCAGGCAGGCCGACAGTCATCGCAGCGAAGCATAAGCCTGCTTTGCGCTCACCGCTGTTGCTAGACAGTTATCTCGATATCAACGGAGTGAACTTGCGACATCACTCGTTGGCGCTATGTCTTCGACCAGAGACATGCTAGCGGCATGTGGCCAAAGCAGCTCGTCACGAGGAGATCAGGCTAGGTCGTGGCACCTTCGGCAGGCTGCCGCGACGAGCAAGCCCCGCCAGTCGCTACCGCCGCGGACGCTCAGAGCCAGCGGCGGACTCGTGCGCGGTAGCGAGCGAATGATTCGCCGAACAGCGCTTCCAGCGCCGACTCTTCGGGTTCGATTTGGAAACGATTCATGTAAAGCACGAAGGCAACCACGCCCAGCAGGGTAAAAGGCGAGGCCAGGGCCAGCGCGCAGGCCGTCAGGCTGATGGCGAAGCCCAAATACATGGGGTTGCGGCTGTACTGATAGATGCCAGCCTCCACCAACACCGAAGCCTGCTGCGGCTGCAATGGATTGACAGTAGTACGTGCGCGGCGAAACGACAGTACGCCGGCGAAACACACGCCGAGCCCCAGGAACAGTACCGGCAAAGCGAAGGTCAGCCGCGCGGTCCATGCCAGTTCGATGCTCGGTAATCTGGGCCCCGACAAACCCATCAGCAGAGCGATCAGGCCAGCTACGAGCAGCGGTGGCACGCGGTTCTCCAGCGCGCTCATAGTGTCATTCCCGTGCCTTGGCCACTTCGCTGCTCACTAATCGGCGCAGCGGCTCCGGGCCGAACTCGCTGAGCGCTCGACCATTGACAAAAAAGGTCGGGGTGCCACGAATCCCAACGGCCTTGACGTCCTGCATGTCCGTTTCAAGCACGGCGTTGACGCTAGGCGTATGCATGTCCTGGCGGGCCTGCTCCAAGTTCAAACCGACGCGCTCGGCAGCAGCCCATGCCTGCGTTACCTTGGGGTCGTCGTGCCAACCGGGCTGGGTCTCCAGCACAGCCTCCAGCACTTGTTCATGGAGATTTTGCTTGCGCGCCGCCTCAAGCATCCGCGCCACTTCTTCCGAACCTTGATGAAACAGTACATAGCGCAGCACCAGACGTACATCTTCCGGGTTCTCGGCGAGGATCTGCTTCACAAAGGGATGGAAGGCGCGGCATGCCTCGCATGAAGGATCGAAGAACTCGACAATGGTTACTGGCGCTTGCGCCGGGCCGAACACCGGCGAGTGGAAGCGAACCAGTTGGCCTCCGTTCTGTTTGGGTTGTGTCGCGGTCTCTTGGGCTGTCGAACTGGGAGCCTGGGCCTGTTGAGGCGACTGCGAGGGGGAATAGAAGAATGCGGCGGCGGCAAAAACGGCCAGGATCACGGCACTGATGATCAGGACCACGGAACGGCGATTCATGGAGTTGTTCTCCGACGGATGAGAATGAGCAGGATGGCGATCAGGATAAAGGCGAACAAGGCGAGTGCCGGCAGGGGCACCACGCCGAAGAGGGTCATTCCGGCGCCTGAGCAGGATGGACCGGTGGCCGTGCAGGGCTGGATCGGCTGTGGAATCAGCCCTGCATAGAGCAGCGTGTGAACAAATGCCAGAGCCGCACCGATAGCGGTCAGCGGTAGGGCGTAACGCCAGACTGTGAAATCCGAGCGGTAGCAGGCGATGGCCAGGATCACCGCCAGCGGAAACATAAAGGCGCGCTGGAACCAGCACAAAACACAGGGTGCCTGGCCCATCACCTCGCCAATGTACAGCGCGGATAGGGTCGATACCAGTGCGACCAGCCAGGTTAGCAGCAGCAGGTTCCAGGTCATGCCTGAACGTTGAGGATTCATTGCGGTTAGCTCCTGGCGGTGACGAACACTTGCGTCAGACCCGCCATCCGGTTATTTCGAAACACCATGCTTCCTCTTGTCGGCAAGACTTGTTGGAGCGTTGTAAACCTTCGCCCACCGGCACAAGCGAAAAGCAACCAGGCAGCCCGCTGCGCAACCAGCCTCAACGCTGGGTTAAATCCGATGCCAGTGCGAGAATGTCGCCCTTGCGCAGCAAGAGAAGATATCAGATGTCGCGGGACTGGCTGGAAGAACATCAGATAGCATTTTATTTCGCGGCGGTGGTGGCCGCTGCCATTGCAGGTTTGAGCTCTGCGCAATTCACCGGACTGACGGCCATGGCCATCACACCGGCGATTGCCGTGCTGATGTATGCCATGTTTCTGCAGATTCCTTTTCTGGAACTGCGAGCAGCTTTTGCCAACCGCCGCTTCGTCGGTGCCCTGTTACTGGCCAACTTCCTGTTAATGCCATTGATGGTGTGGCTAGTGACGTGGCCGCTCTCATCGAACAAGGCCTTGTTGGTCGGCGCGCTACTTGTCCTGCTGACGCCTTGTATCGATTACGTGGTGGTCTTCACCCACCTGGGCAAAGGGGACTCTCGTCTGGTGCTCGCGGCGACGCCATTGCTGCTGTTGCTTCAGCTTTTGCTGCTGCCCCTCTACTTGCAGCTAATCCTTGGTTCCGAAGCTGGCACAGTGATCAAGCTGTGGCCCTTCGCAGAAGCTTTCCTGTTACTGATCGTCCTACCCTTGGTAGCGGCTGTGCTCACCGAATTTGGCGGGCGCCGATCTCTGCTGGTTCGTGCATGGAGCGCAGGCTGGGCTTGGCTGCCAGTACCTGCAATGGCCCTGGTTCTAATCGTGGTGGTAGGTTCGCAGATCGCGGCCGTCGTGTACCAACTCGACATCCTGGCGCCGTTGCTTCCGGTATACGGAGCGTTTCTATTACTCGCTCCCGCCCTCGGCGTACTCAGCTCCCGGCTATTTGGTTTGGAGGTATCTGCCGCACGGGCAGTGGCATTTAGCTCAGGCACTCGCAACTCGCTTGTAGTGCTTCCCCTGGCCCTAGCGCTCCCGGAGTCCATTCGCGGGCTGGCTGCGGCGGCTGTGATCACTCAGACACTCGTAGAATTGATTGGTGAGTTGATCTACTTAAGGGCGATTCCAGCCATGATCAAAAACCGCTGAGCCTGGTCGAAATCGGCGAGAGCGCTCATGCCTCGTGCTGTGGAGCAAGATTGATCAGCGGCGCAATGATGAGCTGAGCAGTGCGAGCCCAGGAAACCAGCGCCTCAAGATCCGTCTGCAGAGATTCGGCTTCTGCCCAGATACAAGCACTCTCGGCAGGCACCGTAAGGGCGATGCCCTCAATTATCGTCAGAGCCATCGCATGCAATCTCAGCAGCTCGTCGCGAATGGCGGTGGTTCCGCCCAGTTGCAGCAAGCAGGCGTCCAATCGATCAACCAGCCGGAGCAGTTGAGAGGCGTCGAAGCCGTCGCGTAGGTTTTCCAACGCCACCGCATCGACTTCGCCGTACGGTGTAACGCGAAAGGCTGCGGGAGGAACATTGATCATGTCGTTTTCTCGGTATCTAGCTGGCGAGGTGTGATCACCCGCAGCGAGCCGGCAGCTTGTTGGAACACCGAGTCCTTAATCCAGGGCTCCGGTGGCCGGTTGAGCTTTAGGTTGAATTCGCCGAAGCGTTTGACGTTGCTGGTCAGGTAGGGGCTGAGGAAGGACACATCCTCGTCGGTGAACTGCCAACCCTCTCGGGCCAATTTCTGCAGGATGCGCATCATATCTACAGTGTTCTGCAGGATCACCGATGAGGCCACCATGTCGTTGTAGCGCAGACGTTTTTGCTGTTCGTCCGGATCGTTCTCGGCAATCACGTCGCCACCGAACGAAAGCCACTTCGAGAAACCATTGTAGGACTCGATTTTGTTGGTGTTGGCGGTAACTTCCTGGCGCAGCTCGCGGCTGCCGATCCAGTTGAGCAGGAAGATCGTGCGGATCACGCTGCCCAGTGCCTGGGCCGCATGGTAGAGCTTGTTGCGCCGACTATAGGAGCCGAGTTTTCGCAGCAGCATAGGCGAGGAGATTTTGCCGGCCTGGATGGACAGCGCGACCTGCATCAGATCTTGCCAGTGAGTTTCGATCAAGTGCCAGTCGGCAGTGTCGGTGAACAGGCGGTTGATATGCTTGTACGACGCGCCGCGATCCGGCCGGCACATCACCAGGTCACGCCAGTTGCGGATACGTGGCATCAAGTTGATGCCCAGCAGATGGGTGAAGGCAAAGACTGTCGCCGATTGCCCCTGAGTATCTGAATACACAGTGTCTGCCTCGACACTGAGATCAGCCTTAAGCAGCCCCTCAATTACGTAAATCGCCTCCCAGATGCCTGGTGGGATGAAGTGCTGGAACACAGCGATGTAGTTGTTGGCCACGTGCCGATAGGCCACGGCACCCATCTTGCGGTAGCGGAAATGATAGCCGGCCAGCAGGTTTGTTGCCGCTGACCGAAAACTGACCCAGTAGAGGCTGTTCTGCCGACTGAAAACTGACCCAGGTGTTCAACTGCTTCTGCTCAATTTTTGAGCAGGAGAACACAGGGTGATCAGTATGGAAATGATGGGCAAAATTCGGCGGATGTATTTCCGCGACAAGCTGTCGCTGCATGAGATAGCCAAGCGCACCGGGCTGGCGCGCAACACGATTCGCAAGTGGGTCAGAGCACCTGAGGCCAAGCAGCCGGTGTACCAACGCCGCGCGATCTTTAACAAACTCAGCCCTTTTCACGCCACGCTAGAGCAGGCGCTAAAAGCCGATTCGCTGCCAAGGCGCTGTTGGCGCAAATCAAAGCCGAAGGTTATGACGGTGGCTACAGCCAGCTCACCGCGTTTATCCGTGCCTGGCGAGGGGGACAGGGCAAGGCGTCGCAGGCCTTTGTGCCGCTGACCTTTGCTCTTGGCGAGGCGTTTCAGTTTGACTGGAGCGAGGAAGGCTTGCTGGTCGGCGGCATTTACCGGCGTATGCAGGTGGCACATCTGAAGCTGTGTGCCAGCCGTGCGTTCTGGCTTGTGGCGTATCCGAGCCAGGGCCATGAGATGTTATTTGACGCCCATACACGCTCGTTCGGCGCCTTGGGCGGCGTGCCGCGCCGGGGCATCTACGACAACATGAAGACCGCCGTCGACAAGGTCAATAAGGGCAAAGGCCGGGCGGTGAATGCGCGCTTTGCGGTGATGTGCGCGCATTACCTGTTCGATCCGGACTTCTGCAACGTCGCCGCTGGTTGGGAAAAGGGCATCGTTGAAAAGAACGTGCAAGACAGCCGCAGGCGTATCTGGCTAGACGCCCAGGACTGCCAGTTTCACTCCTTCGAGGAACTCAATGCCTGGCTGGGCCAGCGCTGCCGCGCGCTTTGGAACGAGCTGACGCACCCTCAATACAGCGGGCTGAGTGTGGCCGAAGTGCTGGAGTTGGAGCGCGCTGAACTGATGCCTGTGCCAGCGCCATTCGACGGTTACGTCGAGCGGCCTGCGCGGGTCTCCAGCACCTGCCTGGTCAGCGTCGGGCGCAACCGCTACTCGGTGCCGTGTGAGTACGCGGGTAAGTGGGTCAGCAGCCGTTTGTATCCGACGCGAATCGAGGTGGTGGCTGACGACGCGCTGATCGCCAGCCATGTCCGCTTGCTGGATCGCGACCAGGTCAGCTATGACTGGCAGCACTACCTCCCGCTGATCGAACGCAAGCCCGGTGCGCTGCGCAACGGCGCGCCCTTTGCTGATCTGCCGGCGCCGCTGCGTCAGCTTAAGCACGGTCTGGGGCGTCATGCCGGCGGTGACCGGATCATGGCGCAAGTTCTGGCTGCCGTACCGGTCGCCGGGCTCGATGCGGTGCTGGTGGCTGTTGAGCTGGTACTGGAAAGCGGCAGCCTGAGCGCCGAACACATCCTCAATGTCGTGGCACGGCTGACAGCATCCGAACCACCACCCAGCGTCGAAACCCACTTGTCGCTCAAGGAAGCCCCCGTCGCTAACACGGCACGCTACGACCGCCTGCGTGGCCAGGCCGAGGAGGTCGGTCATGCGTGATTTGATGGCGGAACTCAAGGAGCTGCGCCTGCACGGCATGGCCACGGCCTGGGCGGAGTTAACTGCACAGGGTGAGTCGAACACAGCCTCGTCCAAGTGGCTGCTCGAACACCTGCTGGAACAAGAGCACACAGATCGCGCCATGCGCTCGGTGAGCCACCAGATGAACATGGCCAAGCTGCCGATGCACCGCGATCTGGCCAGCTTCGATTTCAACGCCTCTAGCGCCGACGCACGCCTGATCAGCGAGCTGGCCAGCCTGGCCTTTACCGACACCGCGCAGAACGTGGTGCTGATCGGTGGGCCAGGCACCGGTAAAACCCACCTAGCCACCGCGCTGGCCGTGTCCGGCATCACCCGGCATGGCAAGCGCGTGCGCTTCTACTCCACGGTCGATCTGGTCAATCTGCTGGAGCGCGAAAAACACGACGGCAAAGCCGGGCGGATCGCCCAGGCACTGCTGCGCATGGATCTGGTCATCCTCGACGAACTGGGTTATCTGCCGTTCAGCCAGGCTGGCGGTGCGTTGCTGTTTCACCTGCTGTCCAAGCTGTACGAACACACCAGCGTGGTGATCACCACCAACCTGAGCTTCGCCGAATGGTCGAGCGTGTTCGGCGACGCCAAGATGACCACCGCCCTGCTGGATCGGCTGACCCACCACTGCCACATCGTCGAAACCGGTAACGAGTCCTATCGCCTGCAACACAGTAGCTTGGCGGCCCAGGCCAAGATCAAATCACGGGAGCGAAAGCGTAAGGGCGGCCAGGAACCGGAGGACGATGAGTCGTTCTGATTTCATGGTGACGACGGCCTGCTGCATGGCTGCATGTGGCAGGTCTTAAACAACTGAACTGGGCTAGCGAAGGAGTGGGGGCAACAGCAGCTGCGCTGGTAGACTTATCCACAGTTGCTGGTAACAAAATCAGCAATCCGCCCTGGGTCAAATTTCAATCGGCAGGGTGGGTCAATTTTCCATCAGCGCCAACATAGTGCTGCACAACGAGCCCTGGCCACGCAGTTTCTCGGCCGCTCTGCTCACATAGGTTGCTAACCAGCGCACTTGAAGCTTCGTCGACCATGGCTGCACCACGATGAGTGATATGCCCCCAGGCCTGGCCGCACCGTTACTCTGCCACCTTCGAATGCTGTTTTGCGGGCAATAGCGGTGCGGAGCGGATCACAGGAGACTGATGATTGAGGCTCCACCCTTTTTGGCAGATCAGGCTTCATACAGTAAAATGCCCCCACGGGCCGTGGGACATGTTGACGGGAAGCCGTCTCCCCCTGCGGACATTTCAGGAGCAATGCCATGACGATGGCCCATGAGCGCACCCGTAGCGTTGTGCAAACACGGGACTTCCTACAGGAACTGGCCAGGGACACGAGCCTTCCTGAAAGCGTACGGTACCAAGCAAAAAATCTACTACGGCATTACCCGACAGCGGAGACCATCTCGTTGGCTGGGCGAGCGGAAGAGCGATCCAAGCAGGAACTTTCCCTATTGGCCGACAAGCATGGACCTCTACATCCGGTGTTAGTCAGCTGGCTGTTAAATGATCCGATGTTTTCTGATCACGGAACTAGCTGAGCCAGACCAGGTGGGTGCACTGGTACAACACTGGTACAACAATGAGCGCCTGCTGAGTTCAATCGGGTATATCCCGCCTGCGGAGGCTGAGGCAAACTTCTACCGGCAACAAGCTGGTGTGGCCATTGCGGCCTGACTTAAACGAAACGGCCTCCACAAAAGCCGGGACGATTCAGCACTCCGCTGGAGGATGCCTTTCATTCCCGCTCCATACTTCGCACGTCAACACTAATAGCCTCTAAAACTCCCTTTAAATCGGCTCCCAGCTCGGGCCGCACGAGCCGTATGTAGGCTGCTATTGCCTCGTTCATTAGTAACCGGGATACGTACCCTTTCACGACCACCAAGCGAATCATCACGCCACTGGCTCTCGTGCAGTTGCTTTACGTTGACCGTGGTGAGCTTGTGAGGGCTAGCGGCGCTCACCTGCCCATATAAACAACGTGATGAAGCTCTCGTTTTTGACAAGAATTATGAATTTTAGTGCATTTAGTAATTAATGGAACTCATCGAAGATTACGAGCTGCGGATAGGCGGCCTGATTCTCTTCGGTGTCCGCCAAGGTAACCGTGACCCCGTCGACCAGGCGCACCCGCCGACCCCGCCAATGCCACCAGGAGGCAGCACCTTCGGCGATGATCCCCCCGGTTTGGCGTGCCAGCGCCGAGATCATTGACTGCGGCAGACGCGAGCGCGCCTTGCAGTACCCACCGGAATCCGTACTGCCCGGCTTGAGCCCACCGATCACCCGCTTGACCATGGCGTCGTTGACCGCCGCTTGGCAGCTGCCGTCAGCCGACAACACCTGGGCGAGAAACATCGACAAGGTTTCCGCCGGCGGAAACAACCGCTCGCGGTGCTCCGGTAGCAACGCCCCAACACGGTCGAACAGCTTTGGGCTGGTCAGCAGATTGAACAGGAAATAGCTGTCCGCGTTGCTTGCATAGTGGCGTACACGCTGTTGTTGCCCCGTTGTTGGGCGGTGGCTAGGATGCATGTGGGCTGGCTCCTCGGGTGGTTGCTGTGGATTTCGCAACCTCCAGCCTACTATCCGGGGCGGCCAGCCCTCTACTTTCCCATAAAAATCAATGGCTTGGGTTTAATTCAGTGCCATTCGGCTATACGACGTTTTCTTAGTCCGCGGTCTCGTCGCTCAGATCGAGGTTCCAGTCGCCAACCGTGATCACGCCAGCAATTAGCATCGGGTCATACTGATTAGGGCCGAGATGGATCTGATAGCCATGCTTCTTTAGCAAGGTCACCGAGCGCGAGTTGATCGCACCATCAATGTGGCAGCAGTACTCGCGCACGTAACGCCAGGCGAGATCAACAGCCTGTTGAGTGTGAGTAGGCAGATCGGCGTATACGTCAGGATGATTAATCGCATCCCCTTCGTTGTCGCCGTAGGGACGCTGTACGTGGCGTAGCGCCTCTAGCGCGTTGACGACGTCTCGAATGGTCAGCGGGTGGTAGTAGTTGAACATGTGATTTTTCCTTCTGAAATTCCGAACCCTGTCAGGGGCTATCGCGATGCGATGGGAAGCAGGCTATGGTGACTCTGCATTTTCTAGGTACCGGAAAGGGCGAGAATCGATGAAGGACGCAACAGGCCTCGGCTGGGCAAGGATTCCAACCTACGCAGAAACCATAGACGCACTAGCAAGTGGATTCGGCCTGATAGAAGCGAACGAGCAAAAATTGACGTTCCAGCGCTCGTGGCATGGAAGACAGTCTCGTTTTGGTCCCAATGCAACCAAACCGTGGCGAAGTGCCAACCAAGGTCGAATCGGCGAGTTGCTAATGCTCTTGTCTGGCGACGATCAAAATATTGCCGACGAGCTTTCTGAGTTCCTGGACACTGCAGAGACTCTCCTGTCATTTATTCGCTCAAGGGCTGTTTTCACCAGAACGTCATACCGAACTGGTTTGGGAGCATTTTTATCAATAATTGCATTCCCCCAACTGGCACTATTTTTATGCCATATCCGTGCGCGCCTTCCAGAATCAACACCTCTATATTACCTCTTCGACCTACTTCCCGATATTCATATGACGGAATATGACTGCGCAAAAAACACCCGCAACGCAGTGAGACAACAGCTTGACAAAATAACCGAGGCAAACACTGCGGACTTCAGGAGTTCGCTAAATAAGATCACAACAAAATCTGACATCAAGTTAAAAACAATAGAAGATAAAATTGGTAAACTGAACCAAAATTTCAGCAGTCGCGATTGCAAAGAAGAACTACCTGATAAAGTCAAAAATGTTCGCGCCGCCTATATAGCCGGGACCGCAATTCAAAGATTCATTGGCCATTTATCCAACGGCACACCAGACATTCACTCTGCCAGCCTCCTTGGAATCCTTAAGTATTACATTAACGAGTTCACCAACCAAGCCCAGAAAAAAACTCAAGACAATTTCCATCAGTCTCACATAATCTTGCATCATGACATGATAGGAAGTTCAAACTGTTTCCCCGAGCCAGATCTCGACACATCGATTATGGAAATCTTTAATTGTTATGAGAGATTTGTAGCCACCAGGACTATTGAAGAGTGCGCACCTCTAGCATATGCACTAGAGATTATCGACAGAGCGGCCTCGGATACCACCCCAGTCAGAGAAGCTATCGCCCTTCTTGAGCAAGACGAAGATTTCGAGATTTTCAAGCCAGTACACCATTATCTAAAGGCACGCCTTCAGATAATTGAGGGCGACAATACGAGTGCGCTGCTGAATCTTAAGGACATACTGAACTGCAGCAAGAAGCAACAGCTAGGTGAAATTGCAGTTATTGCAGCAAGTTATGCCATTACCTTGGAATTGAAGAAACCCGGGAGATGGATAAATAACAGCCTAGATCCATTTATAATTTGTTTAGCTCAAAATAAACAGCAAAACGTATCAATTGAAATCCCCATGCCAACCCCATTTTGGACATTCTCTAAGAACCCGCAGGTGACAGATTCGACCAAGCTTGTTTTTGAAGCCATCTCGCTAATCAACTCAATAACACTGCAAAACGCCACCAGCACCACTGACGAACTTTGCAACCCCTTATCAAAACTTGAAAAGCACCTCTCCAAGCTTCTTAAAATACACAGAAAACTTTGCCAGAGCGTAGCCTTTGACGAAGAATCAATAAAAACAGCCACCTCGACAACCTTTAACAATAGCCTTAAATCAAAATCAATTCTACGGACCCATCACGCAAAACCATACGAAGTTATTAGAGATCTATATTTCTATATCAATGAATTCTTTGGTCAAGCGGAGATAGAAATTCATGAAAAACTGAATCCCGCAATACTTGAATACCTCAATCTTCCACCTCAACTCCAGCTAACCATTCTAAAGACTTTAGACGAGGACGCTTTTCGCTCAGACTCAAACAAGGCAGGCAATAATCAAATCTGATAGATAAGACTTTGGCTCGCCCGATCTACGCGCGAACCCAGGCCAAAGGAATATTCGCGGTTCAAGAAGCCCAGAGCCCAGAGCCCTGGTCACTTACTGAGCAAGTTGAGAAGCTCACGTCGGACGGGAAGCTTCTGATCACCCTGATCAACCTCGTGTAGCAGCCGGACTGGACTGTTTGTAGAGGACACTGTGCTTGTCGTGTCGCTGGTAGGTATTGCGCCGGGCTGAGATATTCAAGATCACCTGGCACCTCGCATGTTCGTTGCGCTTCTAGACCCCGATGTAGGTGGCATCTGTACACACTACGGTTTCCTCGCCATACAGAAGTTTGCCGGCCTGGGTGTCATTGGCCACGCTGGCCGCCGTAAGCGTCCAGAGGCGGGAGAGAGCCCAGGGAGGAAGGGCAGGATGATTTTGACAAGAAATGCCACTATTTCGGTGCAAATGGCAAAACGTGAAATTCGTCGAAGATCACCAGCCCCACGCCCTCGAGCGCCGGATCATCCTGCAGACGGCGCGCAAGAATGCCTTCGGTGACCACTTCGATCCGGGTCGTCGGCCCCACCTTGCTTTCCAGCCGAATGCGATAACCGACCGTTTCACCGACCTTCTCGCCCAGCTCGCTGGCCAGCCGTTCGGCCGCTGCGCGGGCGGCCAGACGCCGCGGCTCGAGCATCAGGATCGATTGCCCGGCCAGCCAGGGCTCGTTCAACAGCGCCAGCGGCACGCGCGTGGTCTTGCCGGCGCCGGGCGGCGCCTCGAGTACCGCTTCGTTACGGGTTAGCAGGGCCTGGCGCAGGGCCGGCAGGGCATCATCGATGGGTAACGACAACATGGGGATTCCGGAAGTGAGCGCGGCATTATAGGGGCGACAAGCGCACGAGCGGCGACGGTGCTTTTCATCTACCCGCACGGCGATACGGTGGATGGGTGAAGCGTCATCCACCCTACGGACGCCCCGCCGACGCCTTGCGGGCGCAGCACAGCCCCTTGAACACCCTGGAGCAGAACGCGGTCTGATGTCGAGAAAACATCACGCAGCCCTTGTGTAGCCCTTGTGTAGCCCTTGTATAGTTGCGCCACTTTTTCCGGAGGTCCAAATGCGTACTCGTTCCCGTGTTATCGGCGGCGTGCTGGCCGTCTCCCTGTTCACTCAACTGGCGGCTTGCGGCACGCTGTTCTACCCCGACCGCCGCGGCCAGATCGACGGTCGCATCGACCCTGCCGTCGCCGTGCTCAACGCGGTCGGCCTGATCTTCTATCTCCTCCCCGGCCTGATTGCCTTCGGCATCGACTTCGCCACCGGCGCGATCTATTTGCCCGATGACAACTACTCCATGGCGCCTGAAAAACTGCAGCAAGCCATCGGCGCCGATGGCGTGGTCGACCTGGCCAAGCTCAAGGCCATCATCGAGGCCGAAACCGGCCGCAGCCTGCCGCTGGATGATCCTCGTCTGATCCAGCACAACGGCAGCGTCGAGCAACTGGCCGCCTTCGGACTGCGCCCGGCCGCCTGATGCCACACGCACGCGAACGCAAAGGCGTCAGCGCCGAGCACGCCAAGCTGATGCGCCGCGCCACACGGCTGGCGCTGGCCGTGGCCCTGACGCTGGCCGCGAGCAAGGCGCTGGCCTGGTGGTTGAGCGGCTCGGTGAGCCTGCTGGCGGGTCTGACCGACTCCTTGCTGGACGGCGCCGCCTCGCTGCTCAACCTGCTGGCGGTGCACTACTCGCTGCGCCCCGCGGACGACGATCACCGCTATGGCCACGGCAAGGCCGAAGCCTTGGCCGGGCTTGGCCAGGGCGCCTTCATTTCGGTCAGCGCGATCCTCGTCTGCGTGCAAGGCGTCGACCGCATGCTGCACCCCGAGCCCTTGGGCGCACCGGCCCTTGGCATCGCGGTGATGCTGCTGTCGCTGGCGCTGACCGTGGCGCTATTGCTGTATCAGCGTCATGTGGTGCGGGAAACCGGCTCCACGGCGATCCGCGCCGACTCCCTGCACTACCGTTCGGACTTGCTGCTCAATACCAGCATCCTCGTCGCGCTGGTGCTGGCCGGCTACGGCTGGGAGCGCCTGGACGCCATCTTCGGCATCGCCATCGCCCTGTACATCTTCTGGAGCGCACTGAGCATCGTCCGCGAGGCCGGCGCGGTGCTGATGGATACCGAGCTGCCGCCGGAGATCAGCGAAGACATGCACCGGCTGGCCTGCGCTGTGCCCGGTGTGGTCGGCTGCCACGGCCTGCGTACCCGCGCGTCCGGGACCCGCTGGTTCGTGCAGATGCATTTGGAACTGCCGGGACAGCTGCCGTTGATCGAGGCACATGCCTTGTGTGATCAGGTTGAGGCGGCGATACACGCCCAATATCCGCGGGCGGAAGTGTTGGTGCATGCCGATCCGCTTGAGGTGGTTAGGGCGAAGGGGTAGCGCAGCGTAGAGGTGCAGACGCGGCGTCTGGCAAAGGTGCTATACCGGTTACCGCGGACACCGCTAGCTATGGTTTCGCCCTGCTGGGCGACTCACTTTTTCCAGACGCCCGGATGGCCGGCCCCTCAAAAGTAACCAAAAACGCTTGCCCCTGCATCCGGACTAGGCGTCCCCGGTTCGCTGCGCTCGACTTCCCTCATTCCATCCGCGCTCCGGGGGCCGGCGTACAAGGGCCATCCATGCCGACGGCGGCCCCGACCCTTTACGCCTCTCGCGGCATCCATGCCGCTCGCTCCCCTCCGCGCGGATTCCATTCGGCCTCCTGAAGGGGGCGTTCGGCGTCGTCTGACACGTCGTGCAATGGAAAGCAGGAAGCTGTGTCGAGCCAGGGCCATTCAACCAATGCCGGTGAAAAGACCGTAGGGTGGAAAACTGCGAAGCATTTTCCACCGCAATCACGCTGCAATCGGTATCAAACGATGCCCGCAACAAATCGGTGGGTAAGCTTCGCGTTACCCACCCTACGACTGCTGATCTGTGCCAGATATCAAAAGCCTAAGCATTGTACGGTGGGCTTCAGAACGTAGGATGGGCGAAGCCCATCACAAGAGCTTGATGGGTTGCACCCATCCTACGAGACTGATCGCCATTGAATAATGAGGAAGGTGCTTCGTTGCTGTTCAAAACGTTCGGACGACTCGGTCCCGAGCCCCCTTCAGAAGGCCGAGCGTAGGCGTTGCGCAGGGGGTCGCGAGGCATGGATGCCGAGCGAGGAGCGATGGGCCAGGGATGGCCCTTCGCGACGGCCCCCGGAGCAGCGCCGGAGCGAGGGAAGTTTTGCGAAGCAAAATCCGGATGCAGGGGTGGCCTTCTTTTTGGTTACTTTTTCTTGGCCACGCAAGAAAAAGTGACTCGCCCAGCAGGGCGAAACCAATGCCTCAGCCAACCCAGCCAACGGGCGTAGCCACGTGAACCCAAAGCCCAACAACTTCGCAGCCAAGGCTATGCCCACAACAGCGCAATACACAGCGGCTAGGAACAGCCCCACCCACTCAACACCAAACAAAACCCCAAAACGAAAAAGACCACGCCTGGGCGTGGTCTCTTCGATTCGTCTGGCCGATGGTAACGGCTGCTTCGCGCGGGGCCTCGTGAGCGCCGGGGGCCCGGACCGTCGACCTGGATAAGGCCTTCGGAGGTCACGGCGGGGATCGCGTGCCATGCCTATCTGCCGGGGGCTGAAGTTGAATAAAGCTTACGCCCCGCACAGCGATAGATGTTTGCGAATATTGCTCAGATAAGCCACTCTTGCGCAATTCATACGCAACTAAACGCAAACCAGCGCAACAAGACCACACGAGAAAACCGAAATGAGCAAACTAGACCGATACGACCTGCGTATCCTCCACGAACTGCAGCGCGACGCACGCATCTCCAACCAGGATCTCGCCGAGCGCATCGGCTTGTCGCCCTCGCCCTGTTCGCGGCGGGTGAAGCAGCTCGAGGACGACGGCTTCATCGCCCGTCAGGTCGCGTTGCTGGATCGCAAGAAACTCGGCCTGACCCTGACCGCCTATGTGCTCATCGGCATGGACCGGCACACGCCGGAGCGCTTCGAACACTTCGAGGGGGTCATCGGAAAATGCCCGGAAGTGCTGGAATGCAGCCTGGTGACAGGGATGGACGCCGACTACCAGCTCAAGGTCGTGGTGCCGGATATGGAGCACTACCAGGCCTTCCTGCTCGGCACCCTGACCCGCATCGAGGGCGTCTCAAGCGTGCGCTCGAGCTTCGTCCTGCGGCAGGTGTCGTCAAGCACGGAGCTGCCGCTGGAACATTTGCGCACCTGAGACCGGTTGCCGCTGACAGGCCGCGCGGCGGGCTGGTTGGCGTATACTCGACGCCGCCTTGCTATGCCCCGCGCGTCATATAAAACGAGCCCTGCTCAGCCAACAATAACCCGCCGTTGTCATAGCCGTTGTCGTTACTAGCCACGCGGAGCGCTCGATGGAACCCGAAGTATTCGAAAAGTGGATGATGATCGTCCTGGTCGGCGGCCTGATGGCCTTCATGGCGTTCATCATCTGGGACCTGGCCAAGAAGTCCAAAGCGGGCCGCCTAGGCACGGCAGTTCTGTTCCTGGGCCTTGGGCTTTGCCTGTTCGCCTTTCTCGCCAAGCCGATCATCGGCTACATCATCGAAGTTTCGCAGGGCATCCCGCACTGATGCTGCGAGGTGGCCGGCGCTTCACAAACGCGCCGGCACTTCCCGCCACTCGCCTGGCTGCAAGCCGTCCAGCGACCAGGGACCTATCCTGACCCGCACCAGCCGCAGCGTCGGCAATCCGACCGCCGCCGTCATCCGGCGAACCTGACGATTACGTCCCTCTCTGATCACCAGTTCCAGCCAAGACGTCGGCACGCTCTTGCGAAAGCGCACGGGTGGATGGCGTGGCCATAACACCGGCTCATCCAATGCCCGGGCTTCAGCGGGCAACGTCATGCCGTCGTTGAGTTCGACACCGTCGCGCAAGCGTTGGAGCTGCTCGTCGCTCACCTCCCCTTCCACCTGCACCCAATAGGTCTTGGCCAGTTTGTGCTTGGGATCGGCAATGCGCGCCTGCAGCTGGCCATCATTGGTCAGCAACAGCAACCCCTCGCTGTCGCGGTCCAGGCGCCCGGCCGGGTACACACCCGGCACCGGCACGAAGTCCTTGAGCGTGGCGCGGCCATCGGCATCGTTGAACTGGGTGAGCACGTCGAACGGCTTGTTCAACAGCAACAGGCGCGGCTCGGCAGGCGGCGCCTTGGCAATTCGGCGGGGCTGGGTACGCGCTGCGGCGGTGCGCGGAGGGCGGGGACGACGCGACATGAAGGCTCCTGAGCGGGCCGGTCATGCTAGGGCGACGAGGCGCTCCTCGCAAGCAGTCGCCCTGGGCTCGCCGGGTTCGGCTGTTGGCAACGCGCGAAAGGGGTTTCGCACCACATGCGTGCAGCATGCTGCCCCACGTCGCGCCGGCCGCCCCGTTTTCGTACCCGCCGCCCCCCGCGCGCCCTCATCTATCGCCCAACCAAATAACCGCAAAGCCTTGAGCCAGAGCGCTGCAAGGCACATTGGCACGGATGCTGCGATAGCGCTCCTGTCCCAGAGAACCAACCCACAGTTGCGCATGGACAGCCAAGGAGCCACAAACCATGAAACGCCGTCCCCTCCTGAAATCCACCCTCGCCGCCAGTGCGCTGATGCTCAGCGGCCTGTTCCCGTTCACCCTGCAGGCCGCCGAGACCATCAAGGTCGGCATCCTGCATTCGCTGTCCGGCACCATGGCCATCTCGGAAACCTCGCTGAAAGACATGGCGCTGATGACCATCGATGAGATCAATGCCAAGGGCGGCGTGCTCGGCAAGCAGCTCGAGCCCGTGGTGGTCGACCCGGCCTCCAACTGGCCGCTGTTCGCGGAGAAGGGTCGTCAGCTGCTGACCCAGGACAAGGTCGCGGTGACCTTCGGTTGCTGGACCAGCGTTTCGCGCAAGTCCGTGCTGCCGGTATACGAAGAGCTCAACGGCCTGCTGTTCTACCCCGTCCAGTACGAAGGCGAAGAGTTGTCGTCGAACGTGTTCTACACCGGTGCGGCGCCAAACCAGCAGGCCATTCCGGCGGTGGAATACCTGATGAGTGAGGACGGCGGCGGCGCCGAGCGCTTCTTCCTGCTCGGCACCGACTACGTCTACCCGCGCACCACCAACAAGATCCTGCGCGCCTTCCTGATCAGCAAGGGCGTCCCGGAAGCGAACATCGAAGAGGTCTATACCCCCTTCGGCCACAGCGATTACCAGACCATCGTCGCCAACATCAAGAAGTTCTCCGCAGGCGGCAAGACCGCGGTGGTCTCGACCATCAACGGCGATTCCAACGTGCCGTTCTACAAGGAACTGGCCAACCAGGGCCTGGAAGCCACCGAGGTGCCCGTCGTGGCCTTCTCGGTCGGTGAAGAAGAGCTACGCGGCATCGACACCAAGCCGCTGGTCGGTCACCTGGCCGCCTGGAACTACTTCCAGTCGGTGGAAAACCCGGTCAACGAAGCCTTCGTCAGCAAGTGGAAGGCCTACGCCAAGGCCAAGAACCTGCCGGGCGCCGACAAGGCCGTGACCAATGATCCGATGGAGGCCACCTACGTCGGCATCCACCTGTGGGCGCAGGCGGTCGAGAAAGCCGGCACCACCGACGTCGACAAGGTGCGCGATGCGCTGGCCGGCCAGAGCTTCGAGGCCCCGAGCGGCTACACCCTGACCATGGACGAGAAGAACCACCACCTGCACAAGCCGGTGATGATCGGCGAAGTGCAGGACGACGGTCAGTTCTCCGTGGTCTGGGAAACCGAAAGCCCGGTCCGCGCGCAGCCGTGGAGCCCTTACATCCCGGGCAACGACAAGAAGCCGGATTACGCGGTGAAGTCGAACTGAGCGCTGTTTTCGTTGCGGTGGATGAGTAGGCGTCTTCCACCGTCAACTGACGCCAGTCCGTAGGGTGGATCGGGACGCGGAGTCGACGCTTTTTTCATCCACCTGTCGACGCCCACAAGCTCCATCAAGAGAGCACTCGACATCCCCAGGGGAATATGTAGATGAACACTGCCCTGTACCGAATTTTCTGGCTGCTTCTGCTGGTCCTGCCTTGCGCAGCCCACGCCGGAGACGCAGCCGACTACGCCAAGGCGAGCCCGGCCAAACAGGCCAAGCTGCTGGAAGACTGGGCCATCGCGCCGGCTCCCGAACGTCTGCCACTGATCGAAGCGCTGCGCGCCAACCGCGTGGTCATCGACCAGAACAAGACACCCTTCGTCGAGGACGGCGACACCTACCGCGCCCTCGAAGGCGACGCCGAACCTGTCGGTACGCCGAAGAAGCTGCGCCTGAACAACCGCCTGCGCGGCTTGCTCAACACCGCGCTGGCCAGCCACCAGCTGTTCTCCGATGATCCGGCGCAACGCCTCGGCGCCGCCAAGCGCCTGCAGCGCAGCGGTCAGCCGGAACAGCTCCCGCTCCTGCAACAGCGGCTCGAAGCGGAAGACGACCCGGCCGTACGCGAAGCCCTCACCCTGACGCTGGCCAACCTGCAACTGGGCGCGGAAGACCCCGCCGTGCGCCTGGCTGCCGTACGCCTGCTCGGCGAAACCGGCGCGCCACTCGCGCGAGTCCGGCTGGAGAATCTGCTGGCCGACGAGGCGGAAACCGATGCCGCTGTGCGCAAGGCCGCCGAGACCAGCCTGGCCCAGGTCAAACGCAAACTAATGATCGGCGAACTGCTCGGCCAGGCCTTCAGCGGCCTGTCGCTGGGCTCGATCCTGCTGCTCGCCGCCCTCGGCCTGGCCATCACCTTCGGCCTGCTTGGCGTGATCAACATGGCCCACGGCGAGATGCTGATGCTCGGCGCCTACACCACCTACATGGTGCAGGTGCTGATGGCGAGGCTCACGCCCGAGGCGCTGGCCTTCTACCCGCTGGTGGCGCTGCCGGTGGCCTTCTTCGTCACCGCTGCGATCGGCATGGCGCTGGAACGCACCGTGATTCGTCACCTCTATGGCCGCCCGCTGGAAACCTTGCTGGCGACCTGGGGCATCAGCCTGATCCTGATCCAGCTGGTGCGCGTGCTGTTCGGCGCGCAGAACGTCGAGGTGGCCAACCCCGGCTGGCTGTCCGGTGGCCTGCAGGTGTTGCCGAACCTGGTGCTGCCCTACAACCGCATGGTGATCATCGGCTTCGCGCTGTTCGTGGTGCTGCTGACCTGGCTGTTGCTGAACAAGACCCGTCTGGGCCTGAACGTGCGCGCGGTGACGCAGAACCGCAACATGGCCGCCTGCTGCGGCGTGCCGACCGGGCGTATCGACATGCTGGCGTTCGGCCTGGGCTCCGGCATCGCCGGGCTCGGTGGCGTGGCGCTCTCGCAGATCGGCAACGTCGGCCCGGATCTCGGCCAGGGCTACATCATCGACTCATTTCTCGTGGTCGTGCTCGGCGGCGTCGGCCAACTGGCCGGCAGCATCTTCGCCGCCTTCGGCCTCGGCATCGCCAACAAGATCCTCGAACCGCAGATCGGCGCCGTGCTGGGCAAGATCCTCATCCTTGCGCTGATCATCCTCTTCATCCAGAAGCGTCCGCAGGGCCTGTTCGCCTTGAAAGGGAGGGTGATCGATTGAACACCAAGCCCCATTTGCTCAGCAGCGCCTGTGGGAGCGGACTTGTCCGCGAATGCACGCCCAGCCAATTCGTGCCTACAAGCCACCCTCATCGCCTCGGGGAAGTCCAGTCATGAACCAACCACTTACCCTCACCGCCGCGCAGAAAGCCGGGCCGAAAGCCACGGTCATCGCCCTCGGCCTGGCGCTCGCTGTTCTCGTCGCCATGCCGCTGCTGCACCTATTGCCCGCGGACAACGCCTTTTACGTCTCGGCCTACACCCTGACGCTGGTCGGCAAGATCCTCTGCTACGCCATCGTCGCCCTGGCGCTGGACCTGGTTTGGGGTTACGCCGGCCTGCTGTCGCTCGGCCACGGCCTGTTCTTCGCCCTCGGCGGCTACGCCATGGGCATGTACCTGATGCGCGAAAGCGCCGGCGACGGGCTGCCCGCGTTCATGAGCTTTCTCGCCTGGACCGAACTGCCCTGGTACTGGTACGGCACCTCCAGCTTTCTCTGGGCGATGTGTCTGGTGGTGCTGGCGCCGGGGCTGCTGGCCTTCGTGTTCGGCTTCTTCGCCTTCCGTTCGCGGATCAAGGGCGTGTACTTCTCGATCATGACCCAGGCGCTGACCTTCGCCGGCATGCTGCTGTTCTTCCGAAACGAGACCGGCTTCGGCGGCAACAACGGCTTCACCGACTTCAAGACCATCCTCGGCTTCTCGATCTCGGCGCCGGCGACCCGCGCCACGCTGTTCCTGGCGACCGTCGCCCTGCTCGCCGGCAGCCTGTTGCTCGGCTGGCGGCTGGCGCGCAGCAAGTTCGGCCGCGTGCTCACCGCGCTGCGCGACGCCGAGAACCGGCTGATGTTCTGCGGCTACGATCCGCGCGGCTACAAGCTGTTCATCTGGACGCTGTCGGCGGTGCTATGCGGCCTGGCCGGTGCGCTCTATGTGCCGCAGGTCGGGATCATCAACCCCAGCGAAATGGCGCCGACGCAATCCATCGAGGCCGCCGTCTGGGTCGCCCTCGGTGGCCGCGGCACGCTGATCGGTCCGCTGCTCGGCGCCGGCATCGTCAACGGCATGAAGAGCTGGTTCACCGTGGCCTTCCCCGAGTACTGGCTGTTCGCCCTCGGCGCGCTGTTCATCGTCGTCACCCTGTACCTGCCCAAGGGCGTCATCGGCCTCATCAAGCGGAGGGGCGAACAATGAAAGCCGCAGCCGTACCCGAACTCATTGACCCGTCCGACAGCATCGGCAGCGGTCGCGATGCCATCGGCCTCGGCCGGGTTGCCGAGAAGGGCCTGGACGCCCGCCACGGCACCATCCTCAGCCTGGAAGACATCAACGTCAGCTTCGACGGCTTCAAGGCGCTGACCAATCTCAGCCTGTACATCGGCGTCGGCGAACTGCGCTGCATCATCGGCCCCAACGGCGCCGGCAAGACCACAATGATGGACGTCATCACCGGCAAGACCCGACCGGACAGCGGTACCGCGTTCTTCGGCGACACCCTCGACCTGACGCGCATGAGTGAAGTCGAGATCGCCCAGTCCGGCATCGGTCGCAAATTCCAGAAACCCACGGTGTTCGAGGCGCTCAGCGTGTTCGAGAACCTGGAACTGGCGCAGAAGACCGATAAATCGGTCTGGGCCAGCCTGAAAGCCAGGCTCAACGGCGAGCAGCGCGACCGCATCGGCGAGGTGCTCACCACCATTCGCCTGGAAACCTCACGCAATCGCCCCGCCGGCCTGCTCTCCCACGGCCAGAAGCAGTTCCTCGAAATCGGCATGCTGCTGATGCAGGACCCGCGACTGCTTTTGCTCGACGAACCCGTCGCCGGCATGACCGACGCCGAAACCGAGTTCACCGCCGAGCTGTTCAAGCGCCTGGCGCGCAAGCACTCGCTGATGGTGGTCGAGCACGATATGGGCTTCGTCGACACCATCGCCGACCACGTCACCGTGCTGCATCAGGGTCAGGTGCTGGCCGAGGGCTCGCTCGAAACCGTGCAGAACGACGAGCGGGTGATCGAGGTGTATCTCGGGCGGTGAAGGCTTCGGCGCCGTTCGCCCATCGAGGCCGCATGAAGGTGGATGGGTGAAGCGTCATCCACCCTACGCCGCCGAACGTAGGGTGGAAAACGGCGAAGCCTTTTCCACGCGTACCCAGTAGGCCAGACCGGACGCCGGCGTCCGCATCATCGCAACGTAAACGCAGGGTGGATAACGCCGCAGGCTTATCCACCGAAAACGGCGAAGCCCTTTCCACGCGTAATGACAAAACAAGGACATCGACATGCTGCAAGTCCAACAACTGCATCAGTACTACGGCGGCAGCCACATCCTGCGCGGCCTGTCATTCGACGCCAGGATCGGCGAAGTCACCTGTCTGCTCGGGCGTAACGGCGTGGGCAAGACCACCCTGCTGAAGTGCCTGATGGGCCTGATCCCGGCCAAGGAAGGCGCGGTGAACTGGGAAGGCAAGCCGATCACCGGCTTCAAGCCGCACCAGCGCGTACACGCCGGCATCGCCTACGTGCCCCAGGGGCGTGAAATCTTTGGCCGGCTGACGGTTGAAGAAAACCTGCTCATGGGCCTGTCGCGTTTCAGCGCCAAGGAAGCCAAGGAAGTGCCCGAGTTCATTTACGAGCTGTTCCCGGTCCTCAAGGAAATGAAACACCGCCGTGGCGGTGATCTGTCCGGTGGCCAACAGCAACAGCTGGCCATCGGCCGCGCGCTGGCGAGCCAGCCGCGCCTGCTGATCCTCGACGAGCCCACCGAAGGCATCCAGCCCTCGGTGATCAAGGAAATCGGCGCGGTGATCAAGAAACTCGCTGCCCGCGGCGACATGGCGATTCTGCTGGTGGAGCAGTTCTACGATTTCGCCGCCGAGCTGGCCGACCAGTACCTGGTGATGAGCCGCGGTGAAATCATTCAGCAAGGCCGCGGCGAGACGATGGAAGCCGAAGGCGTGCGTGGGTTGGTGGCGATCTGAGCCTTTCGCAAGGGAACTGGCCGTCAACGAGGCACGATTCGCAGAGCAGGCTCGCCGAGCGCTGAGCAGTGAGCCCGCACTGCAAGACGGTTGTCGTGAAACTCGCCGCTCGGACAGCGGACTGCTGACCGAACGACAAACCGGCCGGCTACTCGCCGATAGGCTTGCTGACGATCTTGCCGCCTTCCACCACGGCCATGGTGGTCGGTGTGATGAAGCCGCCGTTGTCGGTCATGCCCTTTACCGAATAGAGGTTGAACTTCGGGTCCATGGCCGTCAGCGCCTCACCCATCTTCGCCCTGACCTGCTGCGGTTCGGTGCTGCCGGCCAGCTCCATGGCCTTGGCCAGCGCGTGGAAGGCCAGGTAGTTGTAGGCGGCCTCGGAGCCCGGCACTTTGCCGTGCGCCTTCTGGTAGCGATCGACGAAGACCTTGGCGACCTCGCTGTCGTATTCGGACAGCGGTACGACGCCCACGGCGCCTTCCAGCAGATCTAGCCCGCCGGTGACGGCTGCGATTTCGTCGAGCTTGGCCTGATCCATGACGATGAAGCCGCCCTGGAAGCCCAGCTGACGCGCCTGCTGCACAACCAGGCCGGTGGGCTCCGAGGCGCCGCCGACGAACATCACGTCCGGGTTTTCGGCGATGACGCGACTCACGCCGGTATAGAAATCGGTCGACTTGTTGTAGTCCATGGGATTGCTGGCAACGATCTCGCCGCCCTTCTGCTCCCAGGCCTTGGTCATCATGTCCGTCCAGATCTTGGCGTACTCGTGGGTCGCGCCGGCAATGCCGAGCTTCTTGCCGTAATGCTTGAGGGCGTAGTCTGAGAACGCATCGACGTAGCCGGTGAATTCCGGCGGAATGCGCACCGTCAGCGGATTGCCCTGCTGGGTAACCGAGGGCACGCTGGTATAGGCCATGATCAGGAAGTCGTCGGCGACGTTGAAGTCCTGCAGGGCGAACACGCCGCCGGTATGCGGCACGAACACGGCCGCGGCGTTCGACTCCTTGACCAGACGCTTGGCGTTGGTGGCGGCCTGGCTCGGCGAGTATTTGTCGTCGAGGCTGATGAGGTTGACCTTGTAGGTTTCGTCACCGATCTTGAGCCCGCCGGCCGCGTTGGCATCATCGACCGCCATGCGCAGGCCGGACAGGGTGTTCTCGCCATAGAGCGCGGCGCCGCCGCTGAGCGGGCCGGTGAAGCCGATGGTGAGGGTCTGTTCGGCATACACGCCGCCGGCCTGGACCGCGGTCAGGGTGGCCATCGCCAATCCAAGCGCTTTGAGCGTTTTCATTGTTGTCTCCTTGGTCATGACTGATCAGGCGCCGATGTAGGCTTTGCGCACGGCTTCGTTACCCAGCATGGCCTGCTGGTCGCCCTCCATCACCAGGCTGCCGCCCTCGATCACATAGGCGCGGTGGGCGATCTTCAAGGCGGCGAAGGCATTCTGTTCGGCCAGCAACACGCTGGTGCCGGATGCGTTGATGCGAGCGATCACCTCGAACATCTGGTTGACCACCAGCGGCGCCAGCCCGAGCGAGGGCTCATCGAGCATCAACAGCCGCGGCCGGCTCATCAGCGCCCGTCCGATCGCCACCATCTGCTGTTGGCCACCGCTCAGCGAGCCGGCGGGCTGGTGGCGCTTGTCGTGAAGGATGGGGAACAGGTCCAGCACCTCCTGCAGGTTGCGCTTGTTGCCCTCGCCATCACGCCGGTGCAGGTAGGCACCGAGGGCGAGGTTCTGCGAAACCGACATCTGCGGGAACAGCTTGCGCCCCTCCGGGCAGTGCACCACGCCTGCGGCGACCAGCGCCGAAGGCTTGAGTCCGTCGATGCGTTTGCCTTCCAGCGTGATGGTTCCACGGGTTGGCTTGAGCAGCCCGCTGATGGTGTTGAACAGCGTGGTCTTGCCCGCGCCGTTGGCCCCGAGCAGGACCACCAGCTCACCGGCGCCAACCGTCATCGAGACCTGGTTCAGCGCCTTGAAACTGCCGTAGCAGACATCGACCTGATCAAGCTGCAGCATCGTAGTCGCTCCCCAGGTAGGCTTCGATGACGGCGGGGTTCGCCTTGATCTCGGCAGGCGTGCCCTCGGCGATCTTCTCGCCGTAGTTGAGCACCATGATCTTGTCCGCCAGGCCCATGATCATGTCCATCTTGTGTTCGATCAGGCACACGGTCAGGCCGTGCTCGGGCATCTTGCGGATCAGCTGCGCCAGGCCCTCGGTTTCCTCCGGATTGACGCCCGCCGCCGGTTCGTCGAGCAGCACCAGCTTCGGCTCGGTGGCCAGCGCCAGGGCGAAGGCGACGCGCTTGCGCTCTTCCTGCGAGATATCCAGCACCACGCGGTTCTCCAGGTGCGCGAGGCCGACGAAATCCAGCGCGGCGCGGGCCTTCTCGCGGCATTCGCGCTCCTCACGCTGCAGGCGCTTGGAATTGATCAGTACGTCCCACAGACCGGAGCGGGTGCGCAAACGGTGGCCGACGATGAGGTTGTCGAGCACCGTCGCCTGCTCGAACAGGTGCGTAGTCTGGAACGTCCGGCCAACGCCGAGCCGAGCCACACGGTCACAGCGCATCCGCGAGACATCCTGACCGTCGATGAGGATGCGCCCCGAGCTGGGCTTGTGCACGCCCGAGATCAGGTTGAAAAAGGTGCTCTTGCCGGCGCCGTTGGGGCCGATGATGGCGTTGATCTTGAGCGCTTCGAACTCGATGCTGACGTCGTGTACCGCCGCCAGGCCGCCGAACATCTTGGTCAGGTTTTCGACCTTAAGCATTGGTGTTCACCTCGCTGCCGGGGCTGACTTTGCTGCTTGCGCGTGGATCCCTGGCCCGCGCGGCGGCGGTGTCCTTGCGCAGTTTCCAGCCGAGAAAGGTGCCGATGACACCGCGCGGCATGAAGATCACCAGCACCACGATCAGCGGGCCGAAGATGATCATCCGGTAGTCCTCGAGGAACTGCAGCGACTGGGTGATCCAGACCACGCCGACCGTCCCCACCAGTGGGCCGAACAGGGTGCCGAAGCCGCCGATCAGCAGGTAGGTGATCATGTCGAAGGTGTGGTTCGGGTTGGCCTCTTCCGGCCCGATGAAGCGGATCATCGAGGCGTAGAGCGCCCCGGCGACGCCGGCGTAGGTGGTCGAGAGCACGAAGGCCAGCAGCTTGTTGCGCATCAGATCGATGCCCAGCGATTGGGCCAGCGCATCACCGTTGCGGATCGCCATGAAGGTGCGCCCCAGCAGTGACGAGGCCAGGCGCCCGGCGAACCAGATCGCCAACACCAGAAACAGCAGCGCCAGGTAGTAGAAAGGCACCGTCTGGCTGAAATCCACCAGCCCGAAGCCATCCGGCGCCGCGATCCCGCGAATGCCAATGGCGCCGTGAGTCAGCTCCTCCCATTTATCGATCAGCAGGTAAATGATGAAGCCCACGCACAGCGTGAAGATCGCGAAGAAGTGCTCCTTCAAGCGCAGCGAGACGATGCCCACCAGCGCGCCGACCGCAGCCGAAACCAGCGCCGCGGCGACGAACGCCGGCCAGAAATTCCAGCCATGATCCGCGGTGAGAATCGCCAGGGCGTAAGCACCGATGGCGAAGAAGCCGCCATGGGCCAGGTTCAGCTGGCCGCAGTAGCCGGTGATGATGTTCAGCCCGTACACCGCAATCGCCCAGATGAAGGCGCTGGCCATCACATAGACCTGGTACTCGCTCTTGGCGAACAGGGGAAACGCCAGGGCAAGCGCCAGCACAACCAGCTTGCAGGCGCGACCGGTGAGGAAAGAGGCGAAGGAATGCATCAATGAGCCCCCTTGGCGAACAACCCGGTCGGGCGCAACGAGAGGATCACCACCAGCAGCGAGAAGGCGATGATGTCCTTGTAGTCCGAGGACAGGTAGAAGCCGCCGAAGCTCTCGGCGAAGCCAAGGATCATCGCCCCGATGATGGCGCCGGGAATGCTGCCCATGCCGCCCAGCACGATGATGACGAAGGCCTTCATGATCACCAGGTGCCCCATGGCCGGATACACCAGGTTGATCGGCGCATAGAGGGTGGCGGCGAAGGCGGCGAGCATGCCGGAGATGGCGAAGGTCAGCATCGCCACCCGATTGGCGTCGATGCCGACGAGAAAGGCGCCTTCGCGGCTTTGCGCCATGGCGATGATGGTCGAGCCGAGCATCGTTTTGCGCAGGAACAGGTGCAGCGCCAGCATCAGGGTAAAGGCGCCGACGATGATCAGCAGGCGCTGCTCGGGAATGATCAGCCCGTTGAAGTTGAGGATGCCGCCGTAGGGCGAGGCCATGCGGCGGAAGTCCGAGCCCCAGAACATCTGTATCGCCGCTTCGAGAAACAGCAGGATGCCAATGGCGGCAATCTTGTCGTGAATCGGCGGCGCGTTGCGCAACGGATGGAACACCAGCCGCTCGCACAGCACAGCCAGCGCGGCGACCACCAGGCCGGACAACAGCATGGCGATCCAATAGTGCAGGCCGAGGTCGGTCATGAAGAAGAACGACGCGAAGGCACCGACCATGTACAGCGCGCCATGGGCGAAGTTGGGAATGTGCAGGATGCCGTAGACGAGCGTCAGGCCGAGAGCGACCAACCCGTAGATGCTGCCCAGGGTCAGGCCGTTGAGCACTTGCTGAAACAATAGATTCAATGCAGCGCCTCCGTGGATCTTGTTGTTATGGGTACCACCGAGCGGTTGCGATTGCCGCCAGACCAGCAGGTCGAAACTCGACCGCCGCTCGGCATCGAACTGCGCCTGACTGACATTGGCACTCGCTCGTACCCTCGTCAAACCAGCGGCCCAAGAGAGATAGAGGCCCATAAAGCAGCGTGATGCTGGCAACAATGTGTTTCAGCGGCCCTGCGCTTGAGCCGATTGCGGTTCAGCGCAGCGACTGTCCAACCAAGCGAAGCGCGCCGTCGTGCCTTGCTGCGCATGCACCAAATAAGGTCACCGGCAGCGTGACACCTGGCAAGCGCACCATTCAAGGGCATCGGATTGGCGCTGGCAGGCGGTGCGGGGCCGCTCAGCCATGGCCTTACCACCCCGCGATGCCGGGCCGGCGCACCGCCGTGGCGCAAGAGGCATGACAATTGCTCGGCTAGCACATCACCGCGCAGATCCTACGGACCCATGACTGCCCTGACGCCCCTGTTCACGCCACACTGGAATGCCGAACTCGAACTGGCCTACGCCCGCTTCGACGAATCGACACGTCCGGTGTTGCGCCGCCACAGCGGGCCGTTGAGAGTCCAGAAGCACCTCTACGCCGAGGGGCCGCAAGTCTGCCAACACATCCTCGTGCACCCGCCGGGCGGGATCGCTGGCGGCGACCGACTGGACATCCGCGCGGCAGTCGACAAGGGCGCGTGGGCCCAGCTGACCAGCCCTGGCGCGGCCAAGTGGTATCGAGCTGCTGGCCCGGCTTTTCAGAAGGTGCAATTGCGCGTCAAGGCCGGCGCGACGCTGGAATGGCTGCCTCAGGAGACCATCGTCTACTCGGCGGCACAGGCCGAGCTCGCCACCACCATCGAACTGGAGGCCGATGCGCGGTTGTTCTATTGGGACATCGTCGCCCTGGGCCGGCCGGCCAGCGGCGAGCGCTTCGACGCGGGCCATTTCCAGGCCCAGCTGGACATCCGCCACGATGGTGAGCTGCTCTGGCACGAACGCCAGCGTGTCGCGGGCAACGACGGCCTGCTCGACTCGCCGATCGGCCTCGATGGCCAGCCGGTGTTCGCCACGCTGATCGTCACCGGCGAGATCGATGCCGAGCTGATGCAGCGCTGCCGCGAACTACCGAGCCGGGTCAGGGGCGATCTGACACAGCTGCCGGGCCTGGTCATCGGCCGCTGCCTGGCCAGCGAAGCCCTGCATGCCCGTGCCTGGCTGATCGACCTGTGGCGTCTGCTGCGTCCAGCCTTGCTAGGGCGCGAGGCCGTACCGCCACGAATCTGGAGTACGTGAATGGACGGTGGGCAAGGCTGCGCCGTTGCCTACCCTACGTCGGCGCTTGCTACCTGCCGTCCCGAACAACGCGCTACGTGGTCTCGACCACGAGCCGGTGGATGTGAAAAGCGACATCCACCCTACGACTGGAGTTGTTATGGATTTGTCACCGAGAGAGAAAGACAAGCTGCTGATCTTCACCGCCGGCCTGGTAGCCGAGCGGCGTCTGGCACGCGGCGTGAAACTCAACTATCCAGAAGCCATGGCCTACATCTCCGCCGCGCTGCTCGAAGGCGCCCGCGACGGTCAGACGGTGGCTGATCTGATGCATTTCGGCACCACCCTGCTCAGCCGCGAACAGGTCATGGAAGGCGTGCCGGAAATGATCCCGGAGATCCAGGTGGAAGCAACCTTCCCCGACGGCACCAAGCTGGTCACCGTGCATCAACCAATCCCGTGAACGAGAGGTCAATGTCTGTTGCGGCCGTGCCGTGATGACCCCGAACCGCTTGAAGGATTTTCCCGTGCAGATACGTGACGCCCTGGACGCCGACCTCGACGGCATCCTGCAGATTTACAACGATGCCGTGCAGAACAGCACGGCGATCTGGAACGACAACGTCGTCGATCTCGACAACCGCCGCGCCTGGCTGGCCGAACGCCACGCACAGAACTACCCGGTACTGGTGGCGATCGACGAACAGGGACAAGTGGCCGGCTACGCCTCGTTCGGCCCCTGGCGGCCCCACGATGGCTTTCGCCATACCGTGGAGAACTCGGTCTACGTCGGCCCCGGCCATCGTGGCAGCGGCATCGGCCGCAGCCTCATGCAGGCGCTGATCGAGCGCGCCCGCCAGCTGGAAAAGCACGTGATGATCGCCTTCATCGAGAGCGAGAACCGTGCCTCGATCCATATGCATCAGCAGCTTGGCTTCATCCACGTCGGCCAGATGCGCCAGGTGGGCTGCAAGTTCGGCCGCTGGCTGGACCTGACCATGATGCAACTGACCCTCAACAGGACGTCCAATCCATGATCCCCGGCGAATATCAGATCCAGGACGGCGACATCGAGCTCAACGCCGGCCGCCGCACGCTGATCCTGAACGTGGCCAACAGCGGCGACCGGCCGATCCAGGTCGGCTCGCACTACCACTTCTTCGAAACCAACGACGCGCTCGCCTTCGACCGCGCGGCCACCCGCGGCATGCGCCTGAACATCCCGGCCGGCACTGCGGTGCGCTTCGAACCGGGCCAGAGCCGCGAGGTGGAACTGGTCGAGCTGGCCGGCGACCGGCGGGTGTTCGGCTTTGCCGGACGGGTGATGGGCGCGCTCTGATTACAGATTCGTAGGGTGGAAAACGCCGCAGGCTTTTCCACCACCCAGTTTGCCGGTGGACAAGCTTCGCGTTGTCCACCCTACGGACAAGGATGAGATTCGATGAAGATTTCCCGCCAAGCCTACGCCGACATGTTCGGCCCCACCGTTGGCGACAAGGTGCGCCTGGCCGACACCGAGCTGTGGATCGAGGTCGAGAAGGACTTCACCACTTACGGCGAGGAGGTGAAGTTCGGCGGCGGCAAGGTGATCCGCGACGGCATGGGCCAGGGCCAGCTGTGCGCGGCCGACGTGGTCGACACGCTGATCACCAACGCGCTGATCCTCGACCACTGGGGCATCGTCAAGGCGGACGTCGGCTTGAAGGACGGCCGCATCGCCGCCATCGGCAAGGCCGGAAACCCGGACATTCAGCCCGACGTGACCATCGCCATCGGCGCCGCGACCGAAGTCATCGCCGGGGAAGGGATGATCCTCACCGCCGGCGGCATCGACTCGCATATCCACTTCATCTGCCCGCAGCAGATCGAAGAAGCACTGATGAGCGGCGTCACCACCATGATTGGCGGCGGCACGGGACCTGCCACCGGCACCAACGCCACCACGGTGACTCCCGGCCCCTGGCACATGGCGATGATGCTCAAGGCCGCCGACGCCTTCCCGATGAACATCGGCTTCACCGGCAAGGGCAACGCCTCGCTGCCCGAACCGCTGATCGAGCAGGTCAAGGCCGGTGCCATCGGCCTGAAGCTGCACGAGGACTGGGGCACCACCCCAGCGGCCATCGATAACTGCCTGAGCGTGGCGGACCAGTACGATGTTCAGGTGGCGATCCATACCGACACCCTCAACGAATCCGGCTTCGTCGAAACCACCCTCGGCGCCTTCAAGGGCCGCACCATCCACACCTACCACACCGAAGGTGCTGGCGGCGGCCACGCGCCGGACATCATCAAGGCCTGCGGTTTCGCCAACGTGCTGCCCAGCTCGACCAACCCGACCCGGCCGTTCACCCGCAATACCATCGACGAGCACCTGGACATGCTCATGGTCTGCCACCACCTCGACCCAAGCATCGCCGAGGACGTGGCCTTCGCCGAGAGCCGTATCCGCCGCGAAACGATTGCCGCCGAGGACATCCTCCATGACCTCGGCGCGTTCTCGATGATCAGCTCCGACAGCCAGGCCATGGGCCGCGTCGGCGAGGTGATCACCCGCACCTGGCAAACCGCCGACAAGATGAAGAAGCAGCGCGGCGCCCTGCCCGGCGACGGCGCGGGCAACGACAACTTCCGCGCCAAGCGTTACATCGCCAAGTACACCATCAACCCGGCCATCACCCATGGCGTCAGCCACGAGGTGGGCTCCATCGAAGTCGGCAAATGGGCCGATCTGGTGCTGTGGCGCCCGGCGTTCTTCGGCGTCAAGCCGAGCCTGATCCTCAAGGGCGGCGCCATTGCCGCGAGTCTGATGGGCGACGCCAACGCCTCGATCCCGACGCCGCAGCCGGTGCACTACCGACCGATGTTCGCCAGCTTCGGCGGCTCGCTGCATGCGTCGAGCTTTACCTTCATCAGCCAGGCCGCCTTCGAAGCAGGCGTGCCCGAGCAGTTGGGACTGAAGAAGAAGATTGGCATGGTGAAGGGTTGCCGTTCGGTGCAGAAGAAGGACCTGATCCACAACGACTACACGCCGGACATTCAGGTCGACCCGCAGAACTACCAGGTGCGCGCCGACGGTCAGTTGCTCTGGTGTGAACCCGCCGAAGTGCTGCCGATGGCGCAGCGGTATTTCCTGTTCTGACGAGCCAGGCTTCACCCCGCTGTGGGAGCGGTCTTGACCGCGATCTTCTCACCGCGGTGCCGCCCCATTCGCGGTCGAGACCGCTCCCACTACTCGCCCCTGCCGCTGTGGGAGCAGTCTTGACTGCGATCTTCTCACCGCGGCGCCGCCCCATTCGCGGTCGAGACCGCTCCCACGATTTTGCCCCGCCCCCCTGTGGGAGCGGTCTTGAATGCGATCTTCTCGCCGCGGTGCCGCCCATTCGCGGTCGAGACCGCTCCCACAATTCGCCCGCCCCCCCTGTGGAAGCGGTCTTGACCGCGATCTTTCCACTGCGGTGCCCCCCCATTCGCGGTCGAGACCGCTCCCACGATTCGTCCCCGCCCCTGTGGGAGCGGTCCTGACTGCGATCTTCTCACCGCGGCGCCGCCCCCTTCGCGGTCGAGACCGCTCCCACGATTCGCCCCTGCCCCCTGTGGGAGCGGTCTTGACCGCGATCTTTTTACTGCGCAGCCGCCCCATTCGGGGTCGAGATCGCTTCCTCTGCCCTTTGAAGGCGCAGGCAAAAGGACAATTGCCTATCCCTACACCATCCTTTGTATACAAAAACAATCTAACGATAACGCCAGGCATGGCTAGTCTTTGGTGAGTTGCGGGCCAGGTCTGCCATCGGCCGACGCTTACTCACGCGCGACTTTGCTACAGACGGAACAAAAACTGCATACAACTCCGAGAACAATTCGCACAGGGCGCAGACTGATGAATCACGACGATTTCCGGATCAAGCAGATCGACCCCACGCTGTATAACGACGACCTCGCCCCGCTTGCCCCCGCCAAACGCAAATGGGGTTGGTTCGAGATCTTCAACGTCTGGTCCAACGACATTCAGAGCCTGTTCGGCTATACCCTCGCCGCCACGCTGTTCATCAGTTACGGCCTGAACGGCTGGGCCGTGCTCGCGGGAATCGTCCTGGCCGGCTTCATCGTCATGGGGCTGGTGCAACTGACCGGTAAACCCAGCGTCAAGTACGGCATTCCGTTCCCGGTCATGGCCCGCGCCAGCATGGGCGTGCGCGGGGCGAACTTCCCCGCGGTCGTGCGCGGCATCGTGGCGATCTTCTGGTACGGCGTGCAGACCTACTTCGCCTCGACCGCGGTGGCCTTGCTGGTTCGCACCCTGGCCGGCCCCGGGTCGGACGCCACCTTGCTGGGTCTGACGCTGGTGGACTGGATCGCCTACGTGATGGTCTGCGTCTTCCAGGTCGCGTTGTTCGTCCGCGGCGTGGAGTGGGTGACGCGCTTTCTCAACTGGGCCGGGCCCTTGGTCTACGTGGTGATGATCGCGATGATGATTGCCATCTGCTACAAGGCCGGTCCCAGCCTGGCCGGCGCGCTGGGTACGATCTTCAGTGGCACCGGCAGCTACGCCGCCGGGCCCGTTGCCGCGTTCGCCGCCGTGGTCGGCACCATGGTCGCCTACTTCGCCGCGGTGGTGATCAACTACGGCGACTTTGCCCGCTTCGTCAAAAGCGAGCGGCAGATGCGCATCGGCAACTTTCTCGGCCTGCCGGTGAGCCTGGCATTCTTCTCGCTGATCGCGCTGGTGATCACCGCCGGCACCGTGGTGGTGTTTGGCGAGACCCTGACCAACCCCACCGACATCGTGTCGCGCATCGACAACGTCGGCCTGACCCTGATCGCCGCGGTGACCTTCTTTGCCGCCACGGTGGGCATCAATCTGGTGGCCAACTTCATTCCGCCGGCGTACGACATCGCCAACCTGGCTCCGGCGCATATCAGCGCCCGCACTGGCGGCTATATCACCGCGGTGATCGCCTTCTTCATCGGCGCGCTGTGGGTGTCGTTCATCAGTGCGGTGGGTATCGCCGCGTTCGTCGACACCCTCGGCGCGGTGCTAGCGCCGCTCTACGGCATCATCGTGGCGGACTACTACCTGGTTCGTCGGCAGCGGTTGGATGTGCAGCAGCTGTTTTCCTCGGAGCCCAGCGCGGCGTATTACTTCAGCGCCGGCTGGAATCGCAAGGCGATCATTGCCTTCGGCATCAGCTCGGTGTTCTCGGTAGCCTCCGTCTGGATGCCTGGCATGGAAAGTCTGTCGGGCTTCGCCTGGCTGCTTGGCGCGCTGTTCGGTGCGGTGGTGCACTACCTGCTGATGCGCAAGCAGGTGCTGCCGGTTGGAGCGCCGCCCAGCCTGACACCCCACCGCTGAGGCGACAGGCGCGGACGGTGGCCGGACCGTCCGCGCGGCCTGAGGCCGATGCCGGCCACCTCAACGCAGTTGGCTGTCTTTGCTCCCGCGGCGGTTATAGCCGCTGAACTTGGCTTCCTGCTTGTCCAGCTCGGTCTGGCACTTCACGCACAGCCGCACGCCCGGTACCGCCTGCCGCCGCGCCTCCGGAATCTTCGCGTCACATTCCTCGCAATGCGTCAGGCTCTCGCCTCGGCCCAATCGGCTGCGCGCGCGCTGCACGGCATCCTCGATGGTGCTGTCGATCTGATCCTGTACCGCGCCTTCGTTCGCCCAACCGGTTGCCATCGTTACCTCCCGCCTGCCTGGGGCCAGGTTACCGTCATAAGACATTGGAACGGCGCGGGCGACCGCCGTTCAGTGTGCCAATCGCGACAGCTTTTCGCGACGCCAAGTCCCCGGCACCGCCCGTCGTTCACTTGGCGTCAAAACGACGAGCGGGGATTCCCACGTCAGGTCATCGACTACCCTTGGGCCCATTGATCAGAACGCGAGCGGCGGACATCGCGCCGGCGCTCTTGATCGGCATCGCCTTCGTGGTCGCTTCCGAGCGGCTTGTATGACTCATCAGCCCACGAATCCCGTATGAACAACAAACACGCCGTGATGGCCGCACTGCTCATCCTCAGTGGATGCGCCAGCCAGCCGGACGTGGTCGAACGCGAACTCGGCGCCTTCGACCTCAAGCTCGGCACCTCGCCGACCCGCAGCATGGCGCAGGGGCTGGTCAACCCCATCGCCGCCAGCACCTTCCGTGGCGGGCTGGACCTGACCCACGCCAGCGGCCTGTACCTGGGGCAATGGGCACCCAGCATGGGCATTCTCGAGGGCCGGTCTCTGGAGCTGGACACCTACGCCGGGTATGCCCAGCCGCATCTCGGCGATATGCCAGGTTTCGAACTGGGCGTGATCCGCTACAGCTTTCCCGAATTGGAGAACCACGACCGCCATCAGTTCTATGCCGGTATCAACCTTGCCGGCAGCCGTCTGGGCGGGGCATTGAGTGCTTCTCCGGGACGGACCGACAGCACCCTGCTCATGGAGCTGGGGTCGGTTCAGCCATTCAATGTCGGAGTGAGGTTGAAATACGCCAGTCACTCGATGGACAGCCCGATGTATCACATGGGCGGCAGCGTACGGGTTTTCAATGACTGGTCGCTGAATCTGTCTCGCCCGCTGCTCGGCATGCATGTGGACCTGACCTACACCGACTCCAACCTGAGTGGACGACAATGCGGGGTCTACTCCGGGCAGAACAGTTATTGCGAGAGCTATTTCATGTTCAAGGCCGAGCGGGCGCTGTTCTAACCCCTGGCCTGAGCCTGACTGAAGCGCAGCCGTGCATGCCCGACGGCGAGCAGAAAGGCTGCCGCTGCGAAGCCATAGAGCACCCAGAGATTGCCATTCTGATACAACCAGGAGCCGAGCACCGGCCCGGTCGCCATGCCCATGAAGCGGAAAAAGTTGTAGCTGCCCACGGCCGTGGCGCGATTGTGCTGGTAGAGGTCCATCAGCAAGCTGGTCTGCACCGGTAGCGAGAGCCCGAGAAACAGCCCGAAGGCCGTGACCGCCAACACCAGTGCGGCGAGCGATACCTGCGCGATCGCCATGAACAGCAGCAGGCTGAGCGCGTTGAGCAGCGCCGTGACCAACAGCATCGGTCGTGCCCGCCAGCGGCCCAGCAACCGTCCGCCACTGAAACTGCCGATCACCACCGCGATGGACAGCGGCAGAAACACCATACCCTTTTGCGCCGCGCTCAGGCCGTAGCTGCTGTCGAGCACCCGCGGCATGAACACCAGGTAGTTGTAGAAGGCGTAGTACTGGACGAAGCTGAGCAACATGATCGCCAGCCCCTGCCGGTCGCGCAGCACCTCCAGGTACTGCCCGGGATGGAAGGCCCGCGGCTGTTCGCCGGCCGGTCGGGTTTCCTCGAGACCGATGGCATTGCTCAGCAGCGCCACGCCACCAACGATGGCCAGCAGCAGGAACACGTAGTGGAAGTCCAGGTGCTCGCCCAGAAAGCCGCCGACCACCGGCCCCACGACCGGCCCCAGCGCCACCATCATCTGGAACGACCCCATCGCCCGACCGCGCTCGGCCCCTTCGAAACGATCGCCAATCACCGTGACCGCCACCACCGCGCCCGCGGCGATGCCAACGGCCTGCAAGGCACGGAATGCCAACAGCATTTCGATGCTGCCGGACAGGAAGCAGCCCAGCGAGGCGACGATATAAATACCCAGCCCGGCCAGCAGGGTGGGCTTGCGCCCGGTCCGGTCGACCAGCGGGCCGTAGACGATCTGCATGAACGCCAGCACGAAGGTGAAGATCGAGATGCTGAGGTTGATCAGCAACGGCGTGGTCTTCAGCGCCGCGCCCAGCTCCGGCAGGATCGGCGCGTAGACCGTCTGCGTGAAGGGCCCGAGGAAGGCAGCGAATGCCACCATGAAGGTCAGCAGGCGTGGGCTCATCGGATCTCCGTCAGCGTAGAAAAAGGCCGGCCGCGCGCAGCCGGAAGCAGTCGGTCACTCCTTGACCTGCATGTACTCCTCTGCCCAGACCATGTACTCCTCGGCGGTCGAATATTTCACCGAGAGTTGCGAGGCGTTGAGGTCGGACGCATCGATTTGGCGCTGCTCGCGCAGGCAGTCGTAGGTCGCCTTGATCGCGGCGAAATAGGCCGCGTGTCCGTTGACCACGATGCGTACGCCGAGCGCGGCCAGCCGGGCGTTGTCGCGCAGCTTCGGATTGCCATAGGTCACCAGCATCAGCGGCACGCTCAGCTTCGCCGCCACCTGTTCGAGCTGTTCGAAATCCTCGATGCCGACCAGGCAGATGGCATCGGCGCCCGCCGCCTCGTAGGCCTGTACGCGGGCGATGACTTCCTCCAGCCCGATCACGCCGGCATTGGTCCGCGCGATGATGGCCAGCTCGGGATCGATGCGTGCTTCCAGCGCCGCGCGAATCTTGCCGACCGCTTCGAACATGCCGATGAGGTCGGTGGACTTGCGCCCGAATTTGGCAGGCAGCAGGGTGTCCTCGATGGTCAGCGCGGCGATCCCGGCGCGCTCCAGCTCGACCACGGTACGCATCACGTTCAGCGCATTACCGTAGCCGTGGTCGGCATCGGCAATGATCGGCAGGCGGCTCACGCGGCCGATGCGGGTCGCCTGCTCGACGAATTCGCTCAGGGTGATCAGCGCAAAGTCAGGCGCGGCGAGCACCTGCAGCGAAGCGACCGAGCCGCCGAGGATGCCGACCTCGAACTGCAGATCGGCGGCAATGCGCGCCGACATTGGATCGAACACCGAGGCGGTGTGGTAGCAGCGGTCGGCGGCTAGCAGCTGACGGAAATCCTGGCGCAAGGTGTGGTGTGAAATTCGTTGCATGTTTCTTTTCCTGATGAACGCACGCAAGGGTCGAGTCGCCCTTGTCTGGTCAAGTGTTGTGCAAGGCCGACCCGCGGGCCGGCCGGAGCCGTTTTCAAGGACGCAGCCGCACCTGCCGCCCCTGTACATAGGCCATCACCAATCCGCTGGCGATGATGATGGCCATGCCGACCATCGCGCCGAGATCCGGTGTATGGCCGAAGACGATCATCCCGACCACCCCGGCGAAAATGATCTGCGAATAGGTGAATGGCGCCAGTGCAGCCGCGCTGGCAAAGCGAAAGGCGTTGGTCAGCAGCAAATGGCCACTCATGGCCATGGCGCCGAGCGCCGCCATCATCAGCGCATCGTGCAGCGTTGGGGTCTGCCAGTTGAAAATCACCAGGACGCTCATGACCAGGCTCCCCACCAGGCTGGTGATGAAGTTGCTGGTCACGGGGTGATCGGTTGCACTCAACCGGCGGGTAATCAGTTGGTAGACGGTGAAGCTCAGTGCTGCGCCGAACGGTAGCAGGGCGGCCGGCGTGAACAATGCACCGCCCGGGCGCACGATGATCAGCACCCCGACAAGCCCGCAACCGACCGCCAGCCACTGGGCGCGGCTGACCTGTTCACCGAGCAGTCTCGAGGCGATCGTGACCATCAGCGGCGCGAGGAAGATCACCGCGGTCGCCTCGGCCAGGGGGATGTAGCTCAGCCCACTGATGAACAGCATGCTCACGCTGATCAGGCTCAAACCCCGGCAGACCTGCAGCTTCGGGCGCAGCGTGCGGAACACGCGACAGCCCATGCGCGGCGCGAACAGCGCGATCATCAGCGCGGTCTGCGACAGGTAGCGCGCCCATATCACCAGAAACACCGGATAGAGCTGGGTCAGGTACTTGGAAAGCCCGTCGTGCGAAGCCAGGGTCAGGCAGGAGACCAGGATGAGCAGAACGCCGAGCAGAGGCCGATGGGAATTGTTCAATGGGGAAACCGCGACAATAGGTAGCAACCTAAGAATTATGCCCGTAAATCGGCATTTCGTCAGTCATCGGATGAGCCGAACCGACGGCCGTCGCCGCGGACCCTTCGTCGGCCCACTCACGTTGTAACCGCCGATCGCGTATGATCGCCGCCCCGCGCGAGCCGCCTGGTCGGCCGCGTCCGTTCGAGTAGTTCAGATGTTTCAGTTAAGAGCGATGCAGGCGCGCGATATTCCTGCCGTGATGTCGATTCAGGAAGAATCCTATGCCGCCGAGGTCCTCGAGGACGAGGCGGTGATCCGCGCCCGCCTCGCCGCCTGCCCCCAGCTGGCCTGGGTCGCCGAGGATGAGCTGGGCGTGTGCGCCTACCTCTTCGCCTACCGTTCACGGGTCGGCAAGGTCACCCCGCTGGATGGCGACTTCCAACCGCATGCCGAAGCCGACTGCCTGTATCTGCACGACCTGGCCGTCTCCCGCCGAGCCAGCGGTCGCGGCATTGGCCCGGCGCTGGTTCAGCACAACCTCGAGCAGGCGCGCAGCCAGCAGCTGCGCTACTCGGCACTGGTGTCGGTGCAGGAGTCCGAAGCCTTCTGGTCACGCCTCGGCTACGCCACGCATGACGACCTGGAGGCCGTTCAGGTCGACAATCTGGCCAGCTACCAGATCCCTGCCGTGTACATGGTCCGCGCGCTGCACTGACTTGCACGCCTATGGTGCCCGGCAGCGCGCTGCGCACCATAACGGAACACCGAAACGCGCCATTTCTGGCACGCGGCGTTCCCAGCCAGCGTGCGGTGCCGGCTGGGTCGGGTTGGCAAGGGGCTTGCTCTGCTTGTGCCATTGCACAATCGGAACTGCTCGCCATGCTGGTCATCCATCACCGCACCGCTCCTCAGGCCACTGCCGACGCAGAGCTGGAACTGACGTTCGAGGCGCGCAGTAAATCGCGTCTGCGTTGCTTCACCACCGAAGGCGAGGAAGTCGGCCTGTTCCTCGAACGCGGCCAGCCGCCACTGCATGACGGCGAATGCCTGCGCGCCGAAGACGGCCGCATCGCCCGGGTGCGGGCCCGCGCCGAGCAGCTACTGCATGTGACCTGCGTCAGCGCCTTCGAGCTGACGCGCGCCGCCTACCACCTGGGCAATCGCCATGTCGCACTGCAAGTGGGCGACGGCTGGCTGCGCCTGCTCGACGACTACGTGCTCAAAGACATGCTGCTGCAGCTGGGCGCCCGCGTCGAAGCCATCGAGGCGCCCTTCCAGCCCGAGCACGGCGCCTATGGCGGCGGCCATCACCACTCCCATGCCGGCGAGGCAGAATTCAGCTACGCGCCTCGCCTGCATCAGTTCGGCGTGCGCGCATGACACCGGCGGGGTTCGCGCTGCTGCGGCTCGCCAGCCCGCAATTGCCGATCGGCGGCTACAGCTATTCCCAAGGGCTGGAAATGGCCGTCGAGCAACGGCTTGTGCACGACGAAGCCAGCGCCAGCCGCTGGCTGGGCGACCAGCTGCTGCTCAACCTGGCACGCTTCGAGGCGCCGCTGCTGCTGGCTCACTGCTGCGCTGCCGCGGCGGAAGACTGGGACGAACTGGAACAGCTCGCCGCCCGCCACTGCGCCAGCCGCGAGACTCGCGAGCTGCGGCTGGAGAGCCGGCAGATGGGCTATTCGCTCAAGCAATTGCTGGACAACCTGCCAGAACTCGACGCCCCGGCCCGCACCCTGTTTCAACGCATCGACGAACCCGGTCTGGCCCTGGGCTGGGCGCTGGCCGCGCGCGCCTGGGACATCAGCCCCGAGGATGCACTGGCCGCCTGGCTGTGGGGCTGGCTGGAGAATCAACTGGCGGTGTTGATGAAGACGCTGCCGCTGGGGCAGCAGGCGGCGCAGCGGTTGACCTCGCAGCTGCTCCCTAGCCTGCAGCAGGCCCAACTCGACGCAACGGTTATCGAGCCGGAGCGCTGGGGCAGCGCCGCCTTTGGGCTGGCGCTGATGAGCATGGGGCATGAGCGGCAGTACAGTCGGTTGTTTAGGTCATGAGGGGATCGAGTCCGGCTTTGCCATGCGCATTTATAGGGGCGAGCTTGCATTCGGATGGAGCGCGTAATAAGCGGTTCGATTGGTCCCAGATCGCCGTATCCTCGTTGACGCTTAATATGGGCCGCCCTTCCGACAACGCTCTGTTGGCGCCGGGTTGGGAATCTCGGGCGGGTAAGCGAGTTGGCCGATGCATTGGTTTCGCCCTGCTGGGCGAGTCCCTTTTGGCAATTGCCCCAAAAGGAACCAAAAGGTCTTGCCCCTGCATCCGGGTCTCGCTTCGCTCGACTTCCCTCATTCCATCCGCGCTCCGGGGGCCGGCGTACAAGGGCCATCCATGCCGACGGCGGCCCCGACCCTTTACGCCTCTCGCGGCATCCATGCCGCTCGTCCCTCTACGCAGCGATTCCATTCGGCCTCCTGAAAGGGGCGTTCGGCGGCGTCTGATAGGTCATTTGCCCGCAAACAAGCGAAGCGCTTTTGTTTCGCTTTTTGCGAACTTTCAGACAACTCGGACTCGATCCCTGTTCAGCAATGTAGGGTGGAAAACTGCGCAGCATTTTCCACCACAGGCTACAACCACGTTCTCGCCGGACCATGGCGGATTACTTTCCAAAACGGTGGGTAAGCTTCGCGTTACCCACCCTACGGACCTCGCGCCCCTCCGCGCGGAATCCATTCGGCCGTCTGAAAGGAGCGGTCGGTGGCGTCTGATAGGTCATTTGTCAGAAAACAAACGAAGCGCTTCTGTTTCGCTGTTTACGATCTTTCAGGCGGCTCGGTCTCGACTCCCCTCCAGGAGGCCGAGCGCAGGTGTTGCGCAGGGGGACGCGAGGCATGGATGCCGAGCGCGGAGTGATGGGTCGGGGCCGCCGTCGGCATGGATGTCCCTTCGCGACGACCCCCGGAGCAGCACCGGAGCGAGGGAAGTTTTGCGAAGCAAAACCCGCATGCAGGGGTGCGCTTTCTTTTGCTTACTTTTCTTTGCGCAAACAAAGAAAAGTAAGGCGCCGTGCGAGGCGCAACCCGTAGTCCCAGCCGAGGAAAGCGCGGCGCCTGACACAACTGCGTACGCCTCCATCGATCACCCAAACCGCTCTGCAGTGCGAAACCCATCCAAACGCTCTGCGCCTCGCACAGGACCACAAGGGGCGTGGCTGCGATCTCCACGCTCCCCAAACGCTTCCCGTTGCCCCTACTCAGCCGGCAGCGGCACGCCCCTTCGCATCAACCCCGATGCACCCCAGCTGCCATCCAGAGGAGACCACCCATGAACACCCAACCCCTTCGCGTCGGTATCGGCGGGCCGGTCGGTTCCGGCAAGACCGCCCTGACCCTTGCCCTCTGCCTGGCGCTACGTGAGCGTTACAACCTGGCCGTGGTGACCAACGACATCTACACCCAGGAGGATGCGCAGTTCCTGGTGCGCAACGAGGCCCTGGCGCCCGAGCGCATCATCGGGGTCGAGACCGGCGGCTGCCCGCACACGGCGATCCGCGAGGATGCCTCGATCAATCTCGAAGCGGTCGAGCAGCTCAACCGCCGCTTTCCGGGCCTGGACCTGATCATCGTCGAATCCGGCGGCGACAACCTCTCGGCGACCTTCAGCCCGGAGCTGTCGGACCTGACCATTTACGTGATCGACGTGTCGGCCGGCGACAAGCTGCCACGCAAGGGTGGACCGGGCATCTGCAAGTCCGATCTGCTGGTGATCAACAAGGTCGACCTGGCGCCCCTGGTCGGTGCCTCGCTGGAGGTCATGGACCGCGACACCCGCAAGATGCGCGGCGACAAGCCCTTTGTGTTCAGCAACCAGAAGGTGGGCCAGGGCCTAGACGAGATCATCGCGTTTATTGAGAAACAGGGCATGCTCCGCGCCGCCTGATCGTACTCACCCTGTAGGAGCGGGCTCTGCCCGCGACCTGGAAACCCCCAGCACACCGTAGTCCCCACCCCACCGCATGCAGACTCGAGGATGACCGCATGACACCGCAGAAGAACATCGCAATCGCCGCTGCCCTGCTGCTCAGCCCGGCTTTCGCCTTCGCCCATCCCGGCCACGACCACACCGGCGTGCTGTCCGGCATCGCCCACCCGCTTTTCGGCCTCGATCACCTGCTGGCGATGCTCGCTGTCGGCCTTTGGGCCGCGCAACAGCAGGGCACGGCGCGCTGGGCGCTGCCGCTCACCTTCGTTGCGACCATGCTGCTCGGTGGCCTGGTCGGCTTCGCGGGTGTCGTGATCCCGTTGATGGAAACCGGTATTGCCGGCTCGGTCCTGGCTCTCGGCCTGCTGGTCGCCCTGGCCGTGCGTCCACCGCTGGCCGTCGCGGCTGGCCTCACGGCGTTGTTCGCCGCCAGCCATGGCGTCGCCCACGGCCTGGAGCTGCCGGCATTGTCGAGTCCCTGGGGTTATGCCGCCGGCTTCGTCGTCGCCACTGCCGCGTTGCACGCCGGCGGTTATGCCGTGGCGCGCAACCTTCCGCACGTGGCAACTCCGCTGGTGCGTCTCGCCGGTGCCGCAGCGGCCATCACCGGCGCCTGGCTGCTGGCGGCATGACACGGCGCTAGCCGGACGCCGCATGGCGCGGACCGCCAGATGCACAAAGCCCGAGTCTCCTCGGGCTTTGTGCGTTTCATGCTGCGGCTGCGACTAGCGGAACGGCGGCTCGTCGAAGCTGCGCAATTTGCGCGAGTGCAGCGAATTGAGCTGATCGCGCAGCAGATCGAGCGCGGCGATGCCGATCTTCAGGTGCTGGGTGACGGCACGCTCATAGAAAGCGTTGGCCGAGCCCGGCAATTTGATCTCGCTGTGCAGCGGTTTGTCCGACACGCAGAGCAGCGTCCCGTAGGGCACCCGCAGGCGATAGCCCTGAGCGGCGATGGTGCCGCTTTCCATATCCACCGCCACGGCGCGGGACAGGTTGATCAGCGGCCGTTCCTGGGCCCAGCGAAGCTCCCAGTTGCGGTCGTCGTAGGTCAGCACGGTGCCGGTGCGCAACCGCTTCTTCAGCGCCTCGCCCTTGTCGCCGGTGACCTGCGCGGCGGCTTCCTGCAGCGCCTGCTGCACTTCGGCCAATGCCGGCAGCGGGATGTGCGGCGGCAGCACCCGGTCGAGGATGCCGTCGCGGCGCATGTAGGCGTGCGCCAGCACATAGTCGCCGATGGACTGCGACTGCCGCAGCCCGCCGCAGTGGCCGATCATCAACCAGCAATGCGGGCGCAGCACCGCCAGGTGGTCGGTGATGTTCTTGGCGTTCGACGGGCCGACGCCGATGTTCACCAGGGTGACACCGTGGCCATCCTCGGACTGCAGGTGATAGGCCGGCATCTGGTAACGGTGCCAGAGCACGCCACCGATAATGGCCTGTGCCTCGCCCTCCTCCATGCCGCGCTCGATGATGATGTTGCCCGGCAGCACCATGCGCACGAAGCGGGTGTCGTCGCGCAGCATGTCGAGGCCATGGCGAATGAACTGGTCGACGTAACGGTGGTAGTTGGTCAGCAGGATCCAGGGCTGCACATGGCGCCAGTCGCTGCCGGTGTAATGCACCAGCCGGCGCAGCGAGAAATCCACCCGCGCACCATCGAAGAGCGCCAACGGATAAGGATCGGCGTGTTCCCAGTCGTAGAGGCCGTCGGCAATGTCATCGGTGGCCGCGGACAGGTCGGTACTGGGGAACACCCGCGCCAGCTCGGCCGCGGTCACGCCGGTACCGGCCAGTTCATCGCCCTGCTCGATCACGTACGGATAGGGAATATTGCGCTCGCTGATGCCCACCTCGACCTTGACGCCGAAATCCTGGATCAGCGGCCGCAGCTGGTCGAGCAGGTAGCTGCGAAACGCCGCCGGATGGGTCACGGTCACGCTGTAGACGCCCGGTGCCTGCACTTTTGCATAGGCACGGGTCGAGGCCGGCACCTCGCCATGGCATTCGTAGGTCAGTCGCAGTTCGGGATAGCGGAACAGCGCACGCTCGGCAGCGCCCGGCTCCTGGCGCGTGGCGACATAGCGCTTGAGGGCCTGATTCAATGCGCGGGTGGCGTGCTGATGCAACTCGGCAAGGTGGTCCACGGCCGCCTCAGCGCTGGTGGCAATGCGGAAAGTCTCGCCTGCTGAATTCATGGTGCGTTTCCTTTATCAGTCGTTGAAAACATCTTGCCTGCTGATCGATGACAGCGGTAGCACCGGATTGCGGCGGTCATCGATCCGATGCGTCCAGCCGCCGCGCCAGCGCCTCAAGCCGCGCTTTCAACAGCGCCAGGCTGGGCGCCGCGGTCAGGCTCAGCCGCAGCGCGTTGGGCGCGCCGTGGCCCACCGCGAAGACCTCCGCCGTTGCCGCTTCGATCCCGGCGTTCCGGCACAGCGCAGGCAGATCCTGATCCTTCGCCCGTTCGAGCCACAGATGCGGCGCGGCGTTTGCCGAGGCGCCGGACAAAACAGTCCCAAGCAGTTTCTGCGCCAGGCGCCAGCGGCGGGTCATCTGCTCACGCTGCCAGGCCAGTCGCCGTGCCGCGGTGCCGTCTTCCAACCACTGGCAACCGAGTCGCAGACAAAGCGAGGACAAGGCCCAGCTGGTCGCCTGCCGTTCCGGGTCGATACGCGCCAGCCACGCGTCCGGGCCGGCGATGAACCCCAGCCGCAAACCGGGTGCGACCGTCTTCGACAGGCTGCTGATCAACAAGGTGCGATCGGGCAGCGCCGCGGCCAGCGGCGGCTCGTCGCCCAGCGCGCCGTAGATGTCGTCCTCGATGATCAGCAAGCCGCGCCGGCGCGCCACGGCGGCTATGGCTTCGCGGCGTTGCGCATCCATGCTGACGGCGGTCGGGTTCTGCATGCAGGGTGTCAGCACGGCCACGCGCGCCGAGGTGGCCCGGGCCTGTCGGTCAAGGTCCTCCGGCAGAATGCCGAAGGCGTCCATCGCCACGCCGTGCAATGGCAGGCGCAACTGGCGCCCGGCGGCCTTGATGCCTGGCGAGGTCAGGGCTTCGACCAGCACCGGTTCACCGGGCTCGCACAAGCCAATCAGCGCCGCGAACACCCCCTGCTGCGCCCCGGCACAAAGCATGACTTGCTGCGGCGGAACCTCAAGCGCTCTTCCGCGCAGCCAGCTGCTGACCGCCAGCTGGCCACGTTGCAGGCTGCGTGCGGAGGGATAGCCCTGCAGACTCGCCAGCTCACCCGTCGCGCACAAGGCCGTCATGCTGCGCTGCAGGTCGTCATCGTCTGGGTCGAGCACCGGTAGGTTGGTCGACAGGTCGACCAACTCCGGGTGCGCCTCCGGTGTTTTCAGCCGGAACAGGCTGGCCTCGCGGCTGCTGGCCAGCACATAGGTGCCGCGCCCGACCTCGCCGCCCACCAGATGCCGACGCGCGGCCTCGCGGTAGGCCTGCATCGCCGTGCTGGGATTGAGGCCCAGCGCCCAGGCCAAGCGCCGCTGCGGTGGCAACCGGTCGCCCGGTTTCAGCTCGCCACGGGCAATGGCCCCGGCAATGGCGTCGACCAGCGCCAGGTAGCGCGGATGATCATCCGAATCGAGATTGGGTAACCACATTGTTTGCCATGCAATATAAAGATTTACCCATACAATGCCTGCCACCTAGGATCGTCGTCAAACCCGCAAAGGAGCGTTCGATGTTCGATCTACCCCAACTGCGCCAGGCAGCCGAACTGGTTCACCGAAGCGTACCGCCAACCCCGCAATACACCTGGCCGTTGCTCGCCGAGCGGCTGGGCTGTGAACTATGGGTCAAGCACGAGAACCACACGCCAGCGGGCGCTTTCAAGGTGCGGGGCGGCCTGCTCTACGTAGAGGAGTTGCTCAAGCGCGAGCCGTACCTGCCGGGCCTCATCACCGCGACCCGCGGCAATCACGGCATCAGCCTGGCCATGGCCGCACGCAAGGCAGGCCTGCCATTGCAGATCCTGGTGCCTGAGGGCAACTCAACGGAAAAGAACGCCGCCATGCGCGCCTGTGGTGCCGAGGTCGTCGAATACGGTCGCGACTTCGATACCGCCCGGCAACGGGCCGCGGAACTGGCCGAGGCCAACGGCTGGCATTTCGTCCCGTCCCTGCACCCGGACCTGATCCGAGGCGTCGCCACCTACGCGCTGGAACTGCTCGAAGCGGCGCCGAAGCTGCGCCGGGTCTACGTGCCCATCGGCCTCGGCTCGGGTATCTGCGGGATGATCCGAACCCGCGATCTGCTAGGCCTGGACACGGAGATCATCGGCGTGGTGTCCAGCGCAGCCGATGCCTACGCCCAAAGTGTCGAGCAGGGCCGCATCGTCACCACCGAAACGGCCAACACCTTCGCTGATGGCATGGCCTGCCGGATCCCGGCGCCCGAAGCGCTGGAAATCATTCGCCAGGGTGCGGCGCGCATCGTACGCGTCGATGACGGCGAGATTCGCCAGGCCATCCGCGCCCTGCACGAAGACACCCACAACCTCGCCGAAGGCGCCGGTGCGGCCGCACTGGCCGCAGCCATGCAGGAACGCGACGCCAACCTGGGCGAGCGCATTGCGGTGGTGCTCAGCGGGGGGAATATCGATCGAGGGGTGTTGGCAGCCGTCCTCGCCGAGCGCCACGACGCACCATCAGCGGCGCTAGTCTAGAAACGGTGCGCTGCGCGCCAGCAGCGCACTGATGTCGAGCCCGCGCGGCAAGGTGCCGAATGCATGGCCGCAGCCCTCCAGACGGCTGGTGATGAATGCATCGGAGACGGCATCGTTGCCCGCCTCGAGCAGCAGCTTGGCCTGAAGCGCAACGGCGATGTCCTCGGTCAGTTGACGGGCTAGGTACTGGATATCGTCCTTATCGGCGAACGCTGTTTGCAGGCGATTGATGTGATGCTTCAAGCGAGCATCGCCATGGCCGTCGCCCAGCTCGGTGAACAATACCTCGATCACGCCGGGCTCCTTCGACAGCGCGCGCAGCACATCCAGGCACTGCACATTGCCCGAGCCTTCCCAGATGGAGTTGACCGGCGCCTCGCGATACAGCCGCGGCATGATGGTTTCTTCGACGTAGCCGGCACCGCCCAGGCATTCGCTGGCCTCGGCGATCATTTCCGGGGCGCGTTTGCAGATCCAGTATTTGCCAATGGCCGTTACCAGGCGGGCGAACTTCTCTTCCGCCTCGTCGAACGGATGATCGAGCGCGCGGCCCATGCGCAGGGTCAGCGCCAGGGCCGCCTCGCTTTCCAGCGACAGGTCGGCCAGCACGTTCTGCATCAATGGCTGCTCGGCCAGGACGCGGCCGCTGACCTGGCGATGAGCGCAATGGTGCATGGCCTGGGTCAGCGCCTGGCGCATCAGCGAACTGGAGCCGATCATGCAGTCGAAGCGGGTCGAGGACACCATCTCGATGATGGTCGGCACGCCGCGCCCTTCTTCACCGATCATCCAGGCCAGCGCGCCGCGGAACTCCACTTCGCTGGAGGCGTTGGCCCAGTTGCCCAGCTTGTTCTTCAACCGCTGGATGTAGAACTGGTTACGGCTGCCGTCGGGACGGTGGCGCGGCAACAGGAAACAGCTCACGCCCTTGTCGGTCTGCGCCAGGGTCAGGAAGGCGTCGCACATGGGCGCGGAGCAGAACCATTTGTGCCCGACCAGTTCGTACACCTGCCCCGGACCGCTGGCCTCGACGGCATAGGCGCGCGTGGTGTTGGCGCGTACGTCGGTACCGCCCTGTTTTTCGGTCATCGCCATGCCGATGGTGACCCCGGTCTTCTGCTCCATCGGCACATTGCGCGGGTCGTACTCGAGGCTGAGGATCTTCGGCAGCCAGCGCTCACTGACGCCAGGCTGCAGACGCAAGGCCGGCACGCTGGCGTAGGTCATGGTCAGCGGGCAGCTGCTGCCGGCCTCAGCCTGGTTGTGCAGGTACATCAATGCCGCGCGCGCCACCTGCGAGCCTGGCTGCGGATCGGTCCAGGGCAACGACGGAATGCCATGAGCGATCGCGGTGCGCATCAGCTCGTGGTAAGCGGGATGAAACTCCACCAGATCGATGCGATGGCCGTAGCGGTCATGGCTTTTGAACACCGGCTTGTTTTCGTTGGCAAGAAAACCCGCCACCATCAGCGGCCCGCCAGCCAGTTGGCCATAGGCATCGAGCCGCGATTCCGCCCACCCGCCCTTGTTACGCCGTACCCAGTCCTGCAGGGGCAGATCGAGACGGTACAGGTTGGCGCCTTCCAGCGGCGGGACCTGGTTGAGCACCTCATGGGTTTCGGCGAATTGGTGCAGGTTCATGGGGACCTCCTGGGCAGGCAGAAGCGGTGATCGACCAGTCAGACCGCACCGTGAGAGTCGAGCATTGGCTACCTCGCCGTCCGGACGTACTGGGCCGTTGCGCGTCGCCGCTGGCGGCGACCCACAAGAAGCAGTGAAGCACGCATGGAAGCACTGAAAAAGCGCGGTTTCGGCCAAAACCTGCGCTCCGGGATCGCCGCTTGCCCCCGAAGAACCCGCGCAGACGCTCGGGATCGGGCGAGCTAGAGGCGGCGCAGTGGTACGCGCACCTTGAAGCAGCTGCCGCGCCCCGGTTCGGATTGGTATGAGATCTCGCCGTCGAGCAGCTCGACGAGTTGGCGGCACAAGGACAGACCGATGCCGAGTCCGCCGTACCGGCGCGTCATGCTGCCATCCAGTTGGCGGAAATAGTGGTAGAGCGAGTCATCGACCGGTGCTTCGAAGCCGATGCCGGTATCGATCACCATCGCTTCCAGGATAAACAGGTCGTCCGCCCCGTCTTCACCACTGAACGCCAGCCGTACATGTCCCTGCTTCGTGAACTTGATGGCGTTGTCCAAGAGATACCCCAGGCTTTGCCTCAACCGGGTGGCATCGCCCTCGAACCGGTTTGGCACGTGAGGCGCGATGTCCAGTTCCAGGCCCAACCCGCTCAGCGCCGCTCGCGCCCGATAGGTGGCGAACAGTTCGTCGACCAAGGTGCGCAACTCGAACGGCTGCCGGCGCATTTGCAGCCTGCCGGCTTGCAGCTCGGTCAACGCGAGAATGTCATTGACCAGCCGCATCATCTCGCGCGCCGAGCCGGTCGCGATCCTCTGGTATTGCTCCAGCTCGCCCTTGAGCTCCAGCGTCTGCATCAGCTCGAGGCTACCGAGGATGCCATGCATGGGCGTGCGCAGTTCATGGGTGACGTTGGCCAGAAACTGATCCTTGAGGCGGTTGCTTTCGGCCAGTTCGCGGTTCATCCGCTCGAGTTCACGACCGGTTTCCTGCAGCATCTTGGCGCGCTCTTCGCGCATGGCATTGATGCGGTCGGCCAGCGCCAGCGACAGCAGTGCGACCTCGACGGCGGAGCCGATCTGGCCGGCGTACATGGTGAAGAAGGTATGCGGCAGATAGCCAAGCACCATGAGGGTGTTGATCAGCCCACCGACAAGGAACGCCGTCCAGGCCGTCATGAAATAGCGAGCCACCCGCATCCCGCGGTACCAGGCGAGGCTGCCGGCTGCAAAGACCACCAGAATGAACAGCAGCGCCAGCAAGGTGGCCAGGCGTAGCGACAACGCGTAGCTGGACGTGAACGCCATCGCCATGGTGATCACACCCATGGCCATGATCCCCATCAGGGTGCGGTCGACCCAGGGGCTGTGCTCTCGCGTGTGCAGGAAACTGCGCGCGAACTGGCTACCGAAGAGCCCCGCCGCGCCGATCAGAAAGGGCGTCGAAACGTTGGCCCACCACGGCGAATTGGGCCACAGGTACTGCACGCCCAAACCATTGACCGACACCTGGTAGAGGCCGAACGAGGCGATGTAGAGGATGTAGTAGAGGTAGCTGCGATCACGCACGCTGAGGTAGATGAACAGGTTGTAGACCAGCATCACCAGCAGCACGCCGTAGATGATCGCCAGTATGTAAGTGTGCGCCGACTGCTCTTCTAAATAGGCCGATGGCGCCCACAACGTCAGGGGCGCCTGGATCGACCCTTCGCTCTCCAAGCGGATATAGATGCGCTGCGTTTGCTCGGGCTGCAGCTGCAGTTCGAACAGATGGTTGCGTTGCCGGATCTGGCGC